>NZ_JBQEON010000048.1:0-42001 GCF_052045245.1 Burkholderia sp. 22313
CATACAGGCGCGACCTGCAAAGTCGCTATCACAACTGTCTCGCCAATAGCAATTGGACGGGACCTGCTGTTCTGCCAGCAGTAGCCTACTCGATCGTGCGTCGCTGGTAACGGCGGGGTGCGGAGCATCGAGGACAACGACTGGGGCCGCAAGGCCTAGCCCGAGCCGCGAGGCGAAGGCGACACCTGCAAGCATCGACGCGGGAGCCGGAAGGGCTCGGGTGGCACGGTTAACGGAAGTGAATTCTCGCAAGCGTCGTGATTACAGTCCAGCCAAAGATGCTGACAGGCTGAGGGCAAAAGCTACGCGACCGGGTGCATTCAGTCTGTGGTGAATGCACGCAGACCACGGTGTCGCCGGCGTAAAGAGGAAACCGTCGTCATCCCGTTGCGACAGCGGAACAGGGTAAGCCCATCTCGTCGCCCCCAGGGGCAGGCCAACCGCGAGGGAGGCTGCGGGCGGAGCGGGTAAAGGAGGTTGGAGAAAGCGAACGCCAGGCCGTAATGGCCGGGATACGAGCTGAAACATCGCTCGACACGAAAGTGGGCAGACTTCCAACTGGTCTCTCATCACGAGATAACTTGCGTAATCTTTGAAGGCGAGAAAGCAAATGAACGGGCTGTCAACGTGTGCACTGGCCGACCAAGGTACGTCGTGGCACAGCATCGACTGGGACGCGGCCCACGCCATGGTCAAAAGAATGCAAGCGCGTATCGTGAAGGCGACACAGGCCGGTCGCTGGAACAGGGTCAAGGCTCTGCAACGGCTACTGACCACCTCGTTCTACGGCAAAGCGTTAGCCGTTAAACGAGTGACGGAAAACCAAGGCAAACGTACACCGGGCGTTGACAAAGTGCTTTGGTCGACCCCGGATGCCAAATACATGGCAATAGGCTCGCTGACGCGGTGTGGGTATCAACCGCTGCCGCTGAAGCGTATCTATATACCCAAGAGTACCGGCAAGCTGCGCCCGCTGAGCATCCCCACGATGCGAGATCGGGCGATGCAGGCCCTTCACCTGCTCGCCCTCGACCCCGTATCCGAAACGATCTCTGATGGACAATCCTATGGATTCCGAAAAGAGCGATCTACCCATGACGCGATAGCGCAATGCTTCATGAACGCCCGATACCACGGCAACCCAAAAGACCGGGGCGCACGGGTCTCGGCGCAGTGGATTCTCGAAGCGGACATCCGCGGCTGCTTCGACAACATCGACCATGCGTGGCTCTTAAAGCACGTGCCGACGGACAAGGCCGTGTTGGCGAAATGGCTGAGGGCCGGTTACTTGAAGGACGGTGTATTCGCGAGGACGACCGAAGGGACGCCACAGGGCGGCATCATCAGCCCTGTGCTCGCCAACTTTGCGCTGAACGGGCTGGACAAGGTTTTATCGTCCGTTTTCAAATATCCGTCACATCGCGTAGCTCACAAGGTCAATCTCGTGCGATACGCCGACGACTTCGTCATCACTGGAGTGAGTCGGGAAGTGTTGCAGGACACAGTCACCCCGGCAGTCACCACGTTTCTTGCATCTCGAGGACTGGAACTCGCCCCGGAGAAGACGAAGATCACCCACCTGACGGAAGGCTATGATTTCCTTGGCCAGAACGTCCGGCGATACGGCAAGAAACTGCTTATCAAGCCGGCGCGGAAGAACGTGCAGTCCTTCCTGCAAAAGGTTCGAGACATCATCCGAAGGCTAAGACCAGCACCGCAGGACGTGCTGATCGACGCCCTCAATCCTGTGATCACCGGCTGGGCAATGTACCACCGTCACGTCGTTGCACAGGAAGCCTTCACCCGCGTGGACAGCCATATCTGGTACGCAATATGGCAATGGGCCAAGCGACGCCATCCCAAGAAGCCTGCGGAATGGGTGCGGCAACGTTACTTTCATCGGATTGGGCTAAGGCAATGGGTATTTGCCGTCGCCACTGATCATGTGGACGATAACGGACGCCCTATCCTCCGGTCTCTCCGGACAGCGGCGAGTACACCCATCGAACGACATCCGAAAGTCCAATCGGACGCCAATCCCTACGATCGTGAGTGGTACACCTACTTTGCGCAGCGCGCTGCGATTCGAAGTCGGATCTCCCGGGCACGTCGCAAGGGCAACGGCCGCAGCTAGTCTGCACGCTGCCATGAAGCAGGTACATAGGCCGGTCGGTACGTGGTGCCGCCGGGTTGGTTTAATCACTGGCCTTATAGAGGCTTGAGCCGTATGCGGGGAAACTCGCACGTACGGTTCTTAGGGGGCGGCGGCGCAGCAATGCGTCGCTGCTACCCGACTGTTAGGCGCGCATCATGATCTTGCCCCCATTTGACCCACCACGCTTCGATGACATGTCGAAATGGTGGAGCAGCTGCACCTACGCCGAGGTTCATCGGCTGATTCTGGAGGTGCTGCATCTGCGGACTACGTTGGCCGAGATGAGCTCGCTGACGAGCGATGCCACACGCATGATCGCGTACCTGGAGCAGGCCGACACAGCGCAATACACAGCGCCGCTGCGACGCTTGGCGATCAAGGTCGACAAGGAGATTATGCGGGCCGGACGGACGGGTAACCCGCGCGCGCAGATTGCTCCTTTCTCCGATGAGTGGCGCGCGCGTGAAGAAATGAAACGCAGACTGTACGACACTCCCGGCGAGCCGGATCCCGGCTCCGACAAGGCGACAAAGTTGCCAGAGTTTCAGCGCCTGACATGGGACGAGTTGCGCGAGACATGGAGCGCGACCACCTTCAAGAAAAACAAACGGCCGACGCTTGAACAGCGTTTTGTGCTGGAGGTTGTCCACGTCCGCAGAACACTGCGGCTCATGGAGAAAATGGTCTGCGCGGCCGAGCTCGAGCTGAAGAAAAGCGGCTACCCGGATTCGTTCGCGCTCGACCAGCTTCGAAGGATGATTGATGGTGCGCGGTTCGATTGAACACGCAGGAGGGAATGCGTCGCACGCTGCCTCGCGCGCGACGCCACAGTGATTACTTCTTGACCGGCTCAATGCCCCAACACTGCGCTGCACGGATGTACTCGGGAATCGACTCCGGGTTGTGCTTGCACTGGTCGATCGTCTCGAGCGCGGCTTTATAGTTGATCGTCAGCGGCTCCACGATGCTATCGATCTGCGCATCCTGCGTTGCCTGATCGGGCGTCGAACAATCAGCGCCCATGTGCGCGGGATCCGACTGCCACAGCCCCCCAACGGTCCGGAATCCAACCACGCCCCGCGACGAGGCCGCATTGATCGCCCCGTACAGCTCACGCGACGCGGTGAAATGCTCTTGTACGGTCACGCCCCCGTTCGCGTCGACAACTCGCTCCGTTTGCGAGGGCTGGCACGATACGATCGGAAGTACCGCGTGCACCACCCTGCCCTTGAGATATTCCCGCGCAGCGTAGATCTGCAGGTCACTTTGGAATTGATCGACCGCGGCACGCTTCTCCGGCGTGTCCACGTAGCCCGTCATATCGTCGAGCTGGAAATTCATCAACACCCACTCGGTAATGTTGGTGTTCGCGTTGATCACGTCCGCTTGGGTCGGGCCGACCCCGCCATTCTCCGCCTGGACGAGTTGATGCAGCGTCGAACCGTCGATCACGCCGGGGTAGACCCCGACGTCGGCCCCACGAGCCTTGAAAGCAGCCTGTAGCGCGTCGATCGTCGCCTGCGCGCTGGGCGGACTCGGGACGGCCGGCGAGCTTGCGTCAGCGGCAGCCATAGCCCGCGCAACGCGCGCGGTAATGATGGGATTCCCGGAATAGGTCATGCGGATAGCCGGGCCGGCATTCGTCGACGCGGTGTCGTCCCCGCCACCGCAGGCCGACAACGCAGCCGCGACGCAAAACATGGCAAGTAGCTTTTTCTTCATAGAGGTCTCAGGTGCTAGTGAAATTAGTATGTCCCCGCATATTCATTTTACAAAATCATTACATACAGGTAACTGTTGAAATGAAGCCGGGGTCAACGCCCCGGCCCCGGCCTCGGTCAGAACAGTCCGACTGGCTGCGCAGCGTCGTCCCAACTGAAAATAATCAGTTCGCTGCGATCAACTCCTTTGTGACCACCGCCAACCGTGTACTGCAGCGGGACAGTCTCGACGTGAAAGTCACTGAACACGCGTCGAATCTCGGAATGATCATTCAGACTGACGATCGCCCGCCCCTTGATCACCCGAAGTTTTTCGGCAATCCGTTCGTACTCTTCGAACGGAAAATCCACCCCGTATCCCCGCGTCTCGTAATACGGAGGGTCGAGGTAAAACAACGTGTGGGGACGGTCGTAACGGTCGATGCAGTCGCTCCAATGCAACCGCTCCACAAATGCCCCGGCCAGGCGCAAGTGCGCGGCGGACAATTCCTCCTCGATGCGCAGCAGGTTCAGCCCTGGGGGCGCAGTGGTCGCAGTCCCGAAGGTCTGCGCGTGGACGATTCCCCCAAAGCAACTTTTCTGAAGGTAATAAAACCGCGCTGCGCGCTGGATGTCCGTGAGCGTTTCCGGGACCGTCAGCTTCAACCACTCGAAAACTTGTCGGCTCGTCAGCGCCCATTTGAATTGCCTAACGAACTCCTCTAGGTGGTGTTGCACGACGCGGTACAGATTGATCAACTCGCCGTTGATGTCGTTGACCACCTCGACCTTTGCCGGTGGACGCATGAAATAGAGCGCCGCTCCGCCAGCGAACACTTCGACATAACAGTCGTGCGCCGGAAAGCGCGGAATGAGATGGTCTGCAAGGCGGCGCTTGCCGCCGATCCACGGAATAATCGGATTTGCCATTGTGAAAGCCGTTTTTAAACTTGGTGTAGAATCCGGCCCGCCTACGTAGGTAAACGGGGCCTTGGCTGATTCACTGGCACGCACAGTGGAAAAGCGACCGGGGACAATGCGCGAACATTCCCCTGGTCGCCCTGTTTCTCTCGAGGCCGTCGGCCTCGAGTAAAGCGTCGATCAGATCTCGCCGTCACCAGTCCAAGCGAGCTCCGCGCTTGGACCAGGCGCAACTGTTAGCTCCACTACGGTCGAGACAAGCGCATAGTCGGTAATGGTCGTCGGGCTATCCGCGGTCGGTATATAGCCCGACGAAGCAACACCCGCCTCGAGCTGTACGTTCGCCGCGTAGATAGCATCTCCATCGCGCCCGTTTCCATACCCCACCAGCCTGATCTCCGGCGATACCGCCGGAAAGGCAATTTGGAGCGCGACCTCCCGTCGTTGCCACGCCGTTCCGCTGATCGCCACCATTGCGCCGGCGACGAACTTGCTGGCATCGTAGTAGGCGAGCTGAAAATCAAATGCCCCGACACCGGCCTTGAGCCACACCGACAGCGCATATGTCGAGCCGACGTCAAGGGCAGCAGGCAGCTTCTGCACCAACTGGTGATCTGTCCCGCCGAGCAGTTTGATCAAACTTGCTGCCGTCACACCGTCCGGCCCTAGCATCCCGTCCTGTGACACCGATAAACCCCGCGCCTTGAACCAATCCTCCTTCGTCAAATCACTGGACTGGCGCAGCAGATTGATTCGAGGCGTAGCATAAAGCTGTTGATCTCCCTGCCAGTCACGCCGGCGGATCGTCGGGTTGTCTACCCTCCGGAGTGGCTGCCCCCGGTAGGTCAGCGGGTAGGTACGCCGTCCGCCGTCCCCAACACCGAACACTTCTTCGTTCGCGTGTACCAACTGCCCTGTCGCCGGAATCGCAAAGGACTTCGCCTGAGCATCTGACCACGACAGCCCGCTGTACCTACCGAGCGTCGCCCAGTCGACGCCATCTGTGGAACATTGAATCCAGAGTGTCTGCGGCATGCGAGCCCCACCCTTAAACATCAGCGGAAACACACACAACACATCGACCTCGATCTCAACACCGAAGTCGACTTGTATCCACTGGTCGTACGGGTTTGCGATCGAGCTCGTCCACGCATCGGTGTACGTCTCAGGATTCGCCATCGGTTCGTTTCGAAACGTCAACGCAGCGGAGCGTTCGGCATACTTCGAGCTCTCGCTCGTGACGGCACCTGCATAGGGAATCATCTCGCCTTTGCGGTACAACCAGACCCTCCCGATCGCGAGATATTCCGTCGGTATTACGGCATTCGGGACGGGCATAAAAATGCGCCAGAATCGCGCACGGCGAGCCGGCCTCGGGCCGCCGCTCGCATGACCCCGCCCGCGACCGTTTATCGAAATCCCGAAGCCGATCATACGAGCGCCACCAGTCCGCTAGCCGTCGTTCCGGTCTTAAGAACGCGAATGGGACGCACCGGCAACACCTGACCGGCATAGCAATTCCTGAATGGAACCGGCTCGTTGTTGTCACCGATGAGCATCACGTCACCGGCCTCGCCAACAAAAACGCCGCGCGGCCGATCGGGCAAATCCTCGTCATCGCTCGGAGCAATTTGGTAGAACCTGACCGCAGAGCTGGTCAGCGTGATAGTCGCAAATTTGAAGCGATCGATAATCCCCATCTTCGACTCCGTGTACAAAAAAAGAACCGGCGCCTGTGCGCCGGTTTTCGCTGCTCCAGAACAATCCGAATCGAACGCCGCGCGATCACGGCATCTCGACTTGCGCGTTGACCGTCAACGCGTCGTAATTGCGCTCGCAGTGCTGGCCGGCGATACCCCGCTCGTCAGCGATCTTTGCCAGCTCTCCCGACGTTTCATCAGACCGGCCGAGCACGTCGGCAAGCAGATCGAGGGCGTCGCCGGTTGCCGAGCCCCCGGCGGAAGCGCCGGCACGCCGGGCAGCGGCGACGAGCGCGGCGATTTGCTTGCGCAGGACGTCAGCAGCACCATCGGCAGCAGCACGAGCAGCAAGCGCCTCATCACGTTTTTTCGCAGCATCGGTAGCAATCCCCTGTTGTGCCACCACGCGGCGGCGAAATTCATCACGTTCGGCCCTCAGATCTTCGATCTGCTTTTGCTGATCCGCGACCCTGGCAGACTGGTCCGCATCGCGGTGTCCCTTCGAATGGCCGGCGGCCGCGCCGATGAAAATCGCGACGATCACGGCCAGCCAGATGCGAGGATCGAGCCACGTCATGCGCCGCTCCTCATCATCGCCGCGAGGCGCTTCGCGCGATCTCCGACCTGCCGCGCCCACAGACTGTCGAGCATCTCAATCGCCGCCACACCCCAATCGCCACGTTGAGCCGCCGCGAGAAACTTGCGGAACCCGAGCAGCTTCCCTTGCATGTTGAAAGCCATGTTCATGAACACGCGCTGCCGGACCGGATCGAGCGACCGCCACCACGGCAGATTGCGATCGAGCCATGCTTCGGTCTCGACGATGTCGTTCTGGTACATCAGATCGATCTCGCTGTCGCGGAACCCCTTGTCCGTCAGATTGCGGCCGATGCCCCCAGACACCTTGCCGACCGTGTCCGTGTAGATCCGATACCGTCGGTCTTCATCGCGCGTGAGCTCTGCCTTCAGTTTCAATCCGTCGTACTTACCCATTCTTGCTCTCCCCGAAAAATTGCTTTGCCTTCCTTCGCAACAGCACCTCCAGGTACTGCGACCCGACGATGCCGAACGCGCTGCCGAGACCGAGCAACGCGAGCGGCGGCAAGTCCGGAATCTGCGTAAGCGCGATCCCTGCCACCATCGACGTTGCAGAACCCAGCACTGCTCGACCGACGACGAGCCGGAACGACAACGGCTCGTTACCGACCAGCACCTTCGCGATACCGATCAGTCCGCCCATGAGAATCAACTCCAAGATGGTCTTTTCATGCTCTTGCATTACGGCTCCTGTTCCCCGTACCCCACAAATGAAAAAACCGCCAAGATGGCGGCCTGTTACACAATCCCCGTTCCGTCTAGCACCATGAAGCGTGTGTGCCAGCACTCTCTGAATGTCGTGATGTTTGAAGATCTTCCCCCGTTGTAAATGCGCGTTCCCCACGAAACAACGTCGCCGCTGACTCGCACCGTTCCGATCTCGAGAATGTCCCAGAGGCGCTGGTTGCTGTTCGATGACCCCCATATGTAGTGAGCCGACCATAGCGCCGAGATGAGCACTGGCCGACCGTATGAACGCTGATCCCAAGGTGGATTCGGCGAACCCGTAACCGTCCACCCCGTATCGCCCAAGTACCGCGCCTCGATCACATCGAGAACGCGATAGAACGGACTCGCCGCATCCGCAATCAACGTGCCGTTCGGACTGAAAACTTGCAGCCCGTATCGGCTTCCCGTCGCCGGCACGTTCGAGAAAACGAACAGGCGAACAGTCGTTTGGACTTCCGTGATGAACCGCACGGTATACGTGCGCCCGTCCTTCGAAGCTTTCGCATCCCAAAGCGAAACCCCGACACCCGGATCCGCAGAAAACGCATACAAGGGACGATCGGCCGAAAACGTAAACGAACAGACCCAGTACGTCCCGAAGTACTGGATGCTCGCGTTGTTATAGACAGTCTCCACCGTCGTCCGCTGCGACACTGCCTCAAGACGCTGAACGAGCTGGTAGTTCGGCGTCATCCCATCGATTTGAAAGACCCCGCTGTCGGTAAAAGCCTGAAAGCCAACGCCCATCAAAACACCCCATAGATAAGCCATCCGACGATCGGTGTGCGATAGTCAGCACCACCGTCCGCGCTGTACCACCAACGCACCCCTCCCGCGTTGATCTCAACATTCGGGACAGGTGCCTTCATCGAGATGTGCTTGAAGAGCCATTCAGGCATAAACGCCCAGAACGGCTGCCCCCCCGACAGATCCGCCGGTTGACTGCCGTCCGCCCCACCAACCCATACCATCCCGGACAAGCGCCCACATCGTGTTGTCCCGTCCAGCAGCAGTCGACCGTTAGCATCAAAAATCTGCAGCCCCGCAGGCATCACCACCTCCCCCACCGAACCAGCAAACCGCCATTCGGCCCATAGACCTGCCCACCGAGCTGGTTGATCACCGTGCGCCCCCCGCCGTCGGCGCTGTTGATCTCGAACGATCCGTTCTTATCGATACGCCATCCTCGCTGGCCAGCGACGTAGTCATTGCTCTGAATCACATCGCCAATCATGAGGTTCGTAATCCACCCCTTACCGATGAAGGCGCGGTTGATGAAGACTTCCCCGTTCTCGATGACGAACGGCGTGTACCAGCCTCCGGTCGCCAAGCTCAACAGCGCGAATCGGTCCGCCTGAAACAGGATCTGTGATTGCATAACCCCGTTGTTGTTGTCGACGCCGATCGACATCCCCGCGACGTACATGCTTCCGTTGGCCGCCGCCTGCACCTTCAGCGTGTAGTACGCCTTCACACGCCCATCGACGCTCGCGATCGCCTGCGAGTTTTGCTCGACGGCCGCGCTGACCGTGCCGACACTCGCTTCCGTCGTCTCGATCCGCTGCGCCATCGCCGTGTTTTCATCGACCCGTGTGAGCTGTTCGACACGAATCTGCGCGGCCGACTCGCCAGCAACTGCCGCGACGCGATCTACCCGCCGGGCAACTGCGGAAACTCTGTCGGTCATGGCGGACCACTGCGTCCAGGCGCCGGCCAACTTCTTCGTGTCGCCGGCGTAGCCGTCAGTCGCGCCGGCCCACTCGGGGGTCCATTGCGCAACTACACCATCAACGCGCTCCACCTCCGACTTGACATCCCCAACCGCAGTCGCGAGATCCTCGAGCTGCTGTTTGGCGTCGCCGATGAAGTCCGTCGCTCCCTTGATCTCCGATTGCAGCTCGTGCGTCAACTCCTCCTTGCCAATCTCCCCTTTCAGGTACTCGAGGATCGCAGTCGCATCGGAGCTCGATTGCCCGTTCACACCTGCGCCGTCCGGATACCAGGGGCCGACGTTGCCGGAGCGATCGACAAGACGCGCCCAGAAGAAAAGCGACGCCCCGGCATGCAGACCGTCCATCGTGTAAAGGTGCTGCGGATAAGCAAAATCGCCCAGCTTCTTCGCGGTACTACGATCCGGCGTCGGCGAGTACCAAAGCTCAGTACGTTGCGTATCGAGCGCCCCCTCCGGAAACCCCCATTCCAGACTGATCCCCATGATCTGCGACAACGCTCGTAGAAACGTCACGGCCGGCGGAGGCGTCGTCTTACCCTGCATATCGGTCAATACGCTGAATGCCGGCAACGACGGCACGTTCATCGCGTTGATTGCCACAACCCGCGCCATGTAGGCCCCTGCATAGATGCCCGGCACCTCGATGTTCACGGACCCGGTCCTCCCCGCTGAGATCCAGTCGCCGTTATCCTTGCGCCACTGCGCCTCATACTGAACCGCACCTTGTGAGGCATCCCACGCCATCACCATGACGGTAGACGCTGTCCCTTGGTCGATACGCGAGTACGAGCTGAGGCGAACGTTGGTCGGTGGCGGCTGCACCGATGGCGGGATGACCGTCACCGGCCGATCCTCGATGCGCGTCCCGAAGTCGATGTTGTCGAACTTGCCCGGTTCGTGCTGAACGACCGTGATCTCGAAGCGCAGCGACTGGTCATCCGTCCGCTCTGCGACCGACACAACTTGATAGGTCGGTACGGCCAGGTCGTCACTCTCCACCGCCCAAACAGCCTCGGGCTGCAGCAGCGCAGACCAGTCCGACGACACCGTGACATCGCGCCCTGAGACGCCATACACGATCCGGGTTTCGTTGCGACCGCTCGGCAAATTCACGATCAAGCGATCGCCCGGCTTCACCACGACGTCGCGATCGACCGTAACGGTACGGCCAGCTACCGCATGTACACGGCCGCTGATTGGACGGCCGGCAAGCGCCGAATCCGCAATGCGAATGATCTGCCCCGGCAATGCGAAAATCCCGTCCAGTCCGACCGAGAACGTGACCTCTTGCGTCTCCATCCGCGACGTGAGCAGCGCCCACTTCCCGACCCGCTGGGCCTGTCCCTGTGACGTACAGCCGATCGCCGTGATCTCCGTTTGCCGCACGCCGTAGCGCAGCTTGCCGTCGCGGTCCTCAACCGCCTCGACCGCCTGCTGATAATGATTGGCCGGATCGGACCACGACACCAAAGCAACTGTGTAACGCGTCTTGCGATCGGTGCCCTGACGAACGAACTTGCCCTCGATCACATTCCCGGCCGTGTACGTGTACACCGGCTCGGCCGGCATGTTCGCAACCGCCCAGATCTGCGAGGCCGACCAATAGGTCACGCCGCGAAACACCGACGCCAGGTCCGACAGCACCTTGTACGCGTCAGCACGTGACTGCAGATACACGTTGCACGTCATACGCGGCTCTTGCCCGCCTTTTCCGTCCGGCACCAGCTCGTCGCAGTATTGGGCGATCTTGTAGAGCTGATAGCGATCCAACTGATCCGCTGCGATTCGATGCCCCATGCCATAGCGCGGGTGCGTCGCCATGTCGTTGAACACCCACGCCGGGTTGTTCGTGTATCCGACCTTGAATGTCCCGTCCCAATTCCCCGAATATCCGCGCGTCGTTGGGTCGTAGTTCGACGGAATACGCACGCGCCGGCCGCGCATGTGATACGAGCGCGTCGGCACTCGCTGAAACTGCGACGCATCGATCACGACACCCGCAAGTGCCGTGTTCGGATACCGCAGCTTCGCGTCGATGATCTCCGTGACCGATTCGACCGTCGTCGTGTCCGCGATGGTCGTGCTACTCGCATTCTGCGTCAGCCTGCGAATACGCACCGTCCAACCGCGCCGAGCCGGGGGCAAGTTGACGCGGTGCGACCGCTCGTACTTTCCCGACACCTTGATATCGAAGGCAGCCTTCAGAGCAATCTCGTACGCGCCATCGTCCGTCGCGATCTCGATCTGGTAGTCGACGCGGTATCCCTTCACGTCACCGGTATTCGGATCGACCTGTTGGAACTGCGGCGTCGACAACCGCACTCGAACAGCGGAAAGATCGAGATTAGTAACGGCTCGCGAGTACGGCGTGTCGCTGCGCAATTCGACACTGACGCCGATCTCATTCTCGACCGCCGGAAATCCGGGAATGTAGTCCTGATTCTGCGAGCCGGTCCGGAACTCGACGGACGCCCCCGGAAAATTGATCGACCCGTCGTCGGCAGCCAACGGCGTGCCGTCGAGAAACACCGACTTCAAGCCGTTCACCGGCCCCTCGATCTCCCCCTCGGACAGGATGTCGAGCACGCGGGCGTATGAAATCGACTGCGCCGTATCGCTTGCCTCGATCGGGGCTCGTCCGCCGCCGCTTTTCTTAAAGCCGACGACATCTCGCACTCCACCGTCTCTCATAGCTGATCCTCCGCATAGATGCCGGCAGACCCGACCGCCGAGCCGATCTCAAGCTCACCCCACAGAACCGGCACCGGGCCGCCCTGTGCAGTCGTGTTGACCGGTCCGTTAAACACGTAGCTCGCTTGATTCTGCGGACTATCTTTCGCAGACAACCCGCGTGGTGATGGGGCGAGGAGCTGCGAGATGCCGCCTGCCATCATCGCGACGCCCATGTTGCCGATCACCGCACCGATCCCCGTCCAACCGAAGTAGTAACCGACAGCGGCCATCACGGCACCCAGAACGGTCTGGAACAAGCCGCCCGCCTTCGCGCCCTGCAGGATCGGCGCGATACGAATGTCATCGTCACCGCACGGAAACTTGAGGTCGCCAACACCGAGGTTGCGCCGGCCGGCGAAGACCGCATAGGTGATCCCCTTGTCGCGGCTTTCCATCAGTTCCCGCTCGAAGCCGGGCACCATGACGCAGAGCGCACGAATCGCCTGAGCGGGACAGCTGACGACGAGCCTGTGCACACGGCCGAATCGCGCACCGAGATACCCGTACAGTCGAATGGTTCGAACGTTTTCACTCATCCTTCAAACCTCAGAATGAGGCGGGTCACTTCCCGCCAGTAGCCGCCGTACACGTCACGGCTCGACAGTCTGTCGTAGAGGTGATGCAGCATCGTGCCGTCGCCGAGGTAAATCCCTGCGTGATTCGGCACCGGTGCACGGATCTGCATCAAGATGACGTCGCCGCACTCGGGCACCGGATCAGGACCGGGCAACGCAACGAATCCCGCAGCACCGTAATGCTGCATATACAGGTCCTCGCCGTTCGCCCACCACACGTCCTTGCGTGGAAAATCCGGCAGCAAAATGTCCTGCTCCACCCGATACCAGTCGCGGACAAGGGTGTAGCAGTCGAGCACGCCGTGCGCGAACGACCGGCCGACGAGCGGCACCTGAAATCCGACCGGCTCGACCGTAACGACAGCGCCCGCCCTGACAATGCCGTCGTCACTGCGACGCACCTCGACGATGTGCCAAACCATCCCCGACGCCTCGCAAGCCGCTCGATCCGCCTCGGATGCTTCCGCAGACGCATCGGGATGCGAATGCACTACCGCGACCACCGCGCCCCGATCCTCCGCAGCGGCATACTCTTGCGCCGGCAGAATGAAATGATCGCCATCGGTCGCCGCGTTACTGCATTCCACGTAGCGCTCACGGCCACGCTCCACGATCACCAGGCCGCAACACTCGTGCGGATACGCGCGAATCGCATGCAAGCGAATCGCGTCCAAAGTAGCTTTGCGCATAGGATTAGGTGCGGACGAGGCCCGCAGCAGGAAAGCCGCCGTAGGGCAGCTGGTTGTTGGCGCCGTAGCGGAGCTTGCAGCCCCGCAAGCTCTGGCTGCATCGGTCCTTGGCAGGATCATCCGTGGGTGCGTCGTTCGCGTCCGCGCAAGGTCCACCCGTGTATCCACACTCCGAGCCGCGATATGCCCAGACGCACAGGTTCGGAATGATTTGCCGGCGAGGCAGTTGCTCACCGTCGAAGTCGAGAGGCGACGATAGTTCGAACTCGACCGACTCGTTGTCCTCGTGGGACTTCCGTTCGATCAACCAGACCTCGAGCGGCATCTCTTCGTTCGGGTCGGCCGAGGGATTTGCACCGGACGGAAAATTTATCGCGTCGAGGTACTTCGACAATGTCCTGCGTCGCGACACCTTCGCACCGACGAGATCAGCCAAGGCAAGGCAAAGCGCCGAAATCGAACCATCGACGTTTCCAACCTTGAGAGTCGGCACAGGTTGCCTACCCGCGCTGGTCCGCTCAAAGCCCTCAGCAACAATCGGCCACGGGGAATACATCACGCCACGCCACGTTATTGACCCCGCCTGACGGTGAGCATGGAAGTAGGCCATCTGACCGCCGATCGACGTTGCATCGAGCTCGAACAACTCAACCAATGCACCCGGCTCGAGGCGCTGAATATCCGCTGTTATCGTCATACTCGGCTCGCCAGACCCCCGATGCGAGATTCCAGATCTTCGACCCGCTGCAGAAGGCTGCGCAGTACGGATGAGTGGATGGGAATCACCTGATCGTAGTTGACCGAAAATCGAACACCTTCGGGACTCACCCACCCGTCGTCGTCCACGGTTTCTTCAACGCTTGCGTCGAGGGCCATACGCAGCAGCTCCGGGAATCCGGCTTTCCCAATTTCCTGCGCGATAAACCCAAAGTTTTTCGTGTCAGTCTCGTCGCCTTTCCACCGGAATGCCACCGCGTTTACGTTTCGCACGAAGTCGACCGCGCGCGCTGGGTCGATCTTGACGATGTCCGTCTTGAGTCGCGCATCCGATAGCGCATCAAACTCGCCGGCGGCAACCCGCCCATTTGGGCAATAAATCGCGACACCGACATTCACGCCCCCCGGATTGGTCCCGGCACCGTTCTGCGCCAAGTACCCGTAGTTTCCGTAAGACATGGGCCTAGCCCCATTGATCTGGAGCCAGCCACCGAGGACGGCGCCGTCAATGCCCTCATGGACTATCCGATGTGCATTCGCCCCCATCGAACGCCCGCCGACCTTCCAGTAATTGTCCGTGTCCAGACCAAAGTACGCAGCGAAACTGCCCTCCCGGTGAAACTGGATCACGGCAGACGCGCCCGGATTGCCGCTGTTCGACATTGTCAGGCAGGCGTCATATCTCCCAGCATCAATACCGGCAATGTTCGGCATAATGCTGCTGGAAAAATAGCTCCCCGCAATATTGTTGCCCGTTCCTCGAACAAGGTAATTGCCTGCCGGCTGATAGTTTCCTTTCGGTTGGAAGCTGCCGGGATCGAGGTTTCCGGAGTCCCACGGGGTTTTACCTGCGAACATCGGACGTTTGGCGAACGATGCCATGCCAGCTATCTTCAGCTCGCCGCCAACCGACAGACTCCCGATAACCGACTCATCGTCCGCACTTGCACGGCTACGATAGAGAAGTCCCCACCCGGTTGATCCGTCTGTATCCACCAACGCACTTTCGGACGGCTGCAGTTGAGATAGCCCGATGAAGTCGCCCGACCCATCCTCAGCAGCAAATGACACGGCAGCCTTGCCAACATTGCGCACATGGATAACCTGATCGGGCGTGCACTTTTTCGACGACGGAAGCTTGATCGTTCCTGCCGCCACGAGATTGACACGCACACGCCGGCCGACGTGATCGTCGAGCGTTAGAGTCTGAGGCTTGGTGATCATGCCCTCGGCCGACGTCAGGGGCGATTGCGTACTGAGAATATCGACGTTGTGATTCATCCGCTCGTTAGCACTACGCGGAGAATCACCGCCAACTCCTGTTCCTTCCGCCCCGAGATTTACTTTTTCAAGCTTTCCCATTATCAAGCCCCGAATGATTCGTCGAAAGTCGCGGTCAAAGTAACTATGCTTCCCGCTCCACGACTCGGCACATACGACGCGCATGTGTAACGCCCCTGAATGCCTATTGGCGACGTCCACAGAAACGACTTGACGCCCGCATGCCGGTCGAGAAAATCCATCACCGGCTGAACCTCAGCCAGCGTGCCGATGACGGTAATCGGCCACTTCGCACGCTTCGAATTGATACCGTCACCGACTCGCTGCTGATAGCCGTCACCAAACGGCGCAGCCCTTACCTTGAAGTCGATTTGTCCGGCATCGCCGGTCCGAACCGCCCACACGAAAATTTCATCTGCCATTTTTCATGAACGTGTAAATGATTCCCCCCGGGCGGGTCTCGCCGAGTACGACAGCGCGTATCTTTTGTTTCAGTCCATCCGCGAGCGCCTGAGCCGCGCTCGTCGACGACTGCGTCGACTGCTCGTCACCGCCCGACTGGATATAGACGGGCGCGGAAACAGACAGGCTTATTCCGACGTCGGAATAGCCGCCACCAGCTGCACGCCAACCAGAGACAAGACCACCACGGGCAAACTTCGAAAGGCGCGACATGCCGCGGCCGTTGTTCAGATCCTCCAGCATCGGGAGTACGCCCGGCTGCGAAACGACGTCCGCGCGAACGATGAACTCGCGGTTCGACACGCGCGCGAGAATGCTGTCGCTCGTCCCCGTGCCGGGGCCGCTGATCAATCCACCGCCCGCGAACTTCATCCCGGCACCAGCGCCGAACAGAGACCCGCTGCCGGAGATCGACGACAGCGCCGTGAATCCGTATGCGCTGCCGCCCATGCCGCCGGCACTCGATAGCACCCCGTCGAAGAGCATCCCCATCAGCCCCGTATATGCCTTGTTCGCAAAGAGCTGTGCGAACGAACTGAGCATGCTCACGACCATCGAACGAACGGCCTCGGCCGGCGTCTTAGCGCCGGCTGCGATGTCCTGAAACAAGCCGCTGAAGGCACTGCGGCCGGCGTCGGTGAATTCCTTCAGGTAGTTCGAACTATCGAGCATCGACTGCCGAATGCGGTCGCGCATCACATCGAGACTGCGCAGCACACCCTCGTCCGTCGACTGCCACGAAAGCCGGTTGACTTCGTCATACAGCGCCTGCAGCGACGTGACCGTATCGGCCGAATTCGCACGCAATTGCGACAGACCATCGATCCAGCCGGTCAGCCCCTCCTGCTGATCGAGGGAGATCTTCCGCTGTACGCTGCTCGCCTGGGCGATGATGTCGTTGTACTGCGCCGACAACTTTGTGAGCTGCCGGTTTTGCTCGATGAACGCGGCCCCTTGCACGTCCCCTGTCGACGCCGCCTGCAGCAGCGCTCCCCGATTGCGATCGTCGTATTCGTGCATCGCGCGCGGCACCGACACGCCGGCTTGCGCCAACAGTGCATCGCGCGTGTCCGAGATCGACTTCAGATAGCGTCGTTGCGCATCCTCTTGCTGCGTCAACAGCACGAGATCGCGCGATGCATTCTCCTCGCGGGCCTTCGAGATCTTCGTATCGACCTCGCCGATCTCTTTCGTGATCCGGATGCGCTCGTCGGCGGGGGCCTTCCAGTAGGCCGACTGAAGCGTTTTCTTCTCGCGCTCGTACGCGGCGATCTTCTTCGCCGTGCTATCGTCCGCCAGCGCGATCTGAGCCGAATAGAACGCGTGATCCGAGATCAAAGTTGCTTTGCGCAGCGCCTGCAGCTGATCGTCAGCATTCTTGTGAGCGTTCTGGATCAGCTCGAGACTATTCTTCGTCTCCTGCAATGCGGCGTCGAGCAGGCTCTTACGAATTCGGTTAGCGTCAGACGCACCAGACCGGTCGGCGTACTTCTTTCGAATCTCCGCCATGTCCGCGGCCATCTGTCCGGTCGACACTTTGTTCTCAGGATTCGCCTTGTTGTAGTCGGCAATCTTGCGCTTGTAGTCGTCGAGCGCCTCGTTGATGCGCGAGATGCCCCGCGCTTCGTCGCGTAGCCGCTTGAGGTAATCCGACGCTGCAATACCCGCCTCTTGGGTCCGCGCGTCCTCAGACTTCTTCTTCGCTGCAGCAGTCTCGTCAGCCGCCACTTTCTCGGCCTCGGCCAACCGTGCCCGCGCGGCGTCCATCGCCCCCGGCCGCATTGCAACCGTGCCGGACCGCGCGGCGTCCTCGAGGTGTCGAAGGTCCGCCCTGGCGGTCGCAACGCGCTCCGCCGTCGTCTCAGCCTTGCCGATCGACTTCATCCACTCCCATGCCCCGCCGATCGCGCTTCCCACCCCGCGCCACGCACGCTCGAGCGCACCGAGGTTCGACAGTGACTCGCCGCGCAGGTGTGCGTCGAGCAGTTTGGCCGTCTCTAGCATCGCTTTCTGACGATCCCCGGTCTCCTCGATCGCGCGAATATGTTCGTATTGCGCGGTCGTCATGAAGTGCATGCTTCGGTTGTGCTCCTCGGCCCACTTCGCCACGCCCTCGGGCATCCTCGAGTAGTCCTTCGCGAGATCGTCCAGACTCGCCCCGGTCAGCTCATGCTGCCGGATCATGCTTTGCCCGAGAATCTGAAGAGCATCACCGGCAATCTGCCCGGTCGACACAAGCGCCTGCACGCTCTGCCGCGCAGATCCGACGCTCGCGTGCGTCGCGTCCGCGACGGCAACCGACATTGCCGCGATGCTGCTCGTCGTCATGCCCGCATAGTTGCCTGTGAGCTGGATCGACTTGTTGAAGGTGCTGACCTCCTGCGCGCCCTTGTACGCGCCCAACGCGAACGTTCCGATAGCCGCCGCGACTGCTCCGACCGCGAGCCCCACCGGACTGAGCGCTACAGCCATCAGGTCGATCTGCTCCGCGAACACCATCGCAGAGCCGGCGAGGTTCTTCCAGCTTCCAGTGACGACCTCATGCGCCATCACCATCAGCTCACGTCGTGCGCCGGCCGTATGGACACCGACACCGTGCATCGATTTCCCGGCCTTTTGCGCCGACTTGTCGACGGCGTCCGAGAACGCCGCCGTATCGTTCTCCGCAGTGCGCAGACTCGCACGATACGTCGCCGGGTCCATCGTCAACTGCACGACGAGCTGCCCCAGACTGCCGCTTGTTCCGTTCATATCGCTTTCCCCACTACGTCGGGTCAATCACTGAGCAGTACTTCGAGCGCCGCCTCTTCCATGACCCTGATCTGCTGAAACAACGCGACACGACGTTTTCGCTTCACGCCGAGCAACCGGAAGACTGGCTCGAGCGCGGAATAGTCCAGGCCGGTATGCACCATCGACGCACCGCCGAACCCCGAGATCCCCGTCATGCGCCATTGCGTCGTCATTGCGACGAATGCCCGCACGGCCTCCCAGTTTTCTTGGTAGACCTCAAACGCAGTGTCAGCCGCCTGCGACGCGGCGGCCTCGAGATCCGCCGGACGCGCACCAAACGCTGCAAGCGCCTCGACAACACCTCGGTCGACGGTCGAGGCTGACGACGAAGCGCCGGCCCAATGCCGTGCCGCGTCGATCAGTTTTTTAGGCCTGCCCCCGAAGCGCCCGTCATGAACGCGACAACGGCACCACGTAGCGCGTGCGGAATGGACAGCAGCGCATCGCGCGTGGCGCTCGTGAAAGGCACCTCGTCGTTCCGTTCGTCGACAAGGCCATACCAGCCGAGCAGCAGTTCCGACATGATCGACAGGTCGGTGCGGCCCGATTTGCGCATCTCGTCCCATTCGGACATTTCGATGCGCTTGAACACCCCGACGAACTCATGGGTTTCCACTTCACCACTCGAGCTGGTGCCCGGCTCCACAACAGTTACTTTCATCGTGAAGGTCGGCGCTTTGGTCAGACAGTAGGACATACAGCCTCGCAAATAGAAACGGCCGCTTCACGCGGCCGCCTGATTGGGTTTCGGAAAGTTACTTTACGGTGATCACCAGCTCGTCGTTGCCGCGATCCGGGTTGACCGTCAGCGTCGCATCGAGCATGACCTTCTTGTCCTGATCCGAGTACGACGGGTCGGTCAACTGCACCTTGGGAGCGTCGAACTGGACGATATTGCCCGGCACGTTGCCTTGCTTGATGGTGAGTGCACCGGTCGTTGCATCCTTGACGGATTGCCACCAGTTCTTGTCGGCCACCGATCCGAGCTGCATCGTGATCTTTCCAGTCGGCTGTCGATCGTTGATCTCCGCACCCTCATAGCCGATCAGCGCCGCCCAGGTCAGCGAGTTGGCCAGATCGAGGGACAACGCCTGCAGCGGACCTGTGTAGCCGTGCATCGCCCACGTCGTCGCCTCGGTACTCGCGAGCTTCGGCCGCAGGAACTTCGAGAAATCCGTGTCGGCCGGGAGCGGAGAATCGACGACCGGGTTGTAGACACCCATGAAGTGGAATTTCATCTTCGGGATCTGCTTCACTGTGAAGTCCCACGACACGGTCCCCCGCGCGTCCGTCAGCTTATGCAGCAGCCCGTCGAGGTAGTAGTACAACGTCAACGGCGTCCGTACCGCCGTGCTGACTGGCCGGTACTGAACGTCGACCTTGTCCGTGACGGTCTCGGCGAAGTTGCACGCCATGAGCAACCGCCCCCACGCCGGCGCAACCCCGGCCTCGCCGGCCCCGGCAACCTCGACCTCGAAATCGAGCTCGGCGTGCGCGCCGGCCGGGAGCTGCTCGCTGCTACCGAAGTACGGGCGGACCAGATCCCGCCCGGTATATTCGGCCGAGATCGGTTTCGCTGACGGATTGCTCACGAGGATGGCATCCGTTGCGCCTTTCGGCACCGCCGGCGTTCCAACCGCAGTTTGCAACGCGGCCAGGACGACGGAATTTCGCATTGATTTGGCGCTACCCATTTCAACTCCTGTCAATGCGCCGCCGTGACCTCAATCGAGGTGTCCGGCGCGCGTCTGGTAAAGAAAGAGATACCGCATCGTCACGACGCCGACGCCGCCGTCGACATCACCAGCCTGCGGCTCGTCGGTCCCGGCCTCGCGCACGCCAATCAGGCCGTCAGCCTGGAAGCGCATCACGATCGGATGCGTCACCTCGAACATGGCGTCGGCCGCGAGATCCGGCGCATCGGCATGGACGACGGCCGACACAGCTACCCCGCACTCACGCGTAGTCACGCCGATGTTCTCGTCGACGACTGGATCCGAGCCGCGATGGACAACGATCACACGCGGTTCACTGGCCTCGAATGCGGCGAAGAGCGATCGCTCAACTACAACGCCCTGCTGATGCAGTCGCTCATCAGCAGAAAACGCGGTCATCAACTGCTCGATGAAGCGCTCGCGAAGCGTCGTCATTGCTTGACCTCCAGCTCGGCGACCGAAAAGAAACCGTCATCGGTACGTCGCGGCGGGCGGTAGATCGAATAGCGCACGCTGTCGATCACAACGATGACGCTGCGACGCAGATCCGGGGCGTCTGCGGTCTGATACTCGATCCGATGACGCGATACCGTGACACGGCCGTCGAGATCGATCTCTTCGGGGGCGAAGAACCCGACCTGCAGCTCCGCCCCCGACTCTTCGATGATCGCCGTCTTGAGCATGCCGACGGCCCCGATCGCCGCCCAGATTACGGACGGGTTGTACATCGTCACTTCGTCCGCAGCAGACGCACGCGGGCGCGACCGACGTTCGCTGCCTTCGCATCCGCATAGATGCCGATCGGCGTTGTGCCGTCAGCCTTCGCCGTCACAGTTCCGGCCGCCTCGTCGAAGTACGCCAGGTCGCCGACAATCGCTGCATCGGCCGCGACTGCCGGAAACTCGAACACACCGTCGAGCGCGTATTCGCCCGGCACGTTCGCGGCAAACGACCCATATGCGACAGCCGGCGTTTTCGACGAGCCGAGGAGGACGAGATCGCCCGAGGCGACGGCCTTCGGCAGCGTCACGGTGAGGATGTCACCGTCTTGAATATAGTTGCGCATACATGCACTCCTGCTGAATGGGAGAAAGGAGGACGGCGGCGCACTGAATATGCGCCGCCGCGAAAGTTACTTGCCAGCGTTGCGGTACACGCCACGGTGGTCGACTGCCTTCGCCGCGAAGTCGAGCCGCGCCTTGACCTTCAGACCGTCGACGTCGAAGTCGAGCGACTGCTCCGTGTACAGGCCCTGCTCGCCCTCGAGGTAGCAGAACTCGATCGTGTCGATCGTCGCGGGATCGGCAGCGAGGTACCACGCCGTCGGGCTGATCGCGTCGAGGCGCGGCTCCACAACCGGTGTCAGGACGCCGTAGAACGGGTTCTGTTCCTTCGCGACGGTCGGCGTGTACTGGTTGCTCGTGTACTGACCAGCGACCGTCTCGAGCGCCGCCGGCACGAGCAGAAACTTCGGCATCACGTTCACGACCGAGTCGTCGCCCGGAGCCTTCTGCGTGCGCATCTTCGTGCGTGCTTCGGACAGCGAGTCGATGCTGATCGCGGCGGCCGTGCCGATGTTGTTGTGCGACGCGTCGAACAGCGGTTTGCCGTCGGCCATCTTGCCGCCGCCCGTCAGAGCAGCGTAGACGAGATCCGATTCGAGGTTTGCAGCAGCGCGGCCGAAGAACAGCGGCACGCGCTCAAGTGCCGACAGATCATCGTTGATGATCATCTGGCGCGTGAAACTGATCATCTTGCCGTAGGTGCCGAGCTGGATCACTTCGCCACCATCGACGAGCGTCCCGGTCTTGTATTCACCCGCCTCGTTCACCTTTTCGAGCTTCAGGTTGCCGTCGACCATCACGCGCGTAGCCGCGCGGAAGTCGGTCAGCACACCTTGACGCGCCCACGCCGAAAACGAGCGCGGCGCAGCCGTGTACGCGTCGCGCAACGTGCGATTGATCACGTTACCGAACACGGCCGGCAGGTCCGAGGTCGTGTGATATCCGCCACGCTCGCCCATGCCGAGTGCGACACCGGCCAGCGCGCGGATGTCCATGCCGCGCGTGTCGATGTGTGCCGCTTCGAGACCAACGCGGCAGAGCTCACGCAACGTCATGCCGCGATACTGGCGAGCCGCATCGGTGAGCGTGTGGCGCGGATTGAGGCGATGGATCAGCGAATCGGTCATCGCAGCTCGGCGCACGTCCGTCTCGTCGCTGACCGTTTGGATATCGGCCTGCCCGCGGATGTTGGTTGCGTTCGAGCGCTCGGCCTGCAGGCGCAGCACCTCCGCACGCACGGCGTCGATCGCCACGCCGCGCTCGATGAAGCCGTCGATCAGCGCTTGCTGGCCGTCGAGCGTGCTCGCGCGAACGGCCGCACCGATCTCGATGATGCGCTGACGTTCTGCGCGCTCGCCTTCCGCACGCGCGTTGTCAGCCGCCGGCGCCGGAGTGACGTTGCCGGGTGCCGGCGTCGGGGTTTGAACGGTCGTCGATTGGTTACGGGTGTTGTCTTGAACATGCATTTGCGTATCTGCTCCTTGATTGATCGCCGGGACAGTCGCCCCGGAAGGTTGTGCTGCTGCGCCGCGCTCGATGAACTCGCACGGAAAGGTCGGAATCTCCCCTGCGAACGGTTGACCGGGATCACCACGCGTCGTCGACCCTGCATCTGCATTGATATCGACAACCGAGATCTCCGTCGGCTCCCAGTCGATCGCGCGATAAATCCACACCTCATTGCCCTCTTGACCGGGCGGGATCATCTCGATGCGATACACGCGATAGCCAACAGAAACATTCCGGAGAATCCCGTCCTGAACGTCCTGAAAGTACGGCTCTGCCGTGTCGCGACGCGAGAACCGCAGCGTCGCGGATCCCGTACCAGCGGCGGAGTCAAGATCAGCCGCCTGGACAACGCCGAGAACACCGTCGAGCCCTCGCCAGCGCTCATGGTTGTTGATGACAGGCGCAGTACCAGACGACAACCGCGTCATCCGCACGGCCCCCGGCGCAGTACTGAGCTCCTCGAGGTACGGTCGATCGTTCCGCCAGTCATAGCGCATCACCTGCGCGCCGGCCGTCCATGTCACCTCGACAGTGCGCGCCTCGGCGTTGAACGACGAGACCGGCATCAGGCGCGACATGAGCGGCATCGACGTGCCCCGCGCCTGCGGACTCGTTGGGCTGTTAGTGCTACGGGGCATGCTTGCCTCCAAATGAAAACGCCCGCTTACGCGGGCGCTTGTGGGTGGAAAACGTACGTCGTCGGGTCTCGGGCGAAGAACTCGCCCCACCAGCTCCGAGACTTCGGCTCCCGGCGGGCGGCTCGTCTGCATTGAGCGGATCGGCCCCGATCTCTTCGTCGACCTCCTCCGGGTCGTCGCCGAGCTCGCGAATGCCTTGCTTCCGGCTCTTAAGTCGCGCCTCGATCAGCGCAATCAGACCGTTTGCTTCGCGAGCAGGGTCGATAAACTCGATCCGCTCCGGCGTCCAGGTGACATCACACGTGGCAAGCTTGGTCTTGCCCGCAAGGAATGCCGTCGACACGAAGCGCATCGCGACGCGTTCGCAGAGCATCGGGATCACGATCAACCATTGCCGCTGCTCCATGATCCGTTTGAACTCCATCTTTCCCATGCGCCCGCTCGTGAAGTTGACCTGCGAGTAATCGCCCGTCAGCTGCTCGTACGTGATATCGCACCCCGCCGCGATCGCTCGCAGCTCAATGCGCACATGCTCTTCGTATCCGTCGCTCGCGGCGGGTGCAGCAAACTGGATCTCCTCTCCATTGCGCAGGTACTCGATCATCCCCGGTGACAACGCCTCGACGCGCGGCGCATCCTGCTTTGCCCCTGCGACCGCTACGGGCCGACCCGGTTGATAGCTTTCATCGTTCGTCTTGACGAAGGCCGCGAAGCAAGCCTCGATCTTTTTCCGGACCAGCTCTGCATCCTGATACTCGTCGAGATCACGTACCTTCCAGATGGACGTTGAGAACTCTGGGAAACCGCGCACCGAACCGGGGCGCTTGATCGCGTCAAACAGGTGGATAACCTCAGACGCCGGCACAAAGTGACTTTGCATATCGCGCGGGACCAGCGCTATCTCGCCGGGATGCCGATCGAAGAACCAGTACCCAACGCGGCGACCGATTGCGTCGAACTGCACCCCGGTGATCGCGAAGCCCCCGGTATTCGTCGGCCCCGTCTGGGTGCTGTCCAGGTACTCCGCCTCGAGCACCTGCAGCTGCAGCGGCACCTCGAGGCCGTCGTCAGGTTGGCGCGTCCTGAAGCGAATGAAAACCTCACCCGCCTCATCCATTGCCCGATAGCACTGCGCCTGAATGCCATTAAAGTCGAGCAGCCCCGCCGCATCGCATTGCTTGATCCAGTTCTTCCAGAGCTTCTGCAACGGCTTGTTGTCGAACTTCGCTCGAATGCCAGTGCCGACTAGGTTGGCAACTTTCACATTCAGCGCGTGCTTGATGTACCCGTTGTTCCGGACGAGATCCCTCGATCGGTTGCGCAGCGTCGCCAGTGCAGGCGCAAGCTCTGCGCTCGCACTGGCACCGCTTGCGCGCCAGCCGACAGCGCGGGGACCGCGCTTCGCGCCGTCAAAGCCGCGAACGGCATCGAGCGCCATACGCGCCTGCACGCGTCGCACGCCCCAGACTGGTGACACGGCAGCGATCATCTTGTCGAGAATGTTCGTTCGCATGTCAGAAACGCTCGATGATTGCGATGCTCGATCGCGGCCGACGTTGACCACCGCTCGCCGCGTCGACGTCGGCCTTGATCAGATCGCGCGCTGCGAGCAGGTCGGCGATGCTGCGAAACGTCGTTTTCTTGCCGTTGTACTCGACCGTCAGCGCTCCGCTCGCGATGGCTCGCTCGACGGCTATCAGATCGTTCTGTGTGAATGCCATAGCTACCTACGCCTCAACCAGTTATCGCGTCGCGGCACCCATCCGGTTGCATTCGGACGGGGCTCCGGTTCCACTGGCTCGGGAGCGGATGCGACGGGTTCATATTCTTTAACGGCCACTTCGACCTCGTGCAGCTCGAGCGCCAGGTCATCGGCATCCGACGCCGTATCAGTCGCAGCGGGTGCGCTATCGGCCTCGACCTCTGCAGCCGGCTCCGCGAACAGATCACGGACACGCGGCTCGACAACGGCCTCCACAGCGGCCCAATCGGCCTCCTGAAACGCATTGAGACGGAGCTTGGGGTGATACGCGCACGCGAGGTTGTAGACCTTCAGGTCAAGCGCCTCATTGCGCTTGCGGAGCTTGTCCCACCGATCCTTCGCCGCGTTGTACGCCTCCGCGCACAGCTGTTCGAAATACTCGTCCTCAAGGTCCGTCGAAAAAAGCATCTGCTGATCGGCTACCTCAAGCTCCTCGTCTCGCGACAACGCGCTGTAGATCCGAGACTTCGCCGTGTCGGTGCCGACCGGCCAAAGCTGCACCCCGCCCTTGTGTGTCCGCCCGTTCTTCGTCACGTCCTGATCGGTTGGTCGACCGATGATGGGCTTGTGCTTGTCACGCGCACCCTTGATCGCGAACACGCCCCGATGCTTGCGAAGCCGGCAGTAGTCGTACACGTCCTGCGTACGGCCACCGCCCGAGTCGACCGCGCAAAGCTCAATGCGCATCGGCACGCCGAACGCGTTGACGATCGGTGTCTCGAGTAGCTTGTCCAGCTCCGCCCACGGGGCCTTTGTGGCGGGATCGCCGCGCAATACGACGTGGTCGATCGTCCAGTTGAGCATCCCGCGCCCCCATCCGCCAATCTCGACCTCGAGCCGGTCGTTCTGCGTGTCGACCGCCGCAGTCAGGATGAGACAGCCGAGCGGGATCGTACGAAGCTTGTACGGCTGCGCACGACGCTTGATCGTCTGCCACTTCATCTCGGCAGCCTTGTCTTCGTACGTCTCGGCGAGACCGTTGTTCAAGAACGCGATCTTCTTCTCGACGTCGAGGTTGCCGGCCTCGTGATCGGCCGCCATCTCGTCCCACGGACGCCAGCCGAGCGGTGCATAGATGGCGCTGAGGTGGAAGCTGGCGGTCTTGCCGTCCCCCTTCGCAGTCGGCATCCAATACGCGCTGCCATACCCCCGCTTCCACTCGTGCTCGCGACCGCCAGCACCGCACGATTCGCAGTAGTAGCGCACCGTTTCCGGCTCGCCCGGCGTGTACTTCATCCCCTTGTGCCAGTCGAAGAACTGCGGATGCTCGCAATGCGGACACGGCACGAAGTACCTGCGTTGATCCCCCTGCTCGTACAGCTTCTCGATCTGCGACCGACGCTTGATCGTCGGCGTGCTATTCGCGAACACCTTTGCCCGGCGGCCAAAGTTGCTTGTCCGATTAACCGCAAGGTCGATCGGGTTGCCCTGTCCGTCGACGTTGAGCTCGTACTCGTCGACCTCCTCGAGCAACGCGTAACGAACCGTCGTCGACTTGAGGCGACCTGCGCGCGTCGCACTCACGAGGTTCATCATGCCGCCGGGATAGCGCTTGCGCAGCTTGGTGTTGGCGCTGTTCTTCCGGTTGGAATCCTTCACGCGGCGACGCAGCGCACGCGTTGCAAGCCGCATCGGCTCGAAGCGATCCATCTCCCACTTCTCGGCGTCGTCCTTCGTCGCAAACACGCACAGGAGGTTGCCAGCAGCCGTCGTGATGCTGCGGCCGATGAAGTTCTCGCCAAGCGCCGAGCCACCGAGCTGGTGCCCTTTCTGCAGGCCGACGATCACGACCCAACTGTTGTCGAACGGTTGTGGATCGTCGTGCGCGTAGCGCGTGACGTTGCTCGACATGCCCGACAGCGCATCCATGATGCCGACGAGGTACGGCGTCCGACTGTTCCGCCACTGCCCCGGCTCGGGACTGTTCTCAGGCAGGATGCGATGCCGCTCTGACCACTCGGCAATGCCGATGCGCTCGTCAGGCTGAATCGCCTCCTTGATCGTCTTCAGGAAGGCTTCTGTCGCTCCCATCGGCGTCACCGTCTTGATCTTGCATCAACGTGTCTACGTCGACCGAGGACAGCGCCCTTGCGAGCTCCTCCTCAAGGATGGATTCGACTCGGGCCGCACTGTCTTCGGCCGCGAGGATGTCTTTCACGCGTACGGGCACGTTCATCACGTTGTCCCGTACCGTTCGGAAGGCCGTGAAGGCGATCCGTTGCGCGTCCGCAAGCGCCAGCGTGTTGCCGAGCTCGCGCGCAAGCTCCATGCGTTCGCGTTCGAGGCGCGTCTCCTCGCGATGCGCACGCGCAGCGCGATACTTCGCCATGTGCGGGTCTTCGTTCTTCGCGCCAGCGGGGAAGTCGTCTTCGTCGTCGCCCAGCGACGGCGGCAGAGAAGCCGAGGAAAGCGCAGGCGTCGCGCGCGACAGGTCTTCGAACGAACGACGTGACTCGTCGGTGTTGCGCCGCCATGCGGCCTCGGCCGCATCGGAGTCGATCTTGCCGTTCGCGTTCAGCGAGATCCGGCCAGCCTTGATGGCTTTCTGGACCGAGTTGAGCGCGACGTTCATGTGACGCGCGAACGCGCGTTGACTCATCTCAGGCATATGACCACCTGTTGACCACCGAAACTGACCACCTGACCACCCGGTGACCACCCTGAAAAATCTTTGACACTGCGCGTCCAACGTGGCTCGAATTACCCGCATCGGGAGGGTGTCCGGGAGGACCCAAAAAAATCCGGCCAGAGCCCTCACCGTGCTTTTCAAGAAAGCTATCGATTCTCATTTGCAATAGAAAGATCCTATTGCCGTGTACCCCATCCGATTGCCTCTTGCTATCGACGCGTCGCCATCGCCAACTTCAGAGCAGCTTCGAATGCAGTCGGCAACGTGCGCGTCGACACGGTCTCGACGACTCGGTCGAATGGGAATCGCTCACCGTATCGGGGCGCACGTACGAACATCAGCACCGGCCGGACCGCATAGCCAGCCGCGAACTTGTATCGCGCCCACACTCCGAGCGGCATCTTGCCGCCACCCGGTCGACCGACGAAGTAACGCGCGTCGCGAAGCGGATCACGCTTGCGTCGCTTTCGGGAGCGGGCCGTTTCGTTCTGCGTGCGATCACGTGACGCCTGCAGCTGCGCGAGGATCTTCGAATACTGCCCCCGGCTGAAGTTGCCGTACTGATCGAGCTGGGCTGCCGCACCTGGGACGACGTACATATCCGATGGGAGCAAACCGCGCGCACGCAGCAACCCTTCGACCCGCTTCACACTACGCGGCCCGCCCGATACTTGCGGCATCAGGTATGTCGTTGCTGGCGTCCCTTTGAACGATTCATCGATGAAGCCGACGCGGGCTTCGAGCCGCTTCTTCGTCGCGGACTTGATGCGCAGCGATCGCATCGTGTACGGGGTTGGCCGATCGAAGACCTGACGCATCGTGTCGGCCAAAGCAGCTTTCGCCGCCTGAGCCGTTTCGTTCAATGCTTTCGAGATCGCAAACGGTAACTGCTGTTGCACGTGATCTTCGGCCGCCGCATGAAGACGAGACGTGTCAACGCGAAAGGTGAAGGAGCCATTCGACATGCGGCCTCCAATGCAAAAAGCCCCGAGGCTTTCGCGCTCGAGGCTTCAAGAATTCCATTTTGTGAAGGCGAACGCCTCCCACTGACCTAACGGGCACCCTTAATTGTTGTTATGTCTCCGAGAGGTTTGCACGACTAACGCGCGGTGCCAGCGAATATCCAGTGACTCGGTAAAGGATGGCCGGATTTTATTCGCGCTGCTCTTGGTTTGCAAGATTTTCATCGTTGCATCTTCCGTCGCACCGTGTCTGACACGCGACCGTCCACGCTATCCAACAGCGCGAGCGCCGCGACAAAATGCCGAGGCCACTGCGAGCGGTAGAGGTCCAGCGAGATACCAAGCGCACGCGCCCGCGCCGGTTCGTCGATCGCGGCTTTGCCCGACCCGCCGCAGCTCTTGCAGATCTGTCGGCCAACGCGAATGCCCGACTTCGAAACGCGGATTTTCCCTACACCATCACACTCGGGGCAAGGACCGTACTCCCGAAGCACCATCGGACTGCGACCGTTGTGCGCGAACGGCACGCGTTGCTCGTCGACCACAATCTTCCGACGACCGCAGCAGACCGGGCATTCGACGTCGCGGTCTGTCGGCTCGTCGCGACGCGAACGGCCGATGACGCCGTGACCATCGCAGTCCGTACAGATGTCCGCGCACCATTCGACGATCACGCGACGCGCAAAACGCTCAACGATATCCGCCTTCGCCACGTCAACCTTCAGACCGCGTCGTTTGTCGAGCGCCTGCTGATGATCGAGGCCCGTGAACTTCGCTCGTGAAAATTTCCGCGACGTCCGAATGCGATGCGCCAGGAGCAGAACCGCACGTCGAAACGGTGAGCGTTTCACATCATGGACGTATGACACGTCCTGACCGTACTTCATGTGCCAAAGTAACTTTCCGAGATCGCCCGCAAAGGCGAGTGCCCCCAACGTGGTCTCCGCATCGACGGCCTGATCGTTCAGCTGGCTTTGAACGTTCATCGCTGTCCCGGCTCGTTCTTTCAGGTCGATCATTGCTCACCCCGTTCTTTACTTTGTCCTACTGTCCTACTGTCCCAAGGAAAGAAGGTCAGGTGCGCGTGCGCGCGCTTGCGACGTGCGCCCATCCGTGTGCACGTGTCGCGCACGTCGCACGCACACACGCACGTACGCGAGGCGGAGTGCTTGGGACGTCGGGACACGAGACGGCGAACGGCGCGCCGATTTGCCCGACGCGGCGCGGCAAATGAGCCGGAGCGGCGCGACAAACAACGCTGACGCAGCGCGCGGAGCGAAGCCGCGTGCACTGCATTTGACTGACGGTTAGAAGCACGCTTCATTGCCAACCTCCGCTGCCGCGAGCGCTGCTGTCGCAGGCCGTGCGACGATCTCAGCCGCTTCCGGACGCATGTAATACCAGCCACGGTCACCCTTCGACTCGCGCTTGCGCACCCACCCAATCGACTTGATCGCCTTGCCGATGCGTCGCTGCTCGGCAGGCGTCCACTTCGAGATATCCAGCTTCAAACACTCGCCGAGGATGTCCTCCATCGTCACCCTGTCGCGCATTTCGATAAAGCGGGCAATCATCGGTTCGAACACGTCGCCTTCATAACGGGCATCCTGCTCGACGCGGAACAACGGCTTTTCGTCGGCCAAGACCTGCCACGGCGCGGGTAGCACACCATCGGCCTCCAGGTTCGCCGCATCCCATTCGGAATAGATCTGAAATGCCTCAGCCCAGATCTGATCGCGATCGGCCGCAAGGCCCTTCAGATCCAACACATCCGCCACCTTGACCGGCCAGTAGCGCCGGTTACCAGACTCGTCCTTAAGGTACGTATCGAAGTTGACCGTGCCCGCAAACACGCTCTGACGTGGCACGTCGATCGCACGCTTCGCGTACGGCGGCCGGTACGTGTCGACGGCCGTCGAGAAGAAGCGCTTCGAGTTGGACGACTCCGACTTTGAAAGCGCATCCAGTTCGGCCAGCTCAATAACCCACTTCCCCGCCATCACGGCATACGAATCCTTGTCGCCGATGATGATGTTCGCGTCGGTGAACCAACGCTGCGAGAAGATTGTGCGGAATGCCGACGACTTGCCGGCGTCCTGCGCGCCTTCGAGAATCAGCACGTTGTCCATCTTGCATCCGGGCTTCATCACGCGGCCGACCGAAGCGACGAGCCACTTGAACCCCGCCAGCCGCACGTATTCCGTATCCTCTGCACCGAGGTAGGTAACGAGCCAACTCTTCAGCCGCGGAGTGCCATCCCACGTCAGGCCCGCGAGGTAGTCGCGCACTTCGTGATACGAATTGCGCTCGGCCACCAGAAACACTGCGTCGGAGATCAGATCCGCACGCGGGCTGACCGCGTAGCGCTGGCCCAGCCACAGCGCACAGCGCGCGTCGTCGCGATCGGTCCACTCGCCAGTCTCGCCACCGGGAAACGGTGGCGGCTTCAGCTTCACGATCCGGAGCGCGAAAAGTTCGAAGCCGAGCACGCCCTCCCACTTCGGGTCGTTCGACAGGATCGCGAAGACGTTGTCGACCGTCGGAAGCAATGCGCCGCTGTTCGTGCGCCGAAGGTCCGCGTACCACGATCGAGCCTGTCGTGCTTCGTCGGGCGGCGGCTCGTCGTCGGCAGCGCCAGCGGACGAAGGGGGTAACGCGTCGCCTGAATCGATGACGCGACGAGAACCCTTGTCGTTCTCTTCAGACACGATCCCGGCTTGCGCCATGTCCTCAAGCAGCCGGGCCGCACGGTTGTAGCCGATCTTGAGCTGACGCTGCACGAGCGAGGCAGACGCACGACGCGCCTCACGCACTACCGACACTGCCTGAGCGAACAGGGGATCTGCAACACGCTCGGCCGCATTCAGATGCGGGAACGGCTTCACATCGCTCGCGGCCGGAGCCAATGCCGCGAGGATTGCACGCTCGACCTGCTCTTTGACGACGTGGAGCCCTTCCTCGCAATGCAGGTCGTTGAAATCCGTGAGCTTGCGATCCTCGCGATTCGAGAAGATCGGGAATGTGACGCTCGCGTTGCCGACGGCATGCGCCGCTTCCACTGCGCGGGAACGGCCAGTGTTCTCGAATCGCTTGATCTGCTCGGGCCGGCCATCGACGTCGATGCGCAGCTCGAGGTGCGGAACACGCCCGTCGATCTGCGCCACGGCGGCGCTGACACGATGCACGACGCCACGATGCTCAACTTCGACCGGATCGGCACCGACTACCAGGTGCCCGCCGAAACCGAGCTTCTGGTTCAGCCAGTCGCGCATTTGCTGCTCGACCTTCCAATCGTCGTCGGCGCAGATCAGGATATGCACGTCCGGATACGCGTCACGCAACGCGCGCGCGGCGAGCATGATGTTGCCGGCATCGATACAAACGGACAGCGGGATAGCCTCGTCTGTCGCCATGCGAATCGAGCGGCCGGTGGCGTAGCCTTCCGTAACCATCACGATCTTGTCGTCGACGCTCACGCTACCAAGCCGGCATTCCGCGCCCTTCTTCTCGGTCCCCTTGTTGAATCGCTTCGCACCGTCTGGCGTGATCTTCTGCAGGCCGACCATGCGAACGTCGTCGATCGTATAGCGCAACAGGGGCACGTATAGCGTCCCGTCGGCGGCAAACCGCACGCCTTCAGCGGTGATCTGCTTTCGGTCGAGATACGCAGAAGCGCCCACTTCGGCAGCCTCGCCCCACTGCTGCCGCGCGCGGTTCGCTGCCAGCTTCGCCGCGTTTTGCCGCTTCTCCTCTTCCGCGCGTTCGGTTGCCTCTTGCCGACGACGGGTCTCGGCCAGAACGTCCGGCGGAAGCGTACCGCCCTGCCATACGAATTTCTGCGTACCGTTGTCGTCACCGCTCCACTCGCCGAACGCGCCTGCGTATCCGACCACTTGCCCGGCCCGGACTATCTCGTGTAGTGAGTACCAGTGCTTTTTCTTCGGGCCATAGCGATGCGGCTTCCCGTCCGCGATGGGGTGTCCGTCGGGCAATCGCGGGTGCCCCGCAGCGTCCAGCTGCGCGATGATCTGATCGATCGAGGACAAGACTCACACCCCCGTCGAAAAGATCCGAGCTGCCCGGCGACGGCGGAACGATGCGCGGCCTGCGACGAACGTAGATTGACCTACGGTAAAGCGATGTCCTGCACGGATGTGACGCGCACGAAGCGCGATCGATACTTTCGGCAAAGTCACTTTGTTATCCCCGATTGGTTGATGCTTTCCGCCGATGGAATTCGGCGAGGGTCGATTGTTCGAACTGGTCCAGTTGCTCGCCGCTGAGATAGCCGGCGATCTGGTCTTTGAAGGCCACCCGATCCGAGCGCGTCGCAAGCGAGGCGCAATACTTCGCGGCAACGCTAATTGCGACGGTCTGGTCGGCGTAGCGCAAGGCGTGCTGCATTACGTACCCGGCCGAGGCCGGAAACGTATCCAGCAACGTGTTGATAAGGCGGGGAACACCAGACGGCATCGTGCTCGCCATGCGCTCGAGGGCCGAGCTGGCGCAGCACAACTGGTTGCCGTAGTCGCAAGACAGCCCTGCTTGCTCGCGATACGGGTTGCAGCACTGCATTCCGTTGCTGAATCGCATGACGCGGCTCAGTCCCGATTGAACGGGGGCTTCGGCGCACGAACGGCAAACCGAACGAGCCGGATGAGGCGGTCGAGTGCACGCTGTTGGGACCGAGCCGCCGTCGTGATCGTCGTCGCCTCGCCTTCGCTGACGACCTTGTCTTCCAGTGCGACACGCACGGACTCGGCCACCTCGCCCGTATGCTTTGCGATCTCGAGCGCTTCACCGATCAGCGCCTCGGCGGGATCTCCCGCCGGCATGGCATGCGCCTCGGAGGCACGCAGCCCAAACCGCTCGTTCAGTGCGTAGAGCGCATCCAGCGCGTATGTCGACCGGCGCTCGTCCATCCACTCGATCAGCAACTCGAACATTTCCATCGAGAGACGGTTTTCATCGACGGCACGCAGGCGCAACCGGAGCGCCTCAGCCGAGATTGATCGGCCGCGGCGAGCAGTCAGGAAATTCGCCGCGTCCGCGACCCCGCCCGGCGTGCTTCGGATCGACGTATAGAGAACGTCGAGCCATTCGGTACCGCTGTATCTGCAGGTCATGCGCCCCCCCGGAAGTTCTTGGTGATGGTGGAGTTTCATTCTGTGTACTCGTCGCTGCGTCACATACGATTGGTTCTGGTGAGGCAACTGAGGACTCTCAGTGCGAGCCGCCTCGCACTTCCAGCGGATGCGCGCTTGCGCGGGCGTCCGGATCAGGCAGATCGGCGAAGTAGTCGTACAGCGCTTGAACGGTAGACACCCTCGGGTCACGCACGAAACCGCACGCGATCTTGGTGATGGTCTGGTACGGCACCGTGCTTTCGCCAGCGATTCGCGGCCAGTCGCCCTTAACCTGATTCAGTCGCCGCAACACGGTCTCGAGCATCGGCTCGTGGTTGCCTTTCATCGTTCCCCCATTTTGAAAACGGCCCGAAAACTTCCTTATGCGGAATTTTACACACAATCAAAACTTCCTCATAGGGAATTCCATGTATGGAATGATCCCCTTCATGGGTAAAGACATTTCGATGCGGAAACTTCTAGCGGATAAGGTGCGCCTCTGGATGGGCCGAGTGCCGGCCGCAGACACACAGGCAAAGCTCGCGACACGAGCAAAAATGTCGCAGAGCTCGATTCATCGCGTGCTGCATCTAGACACAGAACCCGAGCTAGCAACGGCATACAAGCTGGCTTCCGCGTTCGGGATCTCAATCGCCCAGCTCCTCGGCGAGGACGACTGCGAAGGGGCAAGCACGCTGCCGGTCGACCCGCAACGCTTTGCGCGCCTCCCGGCAAGCGAAAAACAGAAAATTCAGGCGTTCGCCGAATTTGTAATGGCGACCTACGAGTCCAGCACTGGGGGTGCTGACGAACTGAAGTCGATGTCGGAGTCCATTCCTGCTACAGACGACGAGCGCTCGCTCGTCGAACGCGTCGCTCAACGTGATCTAACCACTGATACGCTGAGCGAACATGAGACCAATAGCCAACCCGCCCGAAAACGCGGCAAAATCCGAGGCGCAAGCAACAGTCACTGACCTTCCGTCATATCGTTCGCGGCACCAAACTGCCGCGACGCCCGCCACGCAGCAGGCGCAGGACAACGTCGAAGCACGACACCTGCGTATCGCATCACACCTCAGCTCACGCCTTGACCCCGACGAGACGCACGCTGTCGCGGCCGCGCTCGTCCTGCTGCGCGCCGATGGATCACTCGATTCCACAACCACCGGCTTAGAGCCCGAATTCGTTCCCTTCCTCACACGCGGCCTCAACAGCCTTTCGGACAAGTTGTCGCGAACGCTTCTCCCGAGGCGATCGACTCCAGGTCAGCGCGGGACCGCGACCCTAACCGTCATTGCAACGCTTGGCTTCGTGGCAGCCACCTATGTCAACGAATGTCCACTAATCGATGCAGCGCTGTCTCTCGCCAGCCAGTTTTGCGCTGCTAGGTTTTGGCTGCGCAGACGCTGAAACGCTTCCGTATACGCGATATGCCCCTTAAGCATCGTTCATCCCTTACTCTGAAAATTCCGTATACGGATTGACATTGAATTCCGTATGCGGATATCCTCCGGCGGAACGCGTCACCCGACGCGCCCACCGGAGAACTGCATGAAACCCATTTTTGACGCGCATGGTGCCGCCCGTCGGGCGGCAATCCAGCGCATGCAGCAAAGTTACTTTCCGCCCGTCAAGCCGGTTGAGTCGTCGACCGCATGGCGGTTCGTGATGGTCGCGGCCGTCGTCGCGATCCTCGTGAACCTGCTCCCCGGCAATGAAGCCACCACTGCGCCGGCAGCCCGAGCGCATTCGTGCGTCCAGGTGTAACCATGCGCCGAAACCGCAAATCCCAAGCCGGCGCAGCGCGTACTTCGATCGCCCTGCTCGTGATCTTCATCGCCGTTGCCGTGAGCACGTTCCGCTCGGAAATGTCGATGGTCAATCACATCGCACTCGACGCGTCGAGCTCGAACGCGGGGTAGATCGGACATGACAGCGATGGATCTGATCTCTGACGAAGAAATCGCTCGCGAGCATCGCCTTCGCTGTCTGCCCGGCCCCGCCTCCGCATCCCTGACCAATCCCGCCCTCCGGATCTGCCTCGCGAATTGCGCGGCGCTCCGGACGCGCGACCAGAAACCACACGCCAGACACGTCGACTTGAAGAGTCGCGCGGCCGGCGAAAGCGAACAGGAGTAACACCATGCCCCGCCCGATCAAGCGCTTCGAAACCGATGCCCCGCGCGGCAATACCCTCAGTCTGCGGACCATCGTCCGCTACGACCGCGATGCCCGCCGGCCGTCGACCCCGATTCTCGTCGGCAAAACCATCGTCATGCGCCGCCCGATCGCCGACAGCATCTATACCGAGTACCTGATCATGGACGGCCACGACGTCGTCCGCACGCAGATCTCGATCCCGAGCGAGGAAGATTGCGCAACTGCCCTCAACTCAGCACGCCGGCAGCGCAAGGCAGTTGAACAAGCCGCCAAGGCCGCGATCGAACAGGCCGCGCAGAAAGCGAAGCCGCGCGGCAAGCGGACGGCGAAGGAGATCGCGTAATGGACGAGCGCACGCAACAACTCGACCTGACCGCGCCGATCCCGACCGGGAACATCAAAGCCGCAGCCGCAGCGGCAGGCGCGACGTCGGCGGACCTCTGGATGGTCCCCTACGAACAGCTTCACTACGACCCGGCGGACAACATCCGTGCGGTTGACACCGAATGGGTGGCACACCTCGCAGCGCTGATGCGAGAGAACGGATACGACAAGGGCTCCCCCCTCCATTGCTACGCTCGGAAAGTTGACGGCAAGGATCTTCTGTACGTCTACAAGGGGCAGCACCGCTATCTCGCAGCCGGACACGTAATCGTGACCGGGAAGAATCTGGGCAAGATCCCGGTCGTCGTCCGCGACGCCAAAAACGTCAATCGGGCCGAAATGGTGATCGACGGCTATCTCAGCAACAACGGAAAACAGTCGTCGCCGCTTGATCTGGCCGCTGCCGTTGCAGAGCTGCGCGACATTCACGGCATGACGCTTGCGGCGATCTGCAAGCGCCTGAATGTCACTGACCAAACAATCCGCGACGTCGGGCTGCTCGAACGCGCACCGGTCGAACTGCATCAGATGGTTCGGGACGGCGCGGTCGCAGGCACGCTCGCAATCGAACAGATCCGCGAACACGGCGCAGACAAGGCGCTGGACCGCCTACAAAAAGGCGCAGCGAAGGCCGCTGAGTCTGGCAAGTCCCGAGTGACAAAGAAGCACCTCGATGCAGCGGTCACGCCATCGCCGGCAGCTGCTGCCGCAGTCGAAGCACAGGCGCCAGCCCAAACACCCGCCTCGCCGACCACCCACACCAAGATCACCGAGAAGCAGTCAAAGCAACTTTTGCAGGCGCTGCAGGCCGTGCTGCACGACCCCGTGTTTGGCAAACTTTCGCCCGGCACTATCGACGCCGTACATACCGCGCTGACACCGCTCGCGGATCTTCTCGATGCAACGCCCGCACGCAAGACCGCGTACGCCATCGCCACCGCGAACGAACACGGCATCTATACGCCGACTGACGTCGTAACCGCACCGAAGCAACAGCGCACCGGACGAAGCCCGGCGGAAATTCGCGTTGCACTGATTGCGGAAGGTGAGTGGATTTACGGCATGGATTACACCATCGGCGCGGCCGGCGGCGTTTCGCCATGCTCATACCACGAAGGAATGCCGACGTACCCGACCCGCGTGCAGGCAATTCGCGGGGCCGTGCGCGACCTCACCCGCCGCATTGAGAACAGCCCCACGATGTCAAAGGCGAAGGAGGCCAACAGCGTGCGTAAGTGGCTCGACAAGCTGTACGCGATGCCCGACCCTGACTGGACGCCTGGAATGGCGCTGGAGACGTGCAAATGACTCCGCGCCCGGCTCTTTCTACCCCACGTCCGCTGTCGCGTAAGCGGGAACACGGAAACGGACGCACAGCTATCGTGCTCGCGAGCGTCGACGGCAAAGCTATCGCGAGCAACAAGCGCGAGCGTGCGCCCGCAAAAGCGATCCAGAAGAACGAAGCGACGCTCGCGCGTCGCAAACCTATCCAGGTGGACGATGCCTCGGCGGTGACCCGCCGAGGCAGAGCCGAGCGCCTCGAGACGGTGCGCATCGCGATCCGCGAGCTCGTCGTCGAGATTTCGCGGGCGGCCGACGTCGAGCTGCTCGACCTGATGGCCGACGAGACCGGCAGCTACGCCCGCCACAAAGCCGCACAAGAGGCCCGCACATGGGCGGCCGCCGCAAGCGTCACGCTCGAGACCGGCCTTATGCAACTCGACCGCGCCCTGCCTGAAACCACCATCGGAGATCGCGGAGGTAACGCGTGAGGACGCTCGACCTGATCGAATGCGCGGAATTCCTGAAGATCGACCGCACTACGCTGCTCGACATCGTCCATCGCGGCGACATCCTCGGTGCCAAGATCGGCCGAGCGTGGGTCTTTCTGGAGGACGACGTCGTGGCCTACCTGCGCGAACAGGTGCAAGCGCAAACGCAGAAGCGGATTGAACAGATCCGGTGCGGGTCGACGGCAACTGACGCACGAGTCGACAAGGCGATCCGAAAGCAACTTTCCTCGACCGATCCGCGCCGACCGGGACGGAAAGCGCGGCCGCTACCGCGACTCCCGGAACTTGATAGTTCGATGGTCACAAGAACCGCGTGATTTCCTACCCCCTGCGATATGCGCCGCAGGGGGTATCAACGCCTCACGCTGATTCGTAGCGCTCGACGTTCTCATGAAAGCGGCACAGGTGAACGGACAACTTGAACAGAAACAAGTAGAAACCCGTCATGCCAAGCGTGAATAGCTTCTGCCGCTGCTCCCCCTTACCCAAGAAGTATTCAACGGGAAGCGTATGCACATCGTCCAAGAGTGCGATGTGATCTTCTTCGAGCCGGGCACCCGCAGGAAGGTAGAAAATGCTTGTAATCGCCTGCTCTCGGATCGCCTGCAGCTTGCCGTCGATCGCTTCCTTCTGCAACCCGGCACGCTGGAGCAGCTCGACGTACCGAGACAGCTTGACGAGGGGCGCAAAGAGCAGTCTCGGCGGTACCGCCCGCTCGTTCCCGTCATCGATATCGCAACTGTTCGAAAGCACGATTCCACGCACCGCCTTTCGCGTCCCATCCTCGAATCTGATTAGATCCATGCTTGACCAACCGTCCCCTTGAAGCAGGTCAGTCTGGTATCGATCCAAATAGTAATCAATCTTATTCGGGAATTGGCTTAATGCTTTGATAAGCCCCTCTTGCTGCGGCTTCGTGAGATACGGCGGGATCTGTTGCCGCAAGTCTTCTATGCCAAGTTCCATTTTCTATTCAGCGTATAGATCCCACAGATTCTGGCTCAAAACCTGTTCGAACACGTCACCCAAAGGCCGTTGATTCTTGAGAAGGCGGTTATAAAAAAGAGCAATCTCGGTTTCGAAATTCTGCTCAGCCTCAACGAAGAACGACTCCCCGCCGACCGCTCCAGTCGCTAGGCTATGCTTCCACGTGTATGCGCGAGCTGGGCTAACCGCGGCCGCGGCAAGATGTCTATCTTGCAACGTCGCATTCCCCATAGCAGCGATCACTGTTGCAGCCATAAAGCCGGCAACCAGCCCCGGCGCTTGACTCGACATCGAAATGTTACTCATAGACCGGCCCCAATGATTCAATGGTCGACTTCTTCAAGCACTGAAAGAAGAGCTCTTTATTAGCCTGATGAATATCCTCTGCCAAAACGGGAAGCGTTTCTAGAAATTCCTTATACGCGACTGGCGTACTAAGCACATGAATTGTATCAATATCGAGTACCGCCCCGTCACGATTCTCATTGGTCCCCGTTATCACGATCTGAGCCGAACTAATAGCATTAACGATGTGCAACCATTTATCGTGAACCAACTCTGTCCGCAACGTCGTCGTCTCAGTGCTAAGAGTATGGCCACCGAGCTGGATATCAAGATTCATTTGATCCAGACCGCCCCCTGTGGCCAGAAGGTCAACATACTTCGTTGAGCAGCGCTTGACTTGGTCAATGAGGTTGAGGCCGCCAACCACTTCGAACACCCGCAGAAGCGCGGCACGAAACTCTGGCCATCCCGGATACGGGAGCTGACATCCCACTGCCAAGGACTCGTCCCCGACGAGCACATAAAACTTGCCCCAATAGACTTTGACTATCGCCATGGCGCGAAGATTGGGGTCGCTTCGGCGAAACGCTTCCGGCAGGTTTGCGGCCGCGGTGTTCTCGACCTTGTCTGCACCCAGAGATGCAAAGAGATAGCCGGGAAGAATCGAGGCGACGCTCGCCTTTGTGTCGAAACGCACTTCGAACATGGCGTCGACGATTGGCTCGCTTTTGAGCCTCGTAGGGAGTTTCATATGATTGCGCGTGATTTTCGCGAAATATTACCTTCCAGAGATGGAAAAATCTATCACGGACGGTCACCTTACCATAGGCGTTCCGCTAGATCGCTGCCTCGCAGGTTCGCATAACGCATCAAGACCTTGGGATTCGTGTGCCCGGTGATCTTCGCGATCTGAACGTCGCTCAACGTTGTACGCTCGTACAGCCGCGACGTCGCCTCGTGCCGCAGGTCATGGAACACGAGATCCGAGCAGCCCGCCGCGTCGAATATCCGTCCAAACTGCGCCGATAGCCGGGACGAGACACGAGCAAGCACCTTGCGCTTCAGCAGTTGCACGCCCTCGGCCCGCATCGACGCCTCCATATCGTCGACCCACGGAAACAAGCGGCCGCCGTCGAAGGTGAATCCATTCATTTCAGGGTCGCCCCCATTCACGGCGACGACGTACCGTTCGTACGCGGCGATCGCGATCGTCGTGAGCGGCACCGAGCGCTTGCTGCCGTTCTTCGTCTTCTCGAGCGCCACCGTCCGGCGACTAACCTCAAACTGTTCTACCTCGAGTGTGTACATTTCTCGCATCCGCATGGCGGACTCGATGCCGAGCTCGAAGAGGAACACCAGCGCCGGCCTGTACGGGAGATCGAACGCACGCTCGCGGCCGTTTGGCTTCCCGCCGGCCATCAGTCGCCGAATCTCGGCCTGCTCCGCCTCGCTCGGCCGCCGATCCCGGTGCACGTCCTCTTTCGCGTCGACATCCTGCGCCTCTACCGACACTCGATCTTCATCGGTATAGGTTGCATATCGTTTCGGGAGCAGTCGGAGCGGGTTGGTCGCCAACATCGGCGTGCCCGATCTCACCACCCAATCGAAGCAGCGGGCCAACGCACCGACGTAGTGCCGGATCGTTGACGGCGAAAGGTGATCGTGACGCTTCATGCTGGTCACCCACTGCTCGACCCACTGGTAGTCGAGCGTCGCAAGCGACTTTGCCTTGATGGTTGCTCTGCCGAGGAGCGCGTTTAGCACCTGGACGTCGGAGTCAGGCACCGAAACGCGCCGCAGGTACGCCCGAATGGCGTCGCCCGTCGTCGCGATCGCTTCGCGCTGCTCGACGACCTCGTCCGGCACGATGCCGGCGTCCAGCAGCTGCTCCAATCGGGCAACGTACGCGTCGCCCTCTTCCTCGGTGTCAAAGGTCAGGGAAAGCGGCTTTGGTAGCAGCTTCGCCCGCTTGATCGTGTATTCCCACGTGCCGGACGGCCGCAGTCGTTTGTTCGCCATGCCTAGATGAACTCGCCTCGATTGCCAATTAGCCGATTGATGGGTGGTTGGCGTCGGTTTTTAGTTGGTTACAGGCGACTTTTTACCACTCTAGACGACGCATTTCCATCTTTGGAAAGGCGCAGAAAAAAGAAAAGCCCTGACGAATCAGGGCTTTATCTCGTTCTACTTGGAGGCGCGA
>NZ_JBQEON010000049.1:0-39798 GCF_052045245.1 Burkholderia sp. 22313
TGACCCGTCCTAGAATAGGTTGACACTTTTTCGCCGAAGCGAAGAGGTGCCAAGTGGAGCAAGGGAACAAGCGGACGCAGCGGGACTACAGCCTGGCTTTTAAACTGTCGGTGGTGGCGCAGGTCGAAAAAGGCGAACTGACGTACAAAGAGGCGCAGCAGCGCTACGGCATCCAGGGACGCTCGACCGTACTGGTATGGTTACGTAAGCACGGCTTGCAGGATTGGGCCGATCCATCCGGCCGTGCGCGATCGGGTTGCACCATGCCAAAGCCAGACTCAAAGCCACTCACACCGGAGCAGCGCATCAAGGAGTTGGAGACGCAGTTGCGCGAGGCGCAGGAGAAAGCGGCGCTGTTCGAGGCCGTGCTCGACGTGATGCGCAAGGACTACGGGATCACCGTAAAAAAGCCTTCGGGCAGGTCGTTGCGCAAAAGCGGATCGAAAAGCTGAGCGTCGAGCGAGCCTGCCGCTACATGGGCATCAGTCGCCAAGCGTATTACAAGCGATGTCGCAGCGAGGCGCGCCGCTGCTCGCAAGCCGAGACCGTGACGGCATTGGTGCGCGACGTGCGACTGCGCCAGCCTAGGCTTGGGGCACGCAAACTGCATCACCTGCTTGGGCCGGCGTTGGTCGAGCGCGGCATCAAGCTGGGGCGAGATGGGCTGTTCGATGTGCTGCGCGCCGCGCGACTGCTGGTCGTGCCGCATCGGGCGTATCACAAGACAACGCAAAGCCACCATCACTTCCGGCGCCATCCGAATCTACTGAAACCCGGGCCGGATCAAATCGTGCCGAGCGGCCCCGAGCAGGTGTGGGTAGCCGACATCACGTACCTACCCACAGCGGGTCGGTTTGTGTATCTGAGCCTGGTCACGGATGCGTACTCGCGCAAGATCGTTGGACATCACGTTCACGACAGCCTGCAGACCGAACAGGTTAGCCAGGCGTTGAAGAAGGCGTTGCGCAGGCGCCAGAGCCGCCAGCCATTGATCCATCACTCCGATCGCGGGGTGCAGTACTGCTCGACCTACTATCAGGACATCCACCGGCGCCACGGCCTGCGCTGCTCGATGACGGACGGCTACGACTGCTATCAGAACGCGCTGGCCGAGCGAATCAACGGCATCCTTAAGGGCGAGTTCTTGTTGCAACGTCCCGCCGACCTTGCTCAGGCCGTCAAGATGGTCGAGCAGTCAGTGCGCATCTACAACCAGGAGCGGCCACATGCCGCCCTGAAATACAAAACGCCCGATGCGGTGCATCGGGCGTTTTAGCGCTTGGATACTGTCAACCTATTCCAGGACTTGACACATCGTCGACGCGCGCGCCGCTACGAGAAATTCGCGATTGCATCCGCCGGCGACTGCGCTATCGTGGCGGAATGCGTTCTTGACCCCTGCGCGATGCTCGATCCCACCGACCTGCGACTGCTGTATCAGCTCCGACCCGCGGAGCCTGGCGATTTCCCCTTTGCCGAGGCGCTGACGCACGGCAACATGGGCGGCTACTACAAGCGCCATGGGCTCGTCTGGCGCAGCGACCTGTTCTATGCGAGCTGGCGCGAATCCGAGAACTTCATCCTGGAAGCCGACGGCGAACGGATCGGTGTGCTGCGCGTGACGGAAGAAGGCGATTCGCTGCATATCCGCGACGTGCAGATTGCGGCCGGTCATCGCGGGCAGGGCGCCGGCACTTACATGCTCGACATGTCGCACCGCTGGGCGCGCGCGCGCGGGCTGCACGAACTGCAGTTGCGCGTATTCGTCGACAATCCGGCCGCTCGGCTCTACCTGCGCATGGGCTACTGCGTTACCGGTCCCAGGCTCGCGCAACTCGGATCGATACGTCACATGGTGCGCACGGTCTGAGCGCGTAACGGTACTAAGCGGGTACAAAGCGGGTACAACGCAGGTGTGCAACCCGACGACGGTCAGCGCGCGGTACCGATCGCGTCGTCGTCGGAGGTGTCGTCGTCCGCCGCGATACGGTCTTCCGCCCCGCGGTGCTCGTAGCCGCGCAGCATGAATGCGCGCGGGCTTTCGCCGAACGCGCGCCGGAACATCGCCGAAAACGCGCTCTGGCTCTGGTAGCCAAGCTCGCGCGCGATATGCGACAGCGGGCGCCCCTGGTTCAACAGCGGGATCGCGCGCGCGAGCAGCGCCTGCTGCCGCCACTGCGAAAAACTCACGCCCAGTTCCTGCTTGAAAAGCCGCGAGATCGTCCGCGTGCTCGCGCCGACCTCGCTTGCCCAGTGTTCGAGCGACTCCGCGTGCGCCGGCTGCGCGAGCACCGATTCGCACAGCATGCGCAGCCGCTTCTCGTCGGGCATCGGCACCGCGAGCGGCAGCGGTTCGGCGCGACTCAGTTCGTCGAGCACGAGCCCGCACAGCAGCCGTTCGCGGCCGCCGCTCAGGTCGCGTGCATCGAGTGCGACGATCAACTCGCGCAGCAAGCCCGTCACCTCGACTACCCGGCACGCGTCGAGCCCGTCCGGCACGATCGACTCGTCGATATACAGCGTGCGCAAATACGCTTCCTCGACGACCGCGACCTCGTGCGTGACATGAGGCGGCACCCAGATCGCGCGAGACGGCGGCACCATCCACGTGGTTCCGGTCGTCGCGACGCGCAGCACGCCGCGCGACGCATACGCAAGCTGTGCCCACGCATGGGTATGCAGCGGAATCCGGCGGCCGGCATCGACCTGGCGCGCCCGGACGCGCATCGGGTGGACGCGGGTCGGCGCGAACTCGGGCGGGATGTCGATGACGTCGTAGGGGTTCGATGCGTCGGCTTGGACAGGCGGATTCATGGGCGATTCGGTCGGCGCGGCGGCGATGCCGTTATTTTAGAAGGCGCCGCGCAGGCGCATGCGGCGGTTTTTCGGCCGATAATGCACCGTTCAAATGAACTTTGTATGGGGCCGCGCGCATGCCGGCCGGTGCAGCCTGAATCCGGACTTGCATGACGCCGCTTGCCGCAACGAACCATCGGGCCGCCGACGCGGTCTATCGATGCGGGCCCGTTCGCGCGCGAGCGGGCCCCGACGACGCCGAGCCCGCGACTTCGCCGCGACGGCCCGGCACGGCAACACCTGAATCGAAGAGGAGAACCACGATGCGCTACGTATTCGTCTACGGCACGTTGAGAGCGGGAGAAGCCAACGACATCGGCCATGCGGCCGCGCGGCACGGGATCGCCGCGCCGACGCTGCTCGGTGCGGCCGCGCTGCCGGGCGAACTGTACGATTTCGGCACGTATCCCGGGATGATCGCCGGGGCGGCCGGCCAGGCGCTCGTGTGGGGCGACGTCTACGAGATCGACGAGCAACTGGTGCCGGTGCTCGACGAAATCGAGCGCGTCTATCCGGGTGTCGACACGCTGTTCCGTCAGGAGCCGGTGACCGTCGAGCTCGGCGGCCGTACCTACGCGTGCGTCTACTATCCGGTTGCCGCGCATGCGGCAGCCGATCGTCCGCGCATCGCGTCGGGCGACTGGGTTCAGCACCGGCGCGAGCGGGAAGCCGCCTGAACGTCCGCACGGCGAGGCCTGCGCCGCACAAGAAAAAGCGCCCCGCGGGGCGCTTTTTTGGTGCCTGCCGTGCCGTACGAGCCGGCGGGGGGCAGAACGGGGCGCGGCCAGACCCGCCAGGGCCCGGCCCGAACCGTCAGATTTCCTCGTACAGCGGCAGCGTCAGGAATTCGGTGAAGCCCACCGACGTCGACATCTGCTCGAAGATCGCCGCGGCTCGCTCGTACGGCTGCGTGTTGCCGCCGACCGAACGCTTCACGTTGTCGAGCTCGGCCTGCGCGAATTCGCGCACGAGTTCGGCCGTGACCTTGCGGCCGTCGTCGAGCACGCCCTTCGGCGAGCGGATCCACTGCCACACCTGCGAGCGGGAGATCTCGGCAGTCGCCGCGTCTTCCATCAGGTTGTGGATCGGCACGCAGCCGTTGCCGTCGAGCCACGCGCCGAGATAGTGGATGCCGACGTTGATGTTGTTGCGCAGGCCGGCTTCGGTGATCGGCGCTTCAGGCTGGAAGTCGAGCAGGTTCTTGCCTTCGATCTGCACGTCGTCGCGCTGCTTCGCGATCTGGTTCGGCTTGTCGCCGAGCACCTTGACGAATTCTTCCATCGCGATCGGCACGAGGCCCGGATGCGCGACCCAGCCGCCGTCGTAGCCGTCGGTCGCGTCGCGCTGCTTGTCCGAGCGCACGCCGCCCATCGCCTTGTCGTTCGCTTCCGGATCGTTCTTGATCGGAATCAGCGCGCTCATCCCGCCGATCGCCGGCGCATTGCGCTTGTGGCAGGTCTTCAGCAGCAGCAGCGCGTACGCGCGCATGAACGGCACCGTCATCGTGATCTTCGAACGCTCGGCCAGGCAGAAGTCGCGGTCGTTCTTGAACTTCTTGATCGCCGAGAAGATGTAGTCCCAGCGGCCGGCGTTCAGGCCCGAGCTGTGTTCGCGCAGTTCGTACAGGATCTCGTCCATCTCGAACGCGGCGAGGATCGTTTCGATCAGCACCGTCGCGCGGATCGTGCCGCGCGGCACGCCGACGCCTTCCTGTGCCGCGACGAAGATGTCGTTCCACAGGCGCGCCTCGAGATGACTTTCCATCTTCGGCAGGTAGAAGTACGGGCCCGAGCCGCGCGCGATCAGTTCCTTCGCGTTGTGGAACAGGAACAGCGCGAAATCGAAGATGCCGCCGGACACGCGCTGGCCGTCGACCGTCACGTGCTTCTCGTCGAGGTGCCAGCCGCGCGGACGCACGATCAGCGTCGCGACCTTGTCGTTCAGCCGGTACGACTTGCCGTTCTGCTCGAGCGAGATCGTGCGGCGCACCGCGTCCTTCAGGTTGATCTGGCCGTCGATCTGGTTCGTCCAGCTCGGTGCGTTCGAATCCTCGAAGTCCGTCATGTACGAATCGGCGCCCGAGTTCAGCGCGTTGATGATCATCTTGCGCTCGACGGGGCCGGTGATCTCGACACGGCGGCATTGCAGGTCGGCCGGCAGCGGCGCGACCTTCCAGTCGCCTTCGCGGATCGCCTTCGTATCGGCCAGGAAATCGGGGCGCTCGCCGGCATCGAGGCGCTTGGTGCGCTCGACGCGGGCCTGCAGCAGCGCCTGGCGGCGCGGCTCGAACGTGCGGTGCAGCGCGGCGACGAGTGCGAGCGCGTCGGGCGTCAGGATCGCTTCGTAACCCGGCTTGATCTCGCCGGTGATCGTCATGCCTTGCGGCAGCGTGATCGGGGTGCTCATGAGTCTCATCTCCTTGGTCGGTCAGTTGCGGTTTCGGTGAAGGGGGAAGGCGGCAGCGCTGCGAACGTCATGCGCCCGGGCCGGGGCGCGCGCGGTTTGCGGGTCTGCCGGACGGAGCCGGGGTGGCGAGGAATGCGAGCAGATCGGCCATGCCGCTGCCGGTGCCGTCGGGCGGCGCGCTGAGTTCCTCGGCGGGCGCGCCCGTGCGGTTGAGCCAGAACGTCGTGTAGCCGAACCAGGTGGCGCCGGCGACATCCCACGCGTTCGACGACACGAACACGATGCTGCGCGGGTTCGGCCCGAACGCGGCGGTGCCGAGCGCGTAGGCGGCCGGACTCGGCTTGTACGCGCGCACGGTGTCGGCCGACAGCACGCGATCGAACAGGCCGGTCATGCCGGCGCTCTTGATCGCGATGTCGAGCATCTGCGGGGTGCCGTTCGACAGGATCGCGAGCGGCGGACGCGGTTCGAGCGCGCGCAGCTTGCGCAGTGCGGGCACCGTGTCGGGATAGGTGGACAGGCACGCGTATTCGTCCATCAGCCGCTTTTCGGCCGCGCTGTTCAGCGTGAGCCCGAGCCGGCGCGCGGCAAATCGCAGCGCGTCGAGCGTGATGTCGCGGAACGGGCGATAGCGCGCGCCGGACGGATCGGCGAGCGTGCGCAACTGCGAGTATTCGATTTGCTTGCGTCGCCACAGCTGCGACAACCGTTCCCCGTGTCCGGGAAACATCTGCTCCGCCGCGGCCAGGACCGCACGCACGTCGAACAACGTGCCGAATGCGTCGAAGAGGATTGCGTCGGGAAAGGAGTGTGTCGTTGTGGCCGACATAGCCTTGCGCTCCAGTTTCAGAGGTCAAGTTGATTCTATTCGTGATCGAAGGTGCTAAAAAAGATGCTAATCATCACTTGATCTTTTACTTTCATATACCTAATCTTGAGCGGCTTAAGCTTATTGAAGGGCGGGAGCGCCGTCCTTTGGAGTCATGGACCGGTTCAAACAGATCGAAACGTTCGCCGCGGTCGCGGCGAAAGGCAGCCTGTCGGCGGCCGCGCACGCGGAAGGCGTCGCGCCGGCGATCATCGGTCGCCGCCTCGATGCGCTCGAGGAGCGGCTCGGCGTCAAGCTGCTGGTGCGCACGACGCGCAAGCTCACCCTGACCTTCGAGGGTTCGGCGTTCCTCGAGGATTGCCAGCGGATCATCAACGACATGCAGAACGCGGAGGCGAGTGTGTCCGCCGGCGGCGTGAAGGCGAGCGGGCACCTGCGCATTTCGGCGCCGGCTGGCTTCGGCCGGCGCCACGTCGCGCCGCTCGTGCCCGAATTCAGCGGAGCGCATCCGGACGTGTCGGTGACGCTCGACCTGTCCGACCGGATGGTCGACCTCGTCAACGAAGGGTTCGATTGCGCGGTGCGGCTCGGCGAGCTGCCCGATTCGTCGCTGGTGTCGCTGAAACTCGGCGAGAACCGCCGCGTGTGCGTCGCGTCCCCCGCGTATCTCGCGCGGCGCGGCACGCCCGCTACGCTCGCGGAACTCGCGCGCCACAATTGCCTCGCGCTTGCCGCGAACGCGAACCAGCAGCGCGGCTGGGCGTTCCAGGAGGACGACAAGGTCGTGTCGATCCGCGTGAACGGCACGATGGAATGCTCGGACGGCGCGGTGCTGCACGAGTGGTGCCTCGAAGGCTACGGCCTGGCATGGCGTTCGTGGTGGGAGGTCGGCGACGACATCGCGGCCGGCCGTCTCGTCAGCGTGCTCGATGCGTTCGCGGCGCCGCCGATCGGCATCCATGCCGTGTTTCCGCAGCGCCGGCACCTGCCATTGCGGGTACGCCTGTTTCTCGATTGCCTGAAGCACACGTACGAACGGCCCGGGTATTGGGGCGAGTAGGGCCGGCTCGTTCCTCGCGCGGGGCGGCGCGGGCAGCGGGCCGTGGCCGTGCCGTCCCGCGCGTTTCCGATATGAGGGCGAACCCGCTGCCGGCCGCGGCCGCCCGGTTTCGCGCACTACAATCGAAACTGGCATGCGCGGCGCGCCGGAGCCGGCTCGCATGAGCTCACGGCGCGCGCGGTGCGACTGACGCAGGAGGGCGCGATGTTCCGGCACATCCTCGTTCCAACCGACGGTTCCGAACTGTCGCAGAAGGCGATCGACGGCGCGATCGACCTGGCGCGCGCGGTCGGCGCGCAGGTCACGGCCTATGCGTGCCTGCCGCAGTATCCGTACTCGCCGTTTTCCGAAGTGATCATCGAGCCGCCCGCCGATTTCCGGGCGCGCAGCGAGCGCGAGGCGCGCGCGCACCTCGACGACGTGCAGGCGGCCGCGAAGGCGGCCGGCGTCGTTTGCGACAGCTGGACGAGCGTGCATCCGTCGCCGTACCTCGGCATCATCGAGGCGGCCGAACGTGGCGGCTGCGACGTGATTTTCATGGCGTCCCACGGACGCCGCGGGCTCGGCAGCCTGCTGATCGGCAGCGAAACGCAGCGCGTGCTGACCCATACGAAAATTCCGGTGATCGTCTATCGATAGAGACGGCGCCCGTCGTTCGCGGCCGCGCGGACGGTAACGGCGGCGCCGCTGAAAAAAGGGCGCGCCGGACGAAGCCGGCGCGCATCGTTGCTGGCGGCCACTGGCCGCACGCGGCCGGTCGCGCGACGTCGATCGCGCGCCTGCCGTCTCCTCCCTGATTGTGGTCCGGTGCCGCCGATGCCGCGCCGTCGCGTGACGGGCCGGCATCGGCGTGACGCTTGCGCGCGTTACGCGACCTTCTTGCCGTCGAAGAACTGCTCGTCTTCGGTCGAGCCGTGCAGCGCGGTCGTCGAGGCTTCGCGCTCGACCGTCTGCGTGACCGCGTCGAAGTAGCCGGTGCCGACTTCGCGCTGGTGCTTGACGGCCGTGAAGCCCTTGTCGGCCGCGGCGAATTCGGCTTGCTGCAGTTCGACGAACGCGCTCATCTGCGTGCGGGCGTAGCCGTGTGCGAGGTTGAACATCGAGTAGTTCAGCGCGTGGAAGCCGGCCAGCGTGATGAACTGGAACTTGTAGCCCATCGCGCCGAGTTCCTTCTGGAACTTCGCGATCGTCGCGTCGTCGAGATTCTTCTTCCAGTTGAACGACGGCGAGCAGTTATACGACAGCATCTTGCCCGGGAACTGCTTGTGGATGGCTTCCGCGAACTTCTTCGCGTACTCGAGATCCGGCTTGCCCGTTTCGCACCACACCAGGTCGGCGTACGGCGCATACGCGAGGCCGCGCGAGATTGCCTGCCCGATGCCCGGCTTCGTGCGGAAGAAGCCTTCGACCGTGCGCTCGCCCGTGAGGAACGGCTTGTCGTTGTCGTCGACGTCGGACGTGATCAGGTCCGCGGCTTCCGCGTCGGTGCGCGCCACCAGCACGGTCGGCGTGCCCATCACGTCGGCGGCGAGACGCGCCGCCGACAGCTTCGCGACCGCTTCGCGCGTCGGCACGAGCACCTTGCCGCCCATGTGGCCGCATTTCTTCACCGATGCGAGCTGGTCCTCGAAGTGGACGCCCGATGCGCCGGCCTCGATCATCGCCTTCATCAGTTCGAACGCGTTCAGCACGCCGCCGAAGCCGGCTTCCGCGTCCGCGACGATCGGCGCGAAGAAGTCGACGTAGCCTTCGTCACCGGGGTTCTTGCCTTCCGACCACTGGATCTGGTCGGCACGCGTCAGCGTGTTGTTGATGCGCTTGACGACGAGCGGCACCGAGTTCGCCGGATACAGCGACTGGTCCGGGTACATTTCACCCGCGACGTTCGCGTCGCCGGCCACTTGCCAGCCGGACAGGTAGATCGCCTTGAGACCGGCCTTCACCTGTTGCATCGCCTGGTTGCCGGTCAGCGCGCCGAGCGCGTTGACGAACGGCTCTTCGTTGATGAGGCTCCACAGTTTTTCCGCGCCGCGCTTGGCCAGCGTGTGCTCGACGGCGATCGAGCCGCGCAGGCGCACCACGTCCTCGGCCGTGTAGCTGCGCTTGATGCCATTCCAGCGCGGATCGGTTTCCCATTGCTTCTGCAGTTCCAGTGCCTGTTGCTGTCGCGACATGATGAGCTCCTTGATGCGGTGTATTGCCTGATGAGTCGAATCGGACGGTGGGGATGCTGTTCTCGAAGCGGGGGCGGGTGCATGCCGTTTCGTGAAGTCTTGTATAAGAGTCTAGGCAAACCGGGCGGAGCGAAACAGGGGCTGTCTCAGGAAGTTTTGAAATTTTTTATCTTTATAATTCAGTGGCTTGTGGATTTCATTCCACAATAGGAAACGATTTTTTTCATCTCGCAATTGTAAGGTTGTGCCGCGCAGCAAGATTTTTTACGACGCAAAAAAATTTTCCGCATTGTGAAATTTTGCGCGAGACGAAAAAAAACCGGCGCGGATGCGCCGGTCTGCCGGATGGCGGGGCGGCCGAAGGGCCGCCGGGCGTGCTTACGAGGCCGAATTGCTGCGACGGGGGCCGCCGCTGCGCTGACCGTCGCGACGCGGGCCGCCGTCACGGCTGCTGCTCGGCTTGCCGCTCCAGCCGCCGCCATTACCGCCGCCGTAGCTGCGGCCGCCGCCGTTGCCACCATAACCGCCGCCCGGCTTGCCGCCGAAACGACGACCGCCGTTACCGCCGCCCGGACGGCCACGGCCGCCGGTGCCGCGATCGTTGCGCGGGGGTGCCTTGCGCGGCTCGAAGCCTTCGATCACGTTGACCGGCAGCGGCGAGCGCACGAAGCGCTCGATGCGCTTGAGCGCGCCTTGCTCCGCGTGGTGCACGAGGCTCACCGCGGTGCCCGAACGGCCGGCACGGCCCGTACGGCCGATACGGTGCACGTAGTCTTCCGCGAACTTCGGCAGGTCGTAGTTGAACACGTGCGTGATGCCCGGGATGTCGATACCGCGTGCCGCGACGTCGGTCGCGACCAGCACGCGCACGCGACGCTCGCGCAGCGCGCGGATCGTGCGGTTACGCGCGCCCTGCGGCAGGTCGCCGTGCAGCGCGGCCGATTCGAAGCCTGCGTCGGCGAGACGGCCGGCGAGCTGGTCGGCGTCGATCTTGGTTGCCGTGAAGATGATCGCCTGGTCGAGCGCGTCGTCGCGCAGCAGGTGATCGAGCAGGCGGTCCTTGTGATCGCGGTCGTCGACGTAATGGACGGTCTGTGCGATGTTCGCGCGCGATTCGAGGCGCTGTTGGATCTCGATGCGTTCCGGATCCTTCAGCAGGCGGCTCGTCAGCGAACCGATCTTGCCGTCGAGCGTGGCCGAGAACAGCATCGTCTGGCGCGACTCGGGCGTGGCGGCGACGATCGTCTCGATGTCGTCGATGAAACCCATGTCGAGCATGCGGTCGGCTTCGTCGAGCACCAGCATCTTCAGCTCGGACAGGTCAATGCGGCCGCGCTCGAGGTGGTCGAGCAGGCGGCCCGGCGTCGCGACCAGGATTTCCGGGTTCTTCGCGAGCAGCATCAGCTGCTGGCCGTAGGCGACACCGCCGAGGATGCTGACCGTGCGCAGGCGCTTCAGGTGCTTGCCGTAGGTCGATGCGGCCGTGGTGACCTGCATCGCGAGTTCGCGGGTCGGTGTCAGCACGAGCAGGCCCGGGCGCGCGACGGGTTGCGGGCGGCGCACGCGGCGATCGCCCTGGTTCGGTTCACGCGGCGCGCGCGGTTGCTGCGCCTGCGCCTTCTGGAGCTGCGCGAAACGCTCGATCGCGGGCAGCATGAATGCAGCGGTCTTGCCCGAACCGGTCGGGCTCGAGACCAGCAGATCCCGACCGGCGATGCCGGCCGGGATCGCGCGCTGCTGGACCGGCGTTGGCTTGGCGTAGCCGGCGGCCTGCAGCGCGGAGACGATCTCCGGCGACAGCCCGAGCGACGCGAAAGTCGGCTCGTCCGACGCCGGTTCGACCGCGGCCGGTGCGGCGGCGTCGTCGAGACCGAGCGCCTGGTCGGCGATCGCGTTGAGCGGGCTGGAGTTGATGCTCGAAGTCATAACAATCCTTGAAACACAGTGGGTGAAACGTCGGCGCCAATCGCGCATACCCAAGTCGTCGGATTCAGCGAGCAAATCGGGAAACGGGTGCAATCCGCCGAACCTTCGGCGGATGAGGCATTAGAAGCTGTTTTGGGTGCGGCGCGCTTCTGGAGCGAGGCCGCCAGCCTAGTTGACGACCGCAAGGGTCGAAGCAGGAGGGGACAGGTTCTAAACCGGATTGGAGCTTAACGCTACGAGGCGTCGGGCCGGAACGGCTTGCGAGCCGAGCGCGGGGGTGACGCAGGCCGCATTATAAAGAGATTTGCTGCGCTGCGCCACTGATTTGATTGCCTATTGCGTCAGGAGGGACAGGTCAGGAGGCCGTGCCGTTCTTCAGCGATTCGACGAGCTCGATGTATTGCTGCTTTGCTGCATCCTGCGACGTGCCTTTCAGCGCGTCCCACGCGTCGTACTTGTACTTGCCGACGATGTCGGTGAAGCCGGGCTTGTCGCCGTGCGCGTCACCGTCCGTCGCCTGCTTGAAGAGCGCGTACAGGCGCAGCAGCGTCAGGTTGCCCGGGCGCTCGGTCAGTTGCTTGACGTCGACCTGGGCCTGGTCGAATTGGGCGGTGAGTTCGCTCATCGTGTGTCTCCGTAAGGGTTTCAAGTCGGCCGATCTTAACAAGCGCAGCGTCGCGCGGGGTCGAGCGATCCTTCCAAACCGCCGGCCGCGCGGCGCGTGCATCGAGATCGGGGCCGATCGCCCGTGGGAGCGGGGCGTCGCATTACAATGTCGGCCATGACGCAAACAGTGCTCCTCGCCATCGATACGTCGACCGAATACTGCTCGGTCGCGCTGCTGCGCTCGGCCCAGGCCGATGACGCCGTTTCCACCCCGCAAACCTGGGTCCGTCACGAGTTGACGGGCGCCGTGTCGAGCACGCGCGTGCTGCCGGCCATCCAGGAGCTCTTCGCCGAATCGGGCCTCACGTTCGCCGACTGCGATGCGATCGCGTTCGGCGCGGGCCCCGGCTCGTTCACCGGGCTGCGTACCGCGACCGGCATTACCCAGGGGCTCGCGTTCGGGCGCGGGCTGCCGGTCGTGCCGGTCAGCACGCTGCTCGCGTGCGCCGAGCATGCGCGGCTGCGTGCGCCCGGCACGACCCGCGTGCTGGCCGTGCTCGATGCGCGGATGGACGAAGCGTACTGGGCCGACTTCGCGTGGGACGCCACTGCCGGCGACTGGCGCACGGTGCAGCCGGCATCGCTCGATGCACCGGATGCCGTCGGCGTGCCCGACGTGCCGTTCACGCTCGCGGGCAACGCGGCGGCCGCGTTCGGTGAGCAATGGCCGGCTGCGGCTGCCGCGGCGGTGATCGACGGTGACGCGCTGCCGCATGCGCTGGCGGTTGCGCATGCCGCGCTGCGGGCGTTCCGCGCCGGGCGCACCGTGCCGGCCGACCAGGCCGCGCCGGAATACGTGCGCGACAAGGTCGCGCAGACCACCGCCGAGCGGATGGCGGCGCGCGCCGCGCAGACGGGCGGGGCGAAAGGATGACGGGGGTACTGCTGAGCGACCGCTATTTGTCGCCGATGACCGATACCGATCTCGACGAGGTCGTCGCGATCGAGCAGGTTGCGTACGAATTCCCGTGGAGCCGCGGCAATTTCGAGGATTCGCTGCGCAACGGCTATTTCGGCGTGTGCCTGCGGCACGTGACGGGCGCGCTCGTCGGATATTGCGTGCTGATGCCGGTGGTCGACGAGATGCACCTGCTGAACCTGTGCGTCGCGCCGGCCGCCCAGCAATCGGGCGCGGGCCTCGCGCTGCTGCGCGAAGCCGTGCGCATCGCGCGCGCGGAGCGGCTCGACGGCGTGCTGCTCGAGGTGCGGCCGTCCAATCCGCGCGCGGTCCATCTGTACGAGCGCTTCGGTTTCGTGACGATCGGCCGGCGCAAGAACTACTATCCGGCACGGCATCGCAGCCGGGAGGACGCGCTCGTGATGCGTCTGACGCTGAACAAGGACGAAGGGGACGCGCATGGCGTGGGCTGAAGCAGCGCTCGAGGAAATGGGCCTCGCGCAGATCTGGGTGCGCCGCGGGCAGCGCGCCGAAGGCAGCGTAGCGGGCGCCGCGCCGGATGCCGCATCCGGCGCGGCGAACGAGATGTCCGCCGTTGCGAGCGCAACCGTCGCGGCGCCGCCGCGGCAGCCGCATGACACGCCATCTCCCGCGGCGCCCGCACTCGTGCGTGACGATACGCCGCCGGTTGGCGCAGCCGCAGCCGTGCGCGATACGGCGCCAGCCGGCGAAGGGGAGACGGCCGCGCGTGCGCAGACCGGTGGCGATCGTGTGTCGGCCAGGACCGCACCGGCCGCCGCCACGGACGACATGCCGCCGCTTGCCGATGACGATTTCGCGTGGTTCGACGCGGCGCCGCCCGGCGATCCGCTGCCGCCGGCCGCAGCGCGTCCTGCCGCGACGCCGGTTGCGATGCTCGACTGGGACGCGCTCGCGGCCCGCGTGGCCGACTGCACGAGCTGCCGCCTGTGCGAGAAGCGCACCAATACCGTGTTCGGCGTCGGCGATCGCGAAGCGAACTGGATGCTGATCGGCGAAGCGCCGGGCGAGAACGAGGACAAGCAGGGCGAGCCGTTCGTCGGCCAGGCCGGCAAGCTGCTCGACAACATGCTGCAGTCGCTCGCGCTCAAGCGCGGCGACAACGTCTACATCGCGAACGTGATCAAGTGCCGGCCGCCCGGCAACCGCAATCCGGAGCCCGACGAGGTCGCGCGCTGCGAGCCCTATCTGCAGCGGCAGGTCGCGCTCGTGAAGCCGAAGCTGATCGTCGCGCTCGGCCGCTTCGCCGCGCAGACGCTGCTGAAGACGGACGCGAGCATCGCGTCGCTGCGCGGCCGTGTGCACGCGTATGAAGGCGTGCCGGTGATCGTCACCTACCACCCTGCGTATCTGCTGCGCAGCCTGCAGGACAAGTCGAAGGCATGGGCCGATCTGTGCCTGGCACGCGATACGTTCCAGCGGGCGGAGGGCGCCGACGCGAACGGGCCGGCCGGACAATGACGCGCGGCGCGGCGTTCGCGTTCGTCGATACGCTGCGCGATGCCGCGGTTCGCGATCTGGGCTGGCTTCTCGCGAGCCCGAGCCTGCTCACCGCGGCGCCCGGCGCGCCGCTCGCGCATCCGTGGTCGGATGCGGTCGAGCGGGTGGCCGTCGAAGCGTGGCTGGTCGCGCTCGATGCCGCGCCCGAGCCGCTGCACCGCGCGCTCGACGGATTGCGGCCCGTGCGGCTCGGCCGCTATGCCGAATGCCTGCTCGAATATTTCCTGACGCACGGACCTTCGCTGCGGCTCGTCGCCGCCAATCTGCCGCTGCGCAGCAACGGCAAGACGCTCGGCGAAGTCGATTTCCTCGTCGATGCGCCGGGCGGTCAGCGCCTGCACTGGGAACTCGCGGTGAAGTGCTATCTGTGCGCGCCGGTGGCGGGCGATGCATCGCTCGCGGATTTCGTCGGCCCGAATCTCGTCGACCGCCTCGACCGCAAGCGCAGCCGGCTGCTCGAGCATCAACTGCGGCTGAGTGATCGCCACGGGTTCGCGCTGCTCGGCTACGGCGCGCCGTCCGATGCGCAGATGTTCATCAAGGGCTGGCTGTTCTATCCGCACGGCGTGCCGCTGCCGCCGGTGGCCGCGGAAATCGCGGCGGATCATCCGCGCGGCTTCTGGCTGACGCATGCGCAGTGGCCGGCCTGGGCGGCCGCGCAACCCGACGGCGCGGCGTGGAACGTGCTGCCGCGGCTGGCATGGCTCGCGCCGCGGCGGGTGGCGGCCGACGCCGCGCCCGAACCGCTGGCCGGCTCGCTGGCATTGCCTGCCGTATTGACGGCGCGCCAGGCGCCTGCGTTGATCGGCGTCCATCGGCAGGACGGCGATGGCGTATGGCGGGAGACGGCGCGCGGCTTCATCGTGCCGGACGACTGGCCGGCGCACGCGCAGGCGTTCGCCGCGCAGGACCACTGACGCCGCGTCAGCCGGCGCTTACCACCAGCGATGGAAGTGATGGACGGGGCCGACACCATGGCCGACGTCGAGCTGGCCGCTCGCGGCGATCGCGCCGGTCAGGTAGGCCTTTGCTTCGCGTACCGCGCTGTCGAGATCGGGCTGCTGCGGCAGCAGCGCGGCGATCGCCGACGACAGCGTGCAGCCCGTGCCGTGCGTATTGCTGACCGGCACGCGTGTGCCGCCGAGCCGCAGCGTATGCGCCGTGTCGACGAGCCAGTCGGGGCTCGCGGCCGCGTCGGGCAGGTGGCCGCCTTTCATCAGCACGGCGCGCGCGCCGGTTTGCAGCAGCGCGTGGCCTTGCCGGACCATGTCGTCTTCGGTCGTCGCGGCCGCGTCGCCGAGCAAGGCGGCGGCTTCGGGCAGGTTCGGCGTGACGACGGTCGCGAGCGGCAGCAGCGCGTCGCGCAGCGCATCGACCGCGTCGGGCGCGAGCAGCGCGTGCGAACTCTTCGAAATCATCACCGTATCGAGCACGACGAAGCGCGGCGCGTAACGCCGCAGCGCGTCGGCGACCGCGTGCACGATCGCCGCGTTCGCGAGCATGCCGATCTTGACTGCGTCGATGCGGATGTCGTCGAACACCGCATCGAGCTGCGCGGTCACGAACGCGGCGTCCGGCGCGTGCACGCCGGTCACGCCGCGCGTGTTCTGCGCGGTCAGCGCGGTGATCACGCTCGCGCCGTACGCGCCGAGCGCGGAGAAGGTCTTGAGGTCGGCCTGGATGCCTGCGCCGCCGCCCGAGTCGGAGCCGGCAATCGTCAGGACGTTGGGTATCGGGTGCGTCATGATGGCAAGGCGCCGGTTCGAAGGCCGGCGCCGACGGACGAAAACGGGAAGTGTAGCGTCAGTGCCGCGATTCGCCGATCAGCGCGACCGAGTCGAACTGACGCTGGTTCGCCTGGTGGCGGCGCATCACGAGCCACATGGTCAGGCACACGAACGTGCCGAACAGCACGATCACGACGCCGACCGGCACGTCGAGCCAGACCAGCACCGCATACAGGCACAGCATCACGAGCACCGACAGGTTCTCGTTGAAGTTCTGCACCGCGATCGAGTGGCCGGCCGACAGCAGCACGTGGCCGCGATGCTGCAGCAGCGCATTCATCGGAACCACGAAGTAGCCGGACAGCGCGCCGACGCAGATCAGGAAGATGTACGCGACGATCAGGTAGGCCGGCAGGCGCAGGTGGCCGATGTGCAGGGCCCAGTGCGACGGGAACAGGTCGCGCGTATAGAACGCCATCAGCATGACCGCGATGCCCATGATGATGCCGACAGGCAGCACGGACAGCGATTTCTTCAGCGGGATCCGCGCGGCGGCGGCGATCGCGCCGCCCGCGACGCCGACGGCAACCACCGCCTGCAGGAGCGCACCTTCGGACAGCGACATGTTGAGCGAGACCTCGGCCCACTTCAGCACGATGAACTGCAGCGTCGCGCCGGCACCCCAGAATAGCGTCGTGACCGCGAGCGAGATCTGGCCGAGCTTGTCGCGCCAGAGCACCATGAAACAGTCGGCGAAATCGGTGAGGAGCTTGACCGGGCCGCGCTCCTGCTTCGGGTAGCGCGCGCCGGTATCGGGGATCCGCAGGTTGAAGATCGCGGCGATCACGTAGATCGCCATGATGATCGCCATCGCCGCCTCGGCGGGTGTGCCGATCCACGAGGGGGTGTGCGCGATCACGTGCGACGCGATGTGCGGGCTGATCAGCGCGCCGCCGAGCACGGTGCCGAGGATGATCGAACTGACGGTCGTGCCTTCGATCCAGCCGTTCGCGGCGACGAGCCGGTCGGCCGGCAGCAGCTCGGTCAGAATGCCGTATTTCGCGGGCGAGTAGGCCGCGGCGCCAAATCCGACGATCCCGTAGGCGATCAGCGGATGGGCACCGAACAGCATGATCAGGCAGCCGACCACCTTGATCGTATTGGTGATGAACATCACGCGCCCCTTCGGGCGCGAATCGGCGAACGCACCGACATAAGCCGCCAGCACCACATAGGACAACACGAAGAACAGCTTGAGCAGCGGTGTCATCCAGTTGGGAGCGTGGAGGTCTTTCAGCAGGGCGATGGCGGCGATGAGAAGCGCATTGTCGGCCAACGACGAGAAAAACTGCGCGGCCATGATGGTGTAAAAACCTTTTTTCATCTGATGCGATGCTTTCGTCGCTGCGGCAGGGCCGCGTAGGCCGCCTGGTATGCGATCGGCTTATTCCGTTCGAAATGGGTTGTGCGCACGGCTTTATAACACGAAAATACGCCAATTCGGACTAGCAAGATTCCCCGATCGTTCCGCAAATTGTCGGCTTCGGTGCTCAAAAGGCGCGGTAAGCTGATGATTCGCAAGCGTCTTTACGTAAATTTCCCATGCCGCGCCCGATCTCCGCCACCATCCATACCGCCGCTCTCGCGAACAATCTCTCCGTCGTCCGCCGCTTTGCCGGCCCGTCCAAGGTCTGGGCGGTCGTCAAGGCCAACGCGTACGGCCATGGTCTCGCACGTGCCTTTCCCGGCCTGCGTGGCACCGACGGCTTCGGCCTGCTCGACCTCGACGAGGCCGTGAAACTGCGCGAGCTCGGCTGGGCCGGCCCGATCCTGCTGCTCGAAGGGTTCTTCCGCTCGACCGACATCGACGTGATCGACCGCTACAGCCTGACGACCACCGTTCACAACGACGAGCAGATGCGGATGCTCGAGACGGCGCGACTGTCGAAGCCCGTCAACGTGCAGCTGAAGATGAACAGCGGGATGAACCGGCTCGGTTACGTGCCGGAGAAATACCGTGCGGCGTGGGAGCGCGCCCGCGCATGCCCCGGCATCGGCCAGATCACGTTGATGACCCATTTTTCGGACGCCGACAACGAGCGCGGCGTCGCCGAGCAGCTCGCGACGTTCGAGCGTGGCGCCGCAAGCATCGCCGGCGCGCGCAGCCTGGCGAATTCGGCGGCCGTGCTGTGGCATCCGGATACGCACTTCGACTGGGTGCGGCCGGGGATCGTGCTGTACGGCGCGTCGCCGTCGGGGCTGTCGGCCGACATCGCCGACACGGGGCTCAAGCCCGCGATGACGCTCGCGTCCGAGCTGATCGCGGTGCAGACGATCGCGAAGGGCCAGGCGATCGGCTATGGCTCGACGTTTTCCGCGCAAACCCCGATGCGCATCGGCGTCGTCGCCTGCGGCTACGCGGACGGCTATCCGCGCGTCGCGCCGGAAGGCACGCCGGTGATCGTCGACGGCATCCGTACGCGGATCGTCGGCCGCGTGTCGATGGACATGATTACCGTCGACCTGACGCCGTGCCCGCAGGCCGGCGTCGGCGCGCGGGTCGAGCTGTGGGGCAACGCGCTGCCGATCGACGACGTCGCGCGCCATTGCGGGACCATCGGCTATGAACTGATGTGCGCGGTCGCCGGCCGCGTACCGGTGCGCGCGGAATAAGGGCAGCACGCGTGGCGAAACAGAAAACCGTCTACGTCTGCAGCGAGTGCGGCGGACAAACTCCGAAGTGGCAAGGGCAATGCCCGTCGTGCCAGGCCTGGAACACCCTCGTCGAATCGGTCGCCGAGTCGCCGGCCGCCCATCGCTTCCAGTCGCTCGCGAAGCGGGCGCCCGTGCAGCGCCTCGTCGACATCGAGGCGGCCGACGTGCCGCGCTTCACGACCGGCATCGGCGAATTCGATCGCGTGCTGGGCGGCGGGCTGGTCCCCGGCGGAGTCGTGCTGATCGGCGGCGATCCGGGCATCGGCAAGTCGACGCTGTTGCTGCAGTCGCTCGCCGACATCGCAAGCGAGCGGCGCGCCCTCTATATCAGCGGCGAGGAGTCGGCCGCGCAGATCGCGTTGCGCGCGCAACGGCTCGCGCTGCTCGACGGCGGCGCGCCGGCGGCCGAGCTGAAGCTGCTCGCCGAGATCCAGCTCGAGAAGATCCAGGCCGCGATCGATGCGGAACGGCCGGACGTCGCCGTCATCGACTCGATCCAGACCGTCTATTCCGAAGCGCTGACATCGGCGCCCGGCTCGGTCGCGCAGGTGCGCGAGTGCGCGGCGCAGCTCACGCGCATCGCGAAGCAGTCGGGCACCGCGATCATCATGGTCGGGCACGTGACGAAGGAAGGCAACCTCGCCGGCCCGCGCGTGCTCGAACACATCGTCGACACGGTGCTGTACTTCGAGGGCGACACCCATTCGTCGTTCCGGCTCGTGCGCGCGTTCAAGAACCGCTTCGGCGCGGTGAACGAACTCGGCGTGTTCGCGATGACCGAGCGCGGGCTGCGCGGCGTCGCGAACCCGTCCGCGTTGTTCCTGTCGCAGCACGAGCAGGTCGTGCCGGGTTCCTGCGTGCTCGTCACGCAGGAGGGCACGCGCCCGCTGCTCGTCGAGATCCAGGCGCTCGTCGATACGGCGCACGTGCCGAATCCGCGCCGGCTGGCGGTCGGTCTCGAGCAGAACCGGCTCGCGATGCTGCTTGCGGTGCTGCACCGGCATGCGGGCATCGCGTGTTTCGACCAGGACGTGTTTCTGAACGCGGTGGGCGGCGTGAAGATCACCGAACCGGCGGCCGACCTCGCGGTGTTGCTCGCGATCCATTCGTCGATGCGCAACAAGCCGCTGCCGAAGGGCCTGATCGTGTTCGGCGAAGTGGGCCTGGCGGGCGAGATCCGGCCGTCCCCGCGCGGCCAGGAGCGGCTGCGCGAGGCAGCGAAGCTCGGCTTCACCGCCGCGCTGATTCCGAAGGCGAATGCGCCTAAGCAGCCGATCGACGGGCTGAACGTGATGGCGGTCGAGCGGATCGAGCAGGCGATCGACCGCGTGCGCGATCTCGAATGACGCTGGATGGCCGGTGCCCACGCGTGCCGGCCAGCCACGATCTGTCGCGTAATTCGCTGTAAAGAATATGTAGGCTGCTGTAACCCGCCGGACATCGCTTTTCCCTATCCTTTGCCGGATTGTCGAACCGCGCAATGCGAAGGGAACCTATGTTGAAACAGTATGGGGAAGCGCCGAGCGGACGCCTTTACAACCTGCGCGGCTGCCGCGTATCGGAACCGATCGTCCAGCCGTGGGGCGGCGGATGCCGGATCGTCGAGTGGATCGACGACGAAGGGCGTCTCGCGCGCCGGGTCGTGTCCGAGGACGTGACGGAAGCGGAAGTCGCCGCGGCGATCCGCCAGCCGACCGAAGGGCGGCGTCACCTGATGGGCGACGACGAGCAGATGCCGCGCGATACGTTGCCGCGGCGTTGAAGCGGATGGCGCGGCCGGCATACGACCGACGCAACGAATACGACAAGGCCGGGCCAGCGCGTCCGGCCTTGCCGTTTCCGGGCCCGGCGGGGCCGGGCGGGTTCGTGAGTCGCTAACGCATGTTACGCACTGACATACCCGAGGCACCCGAGGCGCCGCACCGCCGATGCAGCGAGCGGCTGACGGCGTCCGGGCGCGGTCAGCCGATCTGCTCGAGTTCTTCCTGCACGGCGAGCCAGTCCGCCTCGACCGTCTCGAGCCGGGTATTGACCTCGCCGAGCTTGCGGATCGCTTCGGTCAGTTCCGTCTTGCGCGCGGCCTCGTAGCTCGCCGGATCGGCGACGAATGCGTCGAGGCGGCCCTTCTCCGCATGCAGCGTTTCCATTTCCCGCTCGAGCTTCGTGATGCGGTTCTGCAGCGGTTTCTTCAACTGCGACAACCGCTGGCGTTCCTCGGCTGCCTGACGCTTCTGATCTTTGCGATTGACGCCCGGATCCGCGCCCGCCGCCACCGCACTGTCGGCCTTCGCGGCCGCCCGCTGCTCGGCCGCGTGCTGCAGCAGCCAGTCGCGATAGTCGTCGAGGTCGCCGTCGAACGGCTGCAGGCGGTGCTTCGCGACGAGCATGAACTGGTCGGTGGTCGCGCGCAGCAGGTGGCGGTCATGCGAGACGAGGATCAGCGTGCCCTCGAACTGCGCGAGCGCCATCGTCAGCGCGTGACGCGTTTCGAGGTCGAGGTGGTTGGTCGGTTCGTCCAGCAGCAGCAGGTTCGGCTTCTGCCAGATGATCAGCGCGAGCGCGAGCCGCGCCTTCTCGCCGCCCGAGAACGGGCCGACCGGGCTCGTCGCCATGTCGCCGGAGAAATTGAAGCCGCCGAGGAAGTCGCGCAGCTCCTGTTCGCGCGTATCGGGTGCGAGCCGCGAGAGATGCGCGAGCGGCGAATCGTCCTCGCGCAGCGTCTCGAGCTGGTGCTGCGCGAAATAGCCGATCGTCAGCCCCTTGCCGTCGCGTACATGGCCGGACAGCGGCGCGAGCGTGCCGGCCAGCGTCTTGATCAGCGTCGACTTGCCCTGGCCGTTCGCGCCGAGCAGGCCGATGCGCTGGCCGTTCTGGATCGACAGCGCCACGCGTTCGACGATCGGGATGTCGGTGCCGTCGTCGGCATGGTAGCCGCAGCGGACGTCTTCCATCACCATCATCGGGTTCGGTGCGGCGTCGGGCGTGCGGAACTCGAATGTGAACGGCGACGCGATGTGCGCGGGCGCGATCAACTCCATCTTCTCGAGCGCCTTCATCCGGCTTTGCGCCTGCTTGGCCTTGGTCGCCTTGGCCTTGAAGCGGTCGACGAAGCTCTGCAGGTGCTCGATCGTCTTCTGCTGCTTTTCGTAGGCGCTTTGCTGCAGCGCGAGCTGCTGCGCACGCAGCACTTCGAACTGCGAGTAGTTGCCGCCGTAGCGCTTTATCTGGCGATTTTCCAGATGCAGCGTGACGTTGCAGATCGAGTCGAGGAATTCGCGGTCGTGCGAGATCACGACGAGCGTGCCGGCGTAGCGGTGCAGCCAGTCTTCGAGCCAGACGATCGCGTCGAGATCCAGGTGGTTGGTCGGTTCGTCGAGCAGCAGGAGGTCGGAGCGGCACATCAGCGCTTGCGCGAGGTTCAGGCGCATGCGCCAGCCGCCGGAGAAGCTGGCGACGGATTCGCGCGTCTGGGCGAGCGTGAAGCCGAGGCCGAGCAGCAGCGCTTCGGCGCGTGCGGGGGCCGTATAGCCGTCGGCGTCAGCGAACGCCGCGTGCGCGTCGGCTTCGGCGGCGCCGTCATGCGCGGCCGAAGCGGCGGCGATGCGGGCCTCGATCTCGCGCAGCGCGGTGTCGCCGTCGAGCGTGTAGTCGAGCGCCGAGCGGTCGACGGCGGGGGTTTCCTGCGACACGTGGGCGATCCGCCACGACGGCGGCATCGAGAAATCGCCGGCGTCGGAATGCAGCTCGCCGCGCAGGACCGAGAACAGCGTCGATTTGCCGGCGCCGTTCGCGCCGATCAGGCCGGCCTTCTCGCCGGGATTGAGCACGAACGAGGCCGACTCGAACAGCGGCTTGGTGCCGCGCGCAAGACTGAACTGATTGAAACGGATCACGGCTGGAATGACTGACGAAAACCGCTATTCTAGACTGCGCGCGCGTCGCCCCGGAGATCGGCCGTTCGGCAACTGCCGCAACGGCCCGATTTCGCCTAGACTCCACGTCGGTCCGGTTTCGTAAAAGGAGTGCCCGATGTCCACCCTGTATTCGTTCAGCGCCGAGACGCTCGCCGGCCAGCCGGTATCGCTCGATGCGTATCGCGGCAAGGTGCTGCTGATCGTCAACACCGCGAGCGAGTGCGGCTTCACGCCGCAGTACGCGGGCCTGCAGAAGCTGTACGACCAGCATGCGGCGCGCGGTTTCTTCGTGCTCGGCTTCCCGTGCAACCAGTTCGGCAAGCAGGAGCCGGGCGACGCCACCCAGATCGGCGCGTTCTGCGCGCGCAACTACGGCGTCACGTTCCCGATGTTCGCGAAGATCGACGTGAAGGGCGACCACGCGCATCCGCTGTACCGCTACCTGACCGACGAGGCGCCCGGCATCCTCGGCCTCAAGGTGATCAAGTGGAATTTCACCAAATTTCTGGTCGACCGCGACGGCCGGATCGTCAAGCGCTACGCGCCGTCGACGAAGCCCGAGGAAATCGCCGCGGATATCGACAAGCTGTTGTAACGCGGGAAGCGGCAAGCGGGTCGTGGCGGCGGCGCCGGGCCGAAGCGGGGCGGAGAGCGTGTGCTGCCTTGCCCCGTCCCGGGGCGCGAGGCCGGCGCTCGCGCTGCCGCTACAGGATCGGCGCGAACAGGCGCGCGACGTGCATCGCGATGCGCCGCCACGCGGGCGAGTGCCGATACTCGTTCGCATCGACCTCGTAGGCCTGCGCGAAATCGGCGTCGAGCATTGCTTCGACCTCGTCGGCGAACGTGCGATCGACGGTCAGCACCATGATCTCGAAGTTCAGCCGGAACGAGCGGTTGTCGAGGTTCGCACTGCCGATCGCGGCTGCGATGCGATCGATCAGCACGACTTTCTGGTGCAGGAAGCCGGGCCGGTAGCGGAACACCTTGACGCCGGCATCGACGAGATCGCGCGCGTAGAGCTTCGATGCCTCGAACACCACGTAGTGGTCGCGCCGGCTCGGGATCAGGATGCGCACGTCGACGCCGCGCATGACCGCGAGCTTCAGCGCGGCGATCACCGCTTCGTCGGGCACGAGATACGGCGTCGTGATCCAGACCCGCTCGCGCGCGGCGTTGATCGCCTCGACGAAGAACAGCGAGCCGGTTTCCTGCTTGTCGGCCGGCCCCATCGGCACGGCAAGGCAATGCATCGCGTCGTCGGGCAACGCGGCCGGCGGCGCCGCGAGCGGCGGCAGCGTCTGCGTGGCCCAGTGCCAGTCTTCGGCGAACACGTACTGGATGCTGGCGACCACCGGGCCGCGGATCTCGATATGGGTGTCGCGCCACGGCGACAGGCGCTGGTTCGCGCCGAGATACTCGACGCCGACGTTGTGGCCGCCGACGAACGCGCGATTGCCGTCGACGACGACGATCTTGCGATGGTTGCGGAAGTTGAGCTGGAAGCGGTTGACGAACTTGCGGTGGGTCGCGAACGGATGAACCTCGACGCCGCCGCGGCGCAGCGTGTCGACGTAGCGGTGCGGCAGGTCGAAGCTGCCGATGCTGTCGTACAGCAGGTAGCAGCGCACGCCGGCTGCCGCGCGGGCGAGCAGCGCGTCGCTCAGCATCTGGCCGAGCGCGTCGTCGCGCACGATGAAGAACTGGACGACCACGTAATCGCGCGCGGCGTCGATCGCCGACAGGATCGCCGAGAAGGTCGCGTCGCCGTTCACGAGCGTGCGCACCGCATTGCCGCCGACGAACGGCATCCCGCCGAGCCGTGTGAGCGCGAGCACGGCGGCCTGGCCGATCGCATCGGCGGCCGGCCCGTCGGATGCGCCCGCATCGAGCCACGGCGCGCGCGGCGTGTGCGTGCGCAACGCTTCCATCTCGTGGCGGCGCGCGTCGACGTAGCCGGAGAACTTGCTGCGGCCGAGGAACAGGTAGGGGATGAGCGTCAGGTACGGCATCGCGGCGAGCGACACGGCCCATGCGATCGCGCCTTGCGAGGTGCGCGTGTTCATGATCGCGTGACACGCCGCGATGATCCCGAGCGCATGGATGGCCAGGATCAGGGTGCCGAGATGTAGCCAGTCGAGGGTCATGAGCGCGTGACGGACTCCTGAAGTCGTGCGGCGCGACGGCCGCTTACGCGCATCTTACCGAACCGTGCGGGACAGTGGTGTGCCGTACCGCACGGTTCGGTCGCAGGGTGCCGTCAGGCCTTGCGCGGCAGGTCCGACGCCTGGATCAGGAACACGGAGTCGTCCCCCGCGCTGGTGGGCAGCCACGTGAGTTCGAGGCCGCCGAACGCGGCTTCGACGTGCTCGCGCTCGTTGCCGATCTCGACGACGAGCACGCCGTCGTCATGCAGCCACTTGTGCGCGTGAGCGATGATTCGCCGCACGATGTCCATGCCGTCGTCGCCGCCTGCGAGCGCCATTTCCGGCTCGTGCCGGTACTCGGGCGGAAGGGCCGCCATCGACGCCGCGTTTACGTACGGCGGGTTCGTCAGGATCACGTCGTAGCGCGCGTCGGGCTCCGCGCGGAACGCGGGCAACGGCGCGTAGAGGTCGCCGCGATGCAGCGTGACGCGATCCTCGAGGCCGTAGTCGCGCACGTTGATCTCGGCGACTTCGAGGGCCTTGTCGGACAGGTCGACCGCATCGATCTCCGCATTCGGGAACGCGCTGGCCGCGAGGATCGCGAGGCAGCCGGAGCCGGTGCACAGCTCGAGCACCGCGCCCACTTGCTCGGGGTCGGCGACATACGGCTGCAGCCCGTCGTCGAGCAGTTCGCCGATGAACGAGCGCGGCACGATCACGCGCTCGTCGACGTAGAAGCGATGGCCGTGCATCCATGCTTCATGCGTGAGGTACGCGGCCGGCACGCGGTCCGTCGCGCGCCGCTCGATCACCGCGAGCACGGCCGCGATTTCGTCGGGCAGCAGGCGGGCGTCGAAGAACGGCTCGAGCGTGTCGAGCGGCAGGTCGAGCGTGTGCAGCACGAGGTAGGCGGCTTCGTCGTACGCGTTGTCCGAGCCGTGGCCGAACGCGAGCTTCGCCTTCGAGAAGCGCGTGACCGCATAGCGCAGCAGGTCGCGAACAGTTGCAAAAGGTGTCGTCATGCGAGGCTCCATCAGGCGATCAGTTGTTCGAGCACGCGGCGGTACACGTTCTTCAGCGGGTCGACGAAGCGCACCTCGATGTGCTCGTCGATCTTGTGGATGCTGCCGTTCGGCGGGCCGAACTCGATCACCTGCGGGCAGATGCGCGCGATGAAGCGTCCGTCGGACGTGCCGCCCGTCGTCGACAGCTCGGTCGTGAGGCCGGTTTCGGCGCGGATCGCGTGTTCCAGCGCGTTCGACAGGTCGCCGCGCGGCGTGAGGAACGGCAGGCCGCTCACCGACCACTTCAGCGTGTATTCGAGGCCGTGCCTGTCGAGGATCGCATGCACGCGTGCCTGCAGGCCCTCGACGGTGCTCGCCGTCGAAAAGCGGAAGTTGAACATCAGGTCGACGTGGCCCGGGATCACGTTGGTCGCGCCGGTGCCCGCGTGCAGGTTCGACACCTGCCACGTGGTGGGCGGGAAGTATTCGTTGCCTTCGTCCCACTGTTCGGCGGCGAGCTCGGCGAGCGCCGGCGCGAGCAGGTGGATCGGGTTCTTCGCGAGGTGCGGGTACGCGATATGGCCCTGCACGCCCTTGACGATCAGTTCGCCCGACATCGAGCCGCGGCGGCCGTTCTTCACGACGTCGCCGAGTTCGGCGGTCGAAGTCGGCTCGCCGACGATGCAGTAGTCGACGCGTTCGCCGCGCGCTTCGAGCAGCTCGACGACCTTCACGGTGCCGTCGGTGGCCGGGCCTTCCTCGTCGCTCGTGATCAGGAACGCGATCGCGCCGCGGTGGCCGGGGTGGGCCGCGACGAATTCCTCGGACGCGACGACGAACGCCGCGAGCGACGTCTTCATGTCGGCCGCGCCACGGCCGTACAGCTTGCCGTCGCGATGGGCGGGAATGAACGGCGGCGAGGTCCACTGCTCGAGCGGGCCGGTCGGCACGACGTCGGTGTGGCCCGCGAACGCGAGCAGCTTGCCGTCGCGGCCGTCGGTGCCGCGCTTGACGGCCCACAGGTTGGTCACGCCGTGCGACGCGATGGTCTCGCATTCGAAGCCGAGCGCGGCGAGGCGCGCGGTCATGATCTGCTGGCAATGCTGGTCGTCGGGCGTGACGGACGCGCGGGCGATCAGCTGTTCGGTAAGGGCTAGGGTGGCGGACATGGTTCGGACCACTTTCGATAAAAAATGCCGGCGCGGTGGCCGGCAGCGATGAGACGTCGGGCCGCGCCCGCGGGCGCGGCACGGGCGGCCCTAGGCGGCAAACAACGCCGCGTACTGATCGGCCACGAAGCCGAGCGATTTCACGCGGCCGTTGACGACGAGCACGGGGCGCTTGATGACCGACGGCTTGTGGATCATCAGCGCGACCGCGCCGGACTTCGTTTCCGCGGCGGCCTTCATGGCGTCGTCCAGGCCGCGCCACGTCGTGCCGCGCTTGTTGACGAGCGCGTCGAGCGATACGTCCTTCAGCCAGTCCTCGACGAGCGGCGCGCTGACGCCGAGCTTCTTGAAATCATGGAACTCGAACGCGACGCCGTGATCGTCCAGCCACACGCGGGCCTTCTTCACGGTGTCGCAGTTCGGAATGCCGTAGACGACCACGGTGCGCGGCTTGGCCATCAGTCGCCTCGCAGCAGCTCGTTCAGGCCGACCTTCGCGCGGGTCTTCGCGTCGACCTTCTTCACGATCACCGCGCAGTACAGGCTGTGCGAGCCGTCCTTCGACGGCAGGTTGCCGGCGACGACGACCGAGCCGGCCGGGATGCGGCCGTAGCTGACTTCGCCCGTTTCGCGATCGTAGATCTTGGTGCTCTGGCCGAGGTACACGCCCATCGAGATCACCGAGTTCTCCTCGACGATCACGCCTTCGACGACTTCCGAGCGCGCGCCGATGAAGCAGTTGTCTTCGATGATGACCGGGTTCGCCTGCAGCGGCTCGAGCACGCCGCCGATGCCGACGCCGCCCGACAGGTGCACGTTCTTGCCGATCTGCGCGCACGAACCGACCGTCGCCCACGTGTCGACCATCGTGCCTTCGTCGACGTACGCGCCGATGTTGGTGTACGACGGCATCAGCACGACGTTCTTCGCGATGAACGAGCCGCGGCGCGCGATGGCCGGCGGCACGACGCGGAAGCCGCCTGCGGCGAAGTCTTCAGCCGTGTAGTTCGCGAACTTCGACGGCACCTTGTCGTAGAACTGCGAGTAGCCGCCGGCCGGCATCGGTGCGTTGTCCTCCAGGCGGAACGACAGCAGCACGGCCTTCTTCAGCCACTGGTGCACGGTCCAGTTGCCGTCGATCTTCTCGGCGACGCGCAGCGCGCCTTTGTCGAGCTGCTCGATCGCGTGAGCGACGGCTTCGCGGACGTCGGCGGGCGCGGCCTTCGGCGACAGCTCGGCGCGGTTGTCCCAGGCGGTATCGATGATTTGCTGAAGTTGTTGCGACATGTTCGTTTTCGCAGGAGATGAATGGAATTGATCGGGAGGGATGTCTTACCGCGCAAGAGAGCGGCAGAAATCGACGATGCGTTGCGCGCCCTCGACGCATTCGGGGGTGCCCGCGACGAGCGCGATCCGGATGAAATCGCGGCCCGGATTGGTGCCGTGCGCGTCGCGCGCCAGGTACGAGCCGGGCAGAACCGTCACATTATAGTCGGCGTACAGGCGGCGGGCGAACTCGGTGTCCGACAGGCCGGTGCGTGCGACGTTGGCCCACAGGTAGAACGCGGCGTCGGGCAGCTTCACGTCGATCACGTCGGCCAGCATCGGCGTGACCGTGTTGAACTTCTGCAGGTACAGCGCGCGGTTTTCGCGCACGTGCGCCTCGTCGTTCCACGCGGCGATGCTCGCGTGCTGCCAGACCGGCGACAGCGCGGCGCCGTGGTACGTGCGGTACAGCAGGAATTGCTTCAGCAGCGCGGCGTCGCCGGCGACGAAGCCCGAGCGCATGCCCGGCACGTTCGAGCGCTTCGACAGGCTGGACAGCATCACGAGGCGCTCGAAGCCGCGGCCGAGGCGGTGCGCGGCCTCGAGGCCGCCGAGCGGCGGCGCCGCTTCGTCGAAATAGATTTCCGAATAGCACTCGTCGGACGCGATCACGAAACCGTGACGGTCGGACAGCGCGAACAGCTCGCGCCAGTCGTCGAGCGTCAGCACCGCGCCCGTCGGGTTGCCCGGCGAGCACACGTACAGCAGCTGCGTACGCGCCCAGACTTCGTCGGGCACGGCCGCGTAGTCGCACGCGAAGTTGCGCGCCGGGTCGCTGTTCGCGAAATAGGGTTCGGCACCGGCCAGGAGCGCCGCGCCTTCGTAAATTTGATAGAACGGATTCGGACAGAGTACGATCGCCTTCTTGCCGTCCGTGCCCGGGCGCGCGTCGATCACCGTCTGCGCGAGCGAGAACAGCGCCTCGCGCGAACCCGACACCGGCAGCACCTGCGTGGCCGGATCGATTGCCGGCAGCCCGTAGCGGCGTTCGAGCCACTGCGCGATCGACGTGCGCAGCGCGTCCGAGCCGGCCGTGGCCGGGTACGACGCGAGGCCGTCGAGCGCGGCCACCACGGCGTCGCGGATCAACGCCGGCGTCGGGTGCTTGGGCTCGCCGATGCCGAAGCTGATCGGTTTCAGGCCGGCGGTCGGTGTCACGTCCTTGAACAGGGCGCGCAGCTTTTCGAAGGGATAGGGCTGGAGCGAGTCGAGTCGAGGGTTCACGGGCGAAGCGGCCATCGCGGCCGGTTTTGGAGCGAAAGGGGCGGCGCAGTTGCCGCACGGCTGCGAACGCGCGCCGCGGCGCGCGTGTCGCAACGGAAGATTATAGCGTGACGCAATGCGGTCACCGCCCGCCGGAACGGCGGCCGGGCCGGTTGCATAAAAGGGTATCGAATCAAATGAATAACGCGGTACGCGGCAGCCTGCCGACGCTGGCCATCCTGATCGGCGCGTCGGTATGGGGCCTGATCTGGTATCCGCTGCGGATCCTCGCATCGCTCGGGCTCACCGGCACGATGGCGAGCGCGCTGACGAGCGCCGTCGCGTTCCTGTTCGTGATCGTCGTGCGGCACCGCACGATCGCGACGCTGCGCTGGCACTGGGTGTTGCCGGGCATCGCGATCACGGCCGGCGTGACCAACCTCGGCTTCGTATGGGGCACGATCCACGGCGAAGTGCTGCGTGTGATGCTGCTGTTCTATCTGACGCCGGCATGGACCGCGATCTACGCGCACTTCCTGCTGCGCGAGCGGCTGACCTGGGCCGGCGCGGGGCTCGCGGCGCTGTCGATCGGTGGCGCGATGCTGATGCTGTGGTCGCCGAAGCTCGGCGTGCCGCTGCCGGCCAATCCGGCCGAATGGGCAGGGCTCGCGGCCGGCCTGAGTTTCGCGATGAGCAACGTGCTCGTGATCAAGGCGAGCCGCGAGCTGCCGGAGATGCGTGCCGAGATGCGCACCGCGACGCTGTTCGGCGGCGCGGCGGTGTTCGGCGCGATCGCGTCGCTGTTCGAGGGGCTGCCGGCCGCGCCGGCCGCCAGCCAGCTTGGCGTCGCGGTCGCGATCGTCGCCGCGATCGGCGTGACGATGGCCGCGAACAACCTGCTCGTGCAATACGGGCTCGCCCGCGTGCCGGCGAACCGCGCCTCGATCATCATGCTGTTCGAGATCGTGATCACCGCGCTGTCCGCGTGGGTGTTCGCGAACGAATTGCCGACCGCGCGCGAGTGGGCGGGCGGCGTGTGCATCGTGCTGGCGACGCTGCTGTCGAGCCGGGTCCATCGTGCCGCGCCGGCACCGGGCAAACCCGGCGACGGGCGGGACGGCGCACGCGCGATGGTATGATGGAAGCCGTTTGCGGGGCCCAACGCAGGATGCGCGCGGCCCCGCTTTTGAATTCCGGGGCGCATCGCGCACACGGGCCGTCCGGCCCCGCGCGTCGCGGCCCCGTCCGTTTCACACCTTCTTCACATCCGATACCGCCGTGCGTCTGAGCTCGATCAAACTCGCTGGCTTCAAATCCTTTGTCGATCCCACGCATTTCCAGGTTCCGGGCCAGCTTGTCGGCGTGGTGGGCCCGAACGGGTGCGGCAAGTCCAACATCATCGATGCCGTGCGCTGGGTGCTCGGCGAGTCGCGCGCGTCCGAGCTGCGCGGCGAGTCGATGCAGGACGTGATCTTCAACGGCTCGACCGCCCGCAAGCCCGGCAGCCGGGCCAGCGTCGAACTGATCTTCGACAACTCCGACGGCCGCGCGGCGGGGCAGTGGGGCCAGTACGGCGAGATCGCCGTGAAGCGCGTGCTCACGCGCGACGGCACGTCGAGCTACTACATCAACAACCTGCCGGCGCGCCGCCGCGACATCCAGGACATCTTCCTCGGCACGGGCCTTGGGCCCCGCGCATACGCGATCATCGGCCAGGGCATGATCGCGCGGATCATCGAGGCGAAGCCGGAAGAACTGCGCGTGTTCCTCGAGGAAGCCGCGGGCGTGTCGAAGTACAAGGAACGCCGCCGTGAGACCGAGAACCGCCTGCACGACACGCGCGAGAACCTGACGCGCGTCGAGGACATCGTCCGCGAACTCGGCGCGAACCTCGAGAAGCTCGAGGCGCAGGCCGTCGTCGCGACCAAATACAAGGATCTCGTCGCCGACGGCGAGGAGAAGCAGCGCCTGTTGTGGCTGCTGCGCAAGAACGAAGCCGCGGGCGAGCAGCAGAAGCAGCAGCGCGCGATCGAACAGGCGCAGATCGACCTCGAGGCGCAGACGGCGAAGCTGCGCGAGGTCGAGTCGCAGCTCGAGACGCTGCGGGTCGCGCATTACGCGGCGAGCGACGCGATGCAGGGTGCGCAGGGCGCGCTCTACGAAGCGAACGCCGAAGTGAGTCGCCTCGAGGCCGAGATCAAGTTCATCGTCGAATCGCGCAACCGCGTGCAGGCGCAGATCGCCGCGCTGAACGCGCAGCGCGAGCAGTGGCGCGCGCAGGCCGAGAAGGCGCAGGACGAGCTCGAGGAAGCCGAAGAAGCGCGCGCGATGGCCGACGAGAAGGCCGCGCTCGCGGAAGACAACGCCGCCGCGAAACACGACGCGCTGCCGGCGCTCGAGGCGAAGTGGCGCGATGCGCAGGCGCAGCTCAACGACGAGCGCGCGCGGATCGCGCAGACCGAACAGTCGCTGAAGCTCGAGGCCGCGCACCAGCGCAATGCCGACCAGCAGCTCCAGCAGCTTCAGCAGCGCCATGAGCGCCTGAAGTCGGAGGCGGGCGGGCTCGACGCGCCGGACGAAGCGCAGCTCGAAGCGTTGCGCATGCAGCTCGCCGAGCAGGAAGAGATCCTCGCCGAAGCGCAGGCCCGCCTTGCCGATGCACAGGAAACGGTGCCGCGCCTCGACGGCGAACGCCGTGCGGCGCAGGAGCGCGTGCAGGCCGAAAGCACGCAGATCCACCAGCTCGAGGCACGGCTTGCCGCGCTCAAGCAACTGCAGGAGAACGTGCAGACCGAAGGCAAGATCCAGCCGTGGCTCGACAAGCACGAACTCGGCGCGCTGCCGCGCCTGTGGAAGAAGCTGCACGTCGAAGCGGGCTGGGAAGCGGCGCTCGAGGCGGTGTTGCGCGAGCGCCTCGCGGCGCTCGAAGTGTCGAATCTCGACTGGGTGAAGGCGTTCGCGACCGATGCGCCGCCTGCGAAGCTCGCGTTCTACGCGCCGCCCGCGGCCGGTGAGGCGCCGGCCGCCGCGGCCGGGCTGCGCCCGGTGCTGTCGCTCGTGCGCATCGACGATGCGGGCATCCGTGCGGTGCTGAACGACTGGCTCGGCAACGTGTACGTCGCCGACGACGTCGCTCAGGCGCTCGCGACGCGCGCGCAACTGCCGGCAGGCGGCGCGTTCGTCGTGAAGGCCGGCCACATCGTCACGCGTGTCGGCGTGCAGCTGTACGCGGCCGATTCGGAGCAGGCCGGGATGCTGGCCCGCCAGCAGGAAATCGACAACCTCGCGCGCCAGGTGCGTGCGCAGGCACTGCTCGCCGACGAAGCGCGCACGGCCGCGGTGCGGGCCGAAGCCGCGCACACGCAGGCCACGCAGGCGCTCGGCGACGTGCGCGCGCAGGCCGAGCGCGCGACGCAGCGCGTGCACGCGCTGCAGATGGACGTGCTGAAGCTCGCGCAGGCGCATGAGCGCTACACGCAGCGCAGCACGCAGATCCGCGAGGAGCTGGAGGAAATCGGCGCGCAGATGGACGAGCAGCGTGCGCTGCGCGCGGAATCGGAAGCGAACTTCGAGCGTTGCGACGGCGAACTCGCGGAACTGCAGGCGCGCTTCGAGGACAACCAGCTCGCGTTCGAAGCGCTCGACGAATCGCTGACGCAGGCACGCCAGGAAGCGCGCGACCTCGAGCGCGGCGCGAACGATGCGCGCTTCGCCGCGCGCAACGCGCTCACGCGGATCGACGAGCTCAAGCGCAGCATCCAGGTCGCGCACGAGCAGAGCGAGCGCGTTGCCGCGTCGCTGGAAGACGCGCGTGCCGAACTCGAGACGATCAACGAGCAGACCGCGCACACGGGCCTGCAGGACGCCCTCGAAATTCGCGCGGTGAAGGAAGAGGCGCTGCAGGCCGCGCGGATCGAGCTCGACGACCTGACGGCGAAGCTGCGCGCGTCGGACGAGCAGCGTCTCGTTGCCGAGCGTTCGCTGCAGCCGCTGCGCGACCGCATTACCGAACTGCAGCTGAAGGAGCAGGCCGCGCGCCTGGCCGTCGAGCAGTTCGCCGAGCAGCTTACGGCGGCCGAGGTCGACGAGGAGGCGCTGCGCGAGAAGCTGACGCCGGACCTGAAACCGTCGTACCTGCAGGGCGAAGTCACGCGCCTGAACAACGCGATCAACGCGCTCGGCCCGGTCAACATGGCCGCGCTCGACGAGCTGAAGGCCGCGAGCGAGCGCAAGGTGTTCCTCGATGCGCAGTCGGCCGACCTGACCGATGCGATCACGACGCTCGAGGACGCGATCCACAAGATCGACCAGGAAACCCGCACGCTGCTGCAGGGCACCTTCGACGAGGTCAACCGTCACTTCAGCGACCTGTTCCCGCGCCTGTTCGGCGGCGGCCAGGCGAAGCTGATCATGACGGGCGACGAAATCCTCGATGCGGGCGTGCAGGTGATGGCGCAGCCGCCAGGCAAGAAGAACGCGACCATCCATCTGCTGTCGGGCGGCGAGAAGGCGCTGACCGCCACCGCCCTGGTGTTCGCGATGTTCCAGCTGAACCCGGCGCCGTTCTGTCTGCTCGACGAGGTCGACGCGCCGCTCGACGACGCGAACACCGAGCGTTTCGCGAATCTCGTGCGCGCGATGTCCGACAAGACGCAGTTCCTCTTCATCTCGCACAACAAGATCGCGATGGAGATGGCGCAGCAGTTGATCGGCGTGACGATGCAGGAGCAGGGGGTGTCGCGGATCGTCGCGGTGGACATGGAAACCGCCGCGGGTTTTGCCCAGAATTGACGTTTGACGAAACCGGACCGCGTTCGCGTGGCGCATGGGCGCCCGTTCGCGGTTCCGACGAAAAAGAATTGCTGATGGAGCGTGCATGGACGAGTTGACACTCGGTTTGATCGGCGCGGGCGCAGTCGTGGTGGGCGGCGTCGTGGTCTACAACGCATGGCAGGGCGCGAAGGTGCGGCGCAGGATGCCGCGCCCGATGCCGGAAGAGGCGGCCGAGGCGATGAATCGCCCCGAGCGCGACGATGAACGGCCGTTCATCGAGCCGGTGCGCCAGCCCGTGCGCCGCGAACCCGCGGCGCCGGCCGCTGCTACCGCCGCCGCCGCGGGCGCATCGGCCGAAGCCGCGCGCGTCGAGCCGACCTTCGGCGGCGTGGCGCCTGCCGACATGCCTGCCGATCTGCAGGCCGAGGCCACCGGCGTCGACACGCCGTTGGAGTCCGCCGAACCAGCCGAGCACGCCGTCGACGAAGGCACGGTCGCCGCCGCGCAGGAAGTGCCGGCCGACGACGCATCGACCGAACCGGCCGAACCGGTGCTGCCGGCCGCGACGACGATTTCGTCGGCGCCTCCCGCGATCGTCGATCGCCGGATCGACTGCATCGTGCCGATTCGCCTCGGCGCGCCGCTGCCCGGTGACAAGATCCTGCCGATCGCGCAGCGGCTGCGCCGCGCGGGCAGCAAGCCGGTGCATATCGAAGGCAAGCCGGAGGGCGGCCAGTGGGAGCTGCTGCAGACCGGCGTGCGTTATGAAGAGCTGCGCGCGGCCGCGCAGCTTGCGAACCGCAGCGGCGCGCTGAACGAGCTCGAATTCTCCGAGTTCGTGACGGGCGTCCAGCAGTTTGCCGACGCGATCGACGGCGCACCGGAGTTCCCGGACATGATGGAGACGGTCGCGATGGCGCGCGAGCTCGATGGCTTCGCCGCGCAATGCGACGCGCAGTTGTCGATCAACGTGATGTCGGACGGCGCGCCGTGGTCGGCGAACTACGTGCAGGCCGTCGCTTCCCAGGACGGGCTGCTGCTGTCGCGCGACGGCACGCGCTTCGTGAAGCTCGACGCGAAGCAGAACCCGGTGTTCATGCTGCAGTTCGGTGACACGAACTTCCTGCGCGACGACCTGACGTACAAGGGCGGCAACATGATCACGCTGGTGCTCGACGTGCCGGTCGCCGAAGAGGACATCCTGCCGTTCCGGCTGATGTGCGACTACGCGAAGTCGCTGTCCGAGCGGATCGGTGCGCGGGTCGTCGACGATTCGCGCCGGCCGCTGCCGGAATCGACGCTCGTCGCGATCGACCAGCAACTGATGAAGCTGTACGCGAAGCTCGAGGAAGCGGGCATCCCGGCCGGCTCGCCGGTCACGCGCCGTCTCTTCAGCCAGTAACGCGTTTCACGGGCGGCGGCATTCGGTGTCGCCTCCCTTCGCTGCAGTGCCGCACACACGCCGCCGGTGCGGCTGTGCGCGCTGCAGCGGGTCGGCGCGGCACGCATCGCGTGCCCCCGGCGCGGCGTCAAACTGAGATAATCGACCATCCGATTTTTCAGAACGAATCTGCCGCCAGCATGGCCCGAACCCAAGCCGAACCGCCAGCCAGCCAGCCCGACGCGCGCGCCGCGTGGCTGCGCGACCAACTCGAGCGGGCGAACTACGCCTATTACGTGCTCGACCAGCCGGATCTGCCCGACGCCGAATACGATCGGCTGTTCGGCGAGCTGCAGCAACTCGAAGCCGATCATCCCGAACTCGTGACGCGCGATTCGCCGACGCAGCGCGTCGGCGGCGAAGTGGCGAACGGGTTCACGCCGGTCGTCCACGACGCACCGATGCTGTCGCTGAACAACGGTTTCGCCGACGAGGACATCGCCGCGTTCGACAAACGCGTGGCCGATGCGCTCGACAAGACGACCGATCTCGCTGGCTCGGTGACGGACCCCATCGAATACGCGTGCGAGCTGAAGTTCGACGGGCTCGCGATCTCGCTGCGCTACGAGCAGGGCGTGTTCGTGCAGGCGTCGACGCGCGGCGACGGCACGACCGGCGAAGACGTGACGGAAAACGTGCGCACGATCCGTTCCATCCCGTTGAAGCTCAAGGGCGCCCATGTACCCGCCATACTCGACGTGCGTGGCGAGGTACTGATGTTCAAGCGCGATTTCGCACGCCTGAACGAACGCCAGCGCGCGGCCGAGCAGCGCGAATTTGCGAACCCGCGCAACGCGGCGGCCGGCAGCCTGCGCCAGCTCGACCCGAAGATCACCGCGCAGCGTCCGCTGTCGTTCTTCGCGTACGGGATTGGCGTGCTCGACGGGATGCCGATGCCGGACACGCACAGCGCGCTGCTCGACTGGTACGCGTCGCTCGGCCTGCCGGTGAACCGCGAACGCGCGGTCGTGCACGGTGCCGACGGCTTGCTCGGCTTTTTCCGCAAGGTCGGCGAGAAGCGCGAGTCGCTGCCGTACGACATTGACGGCGTCGTCTACAAGGTGAACCGGCGCGACGAGCAGGATCGCCTCGGCTTCGTGTCGCGCGCGCCGCGCTTCGCGCTCGCGCACAAGTTTCCCGCGCAAGAGGCGCTCACGAAGCTCGTCGCGATCGACGTGCAGGTCGGCCGCACCGGCGCGATCACGCCGGTCGCGCGGCTCGAACCCGTGTTCGTCGGCGGCGCGACGGTGACCAACGCGACGCTGCACAACGAGGATGAAGTGCGCCGCAAGGACATCCGGATCGGCGATACCGTGATCGTGCGGCGCGCGGGCGACGTGATTCCGGAGGTGGTCGGCGCGCTGCTCGATCGCCGTCCCGGCGACGCGGCTGAATTCGTGATGCCGACCGAATGCCCGGTGTGCGGTTCGAAGATCGAGCGCCTGCCGGACGAGGCGATCGCGCGCTGCACGGGCGGGCTGTTCTGCCCGGCGCAGCGCAAGCAGGCGCTGTGGCACTTCGCGCAGCGCCGCGCGCTCGACATCGACGGGCTCGGCGAGAAGATCATCGATCAGCTGGTCGAGCTGAATCTCGTGCGCACGCCGGCCGACCTGTTCAACCTCGGGTTCGCGACGCTCGCGGAGCTCGACCGGTTCGCCGAGAAATCCGCGCAGAACCTGCTCGACTCGCTCGAGAAGGCGAAGCACACGACGCTCGCGCGCTTCATCTACGGGCTCGGGATCCGCCATGTCGGCGAATCGACCGCGAAGGATCTCGCGAAGCATTTCGGGTCGCTGACGCCGATCATGGACGCATCGGTCGACGAACTGCTCGAAGTGAACGACGTCGGGCCGATCGTCGCCGAGTCGCTCCACCAGTTCTTCGCGGAAGAGCACAACCGCACCGTGATCGAACAACTGCGCGCGCCGGGCAAGGTCACGTGGCCGGAAGGCCCGCCGGCGCCGAAGGCGCCGCAGGGCGTGCTGGCCGGCAAGACGGTCGTGCTGACGGGCACGCTGCCGAATCTCACGCGCGACGCGGCGAAGGAGATGCTCGAAGCGGCGGGCGCGAAGGTCGCCGGCTCGGTATCGAAGAAGACGGATTACGTGGTCGCGGGCGCCGAAGCCGGCAGCAAGCTCGCGAAGGCCGAGGAACTCGGCATCCCCGTACTGGACGAAGACGGACTGCACCAACTCCTGGAGGGCAACACACCATGATTCGCGAGATCCTGAAGATGGGCGATCCGCGCCTGCTCGAAGTCGCTACGCCGGTCGAGCGGTTCGACACGCCCGAACTGCACGAGATCGTCGCGGACATGTTCGAGACGATGCATCACGCGAACGGCGCGGGGCTTGCCGCGCCGCAGATCGGCATCGGGCTGCAGATCATCATCTTCGGCTTCGGCAGCAACAACCGCTATCCGGACGCACCGCCCGTGCCCGAGACCGTGCTGATCAACCCGAAGCTCGAATACATGCCGCCGGACATGGAAGAGGGCTGGGAAGGCTGCCTGTCGGTGCCGGGCATGCGCGGCGTCGTCAGCCGCTATGCGAAGGTGCGCTACAGCGGCTTCGACCAGTTCGGCGCGAAGATCGACCGCGTCGCCGACGGATTCCACGCGCGCGTCGTCCAGCATGAATACGATCACCTGATCGGCAAGCTGTATCCGATGCGGATCACCGACTTCACGCGCTTCGGCTTCACCGAAGTGCTATTCCCGGGGCTCGATCCGGCCGACGACGACTGACGGCCCCTGGATGCTCGGCGACGTGATGCACGCTCGCTGGGCCGGAATGAAAAACACCCCAAAGGCTGGATCAGTGTCCAACTTTTGGGGTGCAGTTCATTGCGCGGGCTTTTCCGTTGCGTGCCGGGCGAAGCGGGCCGTTATCAGAACGATTCGTCGGCCGACAGGTAGCGCCATTGCCCTTGCGGCAGCGCGCCGAGCATCACGCGACCCATCCGCACGCGCTTCAGGCCGATCACTTCGAGGCCGACCAGTTCGCACATGCGGCGGATCTGGCGTTTCTTGCCTTCGCGCAGCACGAAACGCAGCTGTTCGCCGTTCTGCCAGCTCACCATCGCGGGCTTCAGCGCGACACCGTCGAGTTCGAGGCCGTGGCGCAGCTTCGCGAGCGATTCCGCCGGGAAGTGCTGGTCGATGTCGATCAGGCGCTCGCCGAAGCGCACGCGCACCAGGTACTCCTTGTCGATGTCCGACTGCTCGCCGATCAGCTGCTTTGCGATCACGCCGTTTTGCGTCAGCACGAGCAGGCCGGTGGAGTCGATGTCGAGCCGGCCGGCCGGCGCGAGCGCGTGCAGGTGTTGCGGCGAGAAGCGTACCGGCGAACGGTCGCCGCTCCACTGGTTCGCGCGCGTAATCAGCACCGCCGCGGGCTCGTAGCCGTCTTCCGCCTGACCCGATACATAACCGACCGGCTTGTGCAGCAGGATCGTCACTTGCGCGGCCTGCGCGGCGCTGGCGCGTTCGTCGATCTCGATCTTCTGGTCCGGACGGACCTTGGTGCCGAGCGTGTCGATGCGTTCGCCGTCGACGAGCACCCAGCCCTTTTCGATCCACTCGTCCGCTTCGCGGCGCGAGCACAGGCCGAGTTCGGACATGCGCTTCGACAGGCGCATCAGACCCGTTTCGTCGCCGTGGTCGATGTCGGCCGCCTGGCGCTTGACCGGTTGCGCAGTCTTGACCGCGCCGAACGCGCGGCGCTCGCCGTCGCGTGCGGGGCGCGCCGGGCGGTCGCCGAAGCTGCGCTTCGCGCCTTCGCCGGTTGCGTTGTCGCGATAGGACGGGCGCTTGTTGTCGTCACCGCCTGCGCGGCGCGGCGGGCGATCCGACGACGTGCGGCGGTCGCCGAAGCTGCGCTTCGCGCCTTCACCGGCTGCGTTGTCGCGATAGGACGGGCGCTTGCTGTCGTCACCGCCTGCGCGGCGCGGGCGCGTGTCGTCATCACTGCGGCGCGGCGGGCGATCCGACGACGTGCGGCGGTCGCCGAAGCTGCGCTTCGCGCCTTC
>NZ_JBQEON010000050.1:0-38509 GCF_052045245.1 Burkholderia sp. 22313
CTCCCTAAGCCAGAAACCCCCGCCCGAAAGGCGGGGGTTTTTGCATTGGGGCGCCGGAAATGCGTGTGTAGTCCTTGGCATGGATGCTTGTCGTGCTGCATGCGCTGATGCTTGTGATGCCGTCGAATGCCGAGAGAGCGGAACGCAACTTTTCGTCTGTTGTGACGATTGTTGAAGTTACTTGCAGCGCCGCTGCGGACCATTTGCATCAAGGCGCGTGCCGAAGCGCTTCACGCCGAGCCATCACCAGGCAACAGAGCGGCGCAAAGAGGTCAGCGCTGCGTATTCCGGATCCTTGTCCTCTTCTTGAGCAGCTGCACCATAGGGCTGCTCTCGCCAGTTCAGCGCGCTGTAGTCGGGCGTGATGATGACCCTTCGGGAATCAAAGTTGAACCGAAGATAGACGCGATCACCGGGCTTGAATCCGAACATCTCGAAATGCGCGTCGATCGCGCGCATCCATGGCATGTACGGTTGGCCGTCCTGGGGAAGGTCCGGCTTGTTGTCGAGGGTCAGCTCAACTTCTGGATACTGTTTGAGCTTCTTGGGACGTGACTTACTATAGGCGTTAGCCATCTTCCGACTCCGCTACTGAGTTGGTTGTGGTCAGCGGGTCGTATGGGTGGCAGCCCATGCGGCCCGCGCTTTCTACGGTGATGCCACTTGAGTCTACCTAACTGGGCATCTCGAAATATGGAAAATTTGAGGGATGACCAAACGGCATAGTTTCTTGAGTTTTGTCGCAGGAAATTGCGGCATAGGTCTAGATATCGGCGAATGACGAGACCTGGGAAGCTATCAGTTGCGGTAACGGTGAACATGGTAGACGCATAAGTCGTCACTCAGTGCTGACTGTTGTTGAGAATGGCGCTGATAGCTCTTGCGGCGTAAAATTGACGCCGAGACCATAAAATTCCATCATTCATCGCGCGAGCGAATCGGGATAGGAATGCAAGTCAGACTAATACCCTCCGCACTGCTTTTTCTCGGTTCATACTTTCCTCTGAGCGTGATCCTGTTGCTCCAGGATATTGCGGACAAGAGCTGGGCCAAATCTTTTTGTTGGTCTTTGAGAGATTGCGAACGTCCCGTCTTAAGCAATCCAGGACGGTCGCTGACGTTTTTCACTATTTGTCTTATAAGTCTTCTGTTCTTTATCTGGGTTCTCAATCGAATTCCCGGAGTACATGAGCTCACGGTTAAGGAATCGAAGACTGTCCCGAACGATCTGATCAACTATGTCTTTCCGTATGTCGTATCATTCATGGGGTTAGATCTCGGGAGCAGCGGGAAATTTTATGGATTTATCATTTTTCTGGCCTGGATGTTTCTTATCACCTACCGATCGGGTCAGATTTTAATGAATCCGCTTCTGCTCGCCACGGGCTGGCAGCTTTATGAGATTAGTGCAGACATAAACGGCAATAATAGGAGTATTATTGCGTTGTCTAGATCGAAAATATATTCGGGGGACGTGTTGAAATCATGTGTCGTGCAAGGTATTTACGTATTATCAAAATTCAAAGAGTAAATTATGGCGGCTAATGAGGCTCTGGCAGGTATTAAAAATTTTGACGTTGATAATGCATCCCTGTCGCTATGGGCGTTCAAAAAAAGCGCGGGGAGAAGCGGGCCGTTCAAGGCATTCGCCACTGTAACGACTGATGGGCTTACGACAGAACTCAAGCGAATCGTCACTGACACCCTCGCACGCTATCACGAAGCAGAAGATTATCAATTGCTGGCGCAGCCGAACGAAGCCGGTTGTCTCTATCTAGAGGGAGATGAAACTACATTTCCGCAACTGCAAGACAAAATCGATCTTCCGCCTGAAGAGCACCTGATTACCAATGTGAAGCAGCTGGAGAACAGCGCCGGATACGTCGTCCGACTCCAGACGCAGAATGAGGTACTGTATGGAGTCCGGCGGCTTGCCAGTGACTGGCGCGTGAAAAAGCGAGCATCCGTTATCAATCTGGTCCTGAATGGCAACCAGCTCGACCTTGCGGGCGATGAGTCCTTTCAGATTGCGAAGACATTCGATTTTTTTGCGACGAAAGCCGACCTTCTGATCATCAACAAGGCAAGTTTCGAGTCGCTGCTCGAATACAAACAGACTTATGCGGTTTCCTTTGTCGAGCTACAGCAAAGCGACGAATTCAAAGCAGTCTTCTCGGATATGGCCCTCTTGGTTCAGCACGTCGGAACGAATACGATGCACTTGCGGCGCATGGCCGTCGTCCAAGAGCGGGCCCACTATGCCGATCCGGGCTATATGCAGCGGCTCCGGGCTATAAATGCAGCGCGGAACTGGCAGATCCAGTTCGACGAACGGGGCCGGATCGTTCCGACCGAGGACACGATTCGGACGATCATCCAGGTTCTCCTCAATCACCGCCTGCACTCGGAATTGTCAGAGACAGACTTCGACGTGCCGTCTGCGAGTCCTGTTGGAGGGTGACGTACCCGTGCCTATGTCAGCAGCTGGTGGGCGAACGGCGTGATGCGCGAGGCTACGTTCGCCCGACCTTTTCCTGCGTCGTCGCACGATATGGTTGAAAACGCGGGGCACCGTCCCATCCACATGCAAAATTGGCTACGCTGGCGAGCAGCCTAGGAATTCTTTGAGCCGGTTGGGTAAATCGGCACTCTTAGTCTCGCAATCCCATACGACCATTACCGACCAACCATCCGCTTCAAGATTGGCAGTCGCCTCGGCATCACGCTCAACATTCCTTCGTAATTTAGGATGCCAGTAATCCATATTCGACTTTGGTAGCTTGGAATCTGCGCATCCATGCTGATGCCAAAAGCATCCGTGAACGAAGACGACTTTTCTTTTACCTCGAAAGACGATGTCTGGCTTGCCGGGAAGGTCCTTGCAATGGAGGCGGTAACGAAAGCCAAGCTTCCATAAGGCTCGACGGACGACGAGCTCAGGCTTCGTGTCCTTGCTCCTGATTTGTCGCATCGTGTCACTGCGACTCATCGGGACCTTATGAGCACGCCTGCGCATAGGTCGGTGTGGAAGCAGGCGAAGAGACCGCGGGCCGACGGTCCGATTCGGGCGATGTCGTACTAAGTGCCTCGGTTTGGACTAACCTCAACAGGGCTTCGAGCCCGTACTTCAAACCACCTAGCTCCTTCCCGAGTAATGGTACACGTGTGACATACAGGTTAAATTTTCGGCTGTCGAGTTGCCCGGTCAATCGCTCAATGGCCGGCCCGTCGACACCGGGATCGAGATTCGGATATACGAGCCCGACGTCGCACACGCCAAATTTTGCAGCGTATAGGCCGATTTGCGTCGCGTCTTCCCTGCTAACAGTTATCCAGTCTGCGGAGTTGTCTGGAAACTTCCATTTGGTGTCAATGACCATTCTCGTTCTTCCGTCTCCGTCGACAAGACGGATGTCCGGCTTCAACTGTCCTACCCCACTACCGTCTTGTCGCTGCCACAGGAAGGTCCTGCCTTCCCCTCTCAGGCAAGACCAGCCGCGGTCCGATGCGAGATCGTCCATTTGCTGCCCTATGTAGCTTTCGAAAAGGACAGGGGAAAGCACGACTTGTGACATCCCCGAAATCGACCCGAAAAGGATCCCCAACGCGTTCCCTTCTATCAGCTCCTTTCCGAGCGCGACGACATCGGAGTAGATTCGGGGAAGACGGTCGAGGCGGATGCGTTGAATAATGTCGAGCGGCTGGTCAATCTGCGCAACGGCCTCAAATTCAACAAGCAGTGATTCAACTCTTTTCTGCGTAGTAGCTGAACAGCGAGACCGAACTGCAATTAATACGGCCTTGATAAATTGATTTTCGGGGACGTCTTGCGTCAGTTCAACCCACGAGCATTCGAACTGTTGCGGATTGCGAATTTGCGTTAGCGCTTGCTGAGGAAATCGTAGCGATCCGACGGGAAATTCGAATGTGCCGGTCATGCCACGATAGCGCCGGACAATTTGGCGTCGGCGTGCGTCATGCACATACTGACAAAAGCTTTGTACGAGGGCGTCATATCGCCCGCCCTCTGCCGAGATTTGCGCGCCACCAAGCTCACGGTAGGGGCGGTTTGCCAATGCCGAGAGCATGAGGTCGACATTCGAATCGAATCTTTTTTTTGCTTCTAGAGATAACTCCATGCCGGTGCGAGGCAGCACCTCGATTGTAAGGTCTCCAATTTCGATGGTGCCGAACCATGATTTCGGCCGCAGATAGCGATGACTTATTTCGAAGTATCTTGCCGGGTCGATGCCCGTGAGCTGCTCCCAAGCGGCCAGCAGCCGCGTGGCAGCATCGAGCGAGGGGATTGCTTCGCCGGGGCCGATGCGAAGCTTTCTCCATTCCTCGCAGCGGGCAGGCTCCCTGCGACTCTCCATCCTGATCATGAGCTTTGAACGGGTGAGCTTTCCTGATGACCGTATACTTTTCTGACGCATTGTGCGGCGTACTCTGGGTCTGTCGGTCCGGGAGGTATCGCGTCCTCGCTCCAGAAGCGGGTGTCAAGCTTTAGATACACCGCCCTGGACGCGCTTCGGAAGCCATGAGACGCAGCAACGTCCTGCGAAACGCCGAAAAGGTCCGAAAACGCAGCGAAATCCGTGTCTTGGCGGAACAGATTAAACGAGTGGCTCTCGGCCTCACCGAAAATGAGAAGCAGCAGTCCCTCATTTCCAAAAAAATATTCCCTAAGTTGGGGAATGACCTTCTTGGCTAAGCGTTCGAACACATCTCTGTTGTTGCGACAGCCCATGAGAAATCCGTGCCCGAGACGATGATTGTCGTCCAGCAGGTATGCTATCCGCTGGTTGAGCGTTCTGAGTAACGCAGCGCAGTCGATAGGCGTTTCATCCACGGTGGTGGTTAATAGCTCCGGTTCTGGCGGAATTTCGACAAAATCGAAGCGCCGACGAAGAGCGTAATCCACCAGCGCCACATTTCTGTCGGTCGAATTCATTGTGCCGAGAATATGTAGATTTGACGGGAGATACAGTCTCCCATCCTCACCGTCTTGCGGATATTGCAGTTCGTAGCCGATAGGAAAATCGCTTCCCGCGCGCTTGTCTGCTTCAAGGCTGGAAATAAGAGGGCCCAACACCCGGCTCAAATCACCTCGATTGATTTCGTCGATGACGACTACATAGTTTCCTCGCGGGTCTTTTTGCGCGCGCCGGACCATTCGGAGCAGCGGACCTTCGAAGACTTCGTATCTGAGCGCCTGGGGTACACTCTGGGGCTCGTTTGAATCGACAGGCGAATCGCTCCTAGATTTTTCGTCGTCAGCGTCGGCATCTTGAGATGCCACCTCTTTACTATCATCGGTAAGCGTTGGCCGTATGGACTCGACTAGGTCATAGTATTGCAGCGAAGGATGAAAGGTCAGGAAGCAGCACTTTTCATGAGACTCGTTAAAGCGAGTGAACGAATCGGTGAGACTCCCTTGAAACGTGGGGTCAATCATCCGTATCGCCTCCTTGACCGCGGTCAAGGTTTTTCCCGTGCCCGGAGGTCCGTAATACACGCGAACTACGGATTTGGTTGCACTGCCAGCCTTCAGCCGCAACCGAATGCCCGCCGCACTGAGGTCCGTGAGAGCGATAGAGCGAAGCTGCTCGAAATCCTCGAGATTATTAAAGGGGTAGGTCTTCTCAGACAAGTAAAGCGCCGCGTCGCGTAGCTTCTCTAGCTCTGACCGAGCTTTCGCTGCTTCCATGGAGGCAAACGCAGGAATTACGGAAATGAACGAGGCAATGGTTTTCTTCGCGGTTGTCGTTCGAGCGCCTTTAATGCTCAATCCGGACGGGTCGACGGACGAGATATCTACGTCGCATACTCGCAAAACGGGCGAAGTAAGGAGAGAGACACCATCCCAGTCGGTGCTCTCAACTGTCCGGCCTGGCAATTGCAACGATGGATTGCCAGATGCTTCAAGTCCAAGACGCGCGGTCTCAAGCAAAAGGGCCGATGCCCGACCCAGCGCATTGTGATTCATCGCCTGTTGATAGTGCGATGCGAGACCGACCAGCGACGCGCCTACGCCAGGGATCGAAAAGATTGAAATTCGCCAGCCGATATTGTCCCGATAACCGCTCGGGAAAGCTGCTGTCAAATATATAGAAAAGCTATGGTAGTGAATTTCTCCGAGCCAGCGTCCGTAGGCTTCGCCATCAATATGCTGTTGTGCCAGGAACCGCTGTAGCGGCTTACGTAGCTCGTTGTCCCATAGATTCTTAAAGTTCGCCGATGTGTAGATATCGGCGTTTTCGCTGATACCCCACATCGGTGACGGAAATATTTGTTGCAGTTCGGCTAATGCCAGCGGTTTCAACGTCGCAGACTCAACTACGTTCTTAGAACGAAGAAGTTGTAGCAGGTTTTGCATTACGCACCCGTTCTAATTGGAAAGATTCACGATCTAAAAAAGCGCCAGATTTGCTTGCGCGTTTGCCTCACCATACGGAGTGGCTGCAAGTAGTTCGTCGAATGCATCCACGTCCGTTAGCGTTTCAAGCACAGTTTGAATGGCGATCCCAAGCCCCTGGCCCAGCATGGGCGGAACAGCGTTGCCGACCTGAGAACACCGAGCAACGTCATGTTTTCGTCTCGGACCATTGATGGTGTAACGCCCATAAAACCTGAAATCGTCAGGGAAAGATTGGAGGCGAGCCATCTCCCGCACCGTAACATTGCGAGGTTCTGCGAAATGAATGAATTCATCCGGATGGGTCGTTATTGTCGACGATGGCATCGCGGCATCGAGCAGGGCTTTTTTGTCCTTCTTAGTCCCGTTTTCGAGCAGGAACTCTTTTGAGAGGCGACCCGGGGGTTGCGTCTTATGGGCTAAGTTGTAGAGCATCTGAATGCGTTCGCCGTGCTTCGAATACCTGTGGGAATCGGGTATCTTGCCTGTGCGAATGCCGCGCCGCATGAACTTCGCATATGCGGACTTCGCCGTTTTGTAGACGCTCGATTCAAATTCAGGAGAGTCGGGGCAAGGAAGGTGAGTGCCGCCCCACAAATCCTCCAAAGCCTCTCCAACAGTCGTTGGCCGGTTCAACGGTAAGCCGTGGGAGGTGCGTACACGCGTTGCAGCATCCGCAAGCGACCGTTCGAACAATCTCTTCAGGCTTGCGCTGCTCAGCCCATCGGCATCTCTGACCGCGAGGATTGCGACCCGTCTCCGGGTTTGGGGCACCCCAAAATCGACCGCGCTCACGACCGTGTACGTCCCAACATACCCAAGGCGTTCGAACTCTTGAATGACAAGCTCGGCGACTGGTGCGCTCGCGGAATGACCGGGTTTTGCAACAAACCGGCGAGCAATGCCCTCTACGTTTTCGATAAGGACCGCACGCGGCCGAACGAGCTCAACTAGCTCAAGCATTTTGAACACAAGCTTGTTTCGCTCATCTGCGCCGTCCCGTCGACCGCCGACACTGAAACCTTGACAGGGCGGGCCACCGACAATTAGGTCGACAGTCCCGTTCAGCGCTCGAAGCTCCCGCCGGCTTCGCGGGTTGTCGAGAACCTTTGCAATGTCTAAGTTGGTTTTCTCCAGCCACGCTGGCCAAGCGGCGTAGTTGGAATACGTTGCCGCGCCGTCAATCATGTTCCGGGAAAGCGTCTCGAACGCCATCGCATCTCGCTCTACTGCGAAGATGCCTTCCCAGCCCGCATAGTGAAGGCCAAGTGAGAGACCACCGCAACCGGCGAACAGGTCTATTGATGTATACGACATTGTTAGCGCTTGTTTGTGAGTTCATCGGCGGCGACGGACCCATGTCTGGGGTGTCGGGAGCCCAACTTGTTTCTTTGGGGAGCAAGTAGCGAGGGTTGCTGAGGATAACCCTCCCGCTCAAGGTGCTCGCGGATAAGTCGTACGATAAGCGTGGACTTTTTGTAACCGCGCTCTTCGCAATACGACTCGAAGTTCGCTGCATCCGCCTCGGGCATCAGTACAGATATTTTGGGCACTGGTTGCTCCTAGCGACAATTGAGGGCGTTATAGCATTACAGTGAGCATAAAGCAACACAAGCGCTCAAAAGTGCGCACTTTTGAGCAATTTGACGTGCATTGCCTGGGGATTCTGCCCGCCAATTCGTGCGCTGTCAGCGGTTTTATGGATGCCCTGACGAGTAAACGGCGTGTGGGGCGACCCGTTCGTCGGGGCAGCGAGCTGGTTCCCTATGTTGCCGCCACCAGCTCGATTTTCCAACAGAAGCCGTTGGAGGATCTCAAACGGAAAAAGCCAGAATCCTTGTGCGACAAAGGTTTCCGGCTTTTTTCAGACCTAACTAAGCTTGAATTTCGGGGGCGGGGGCCCCGGACCTTCGAAAGGGTTATGCCTGCACTGGTGGCGGGACTTTCTTGTCAAGATAGGTCAGTCGCGCCAACTCCCTCCCATAGTCGCAAACTGTGGCGCCGGTCGGGCTTTCTCTGCCGCCCTACAGCTGGCAGTGCGTTAGACGTCAATATTCCCCGCCCGCAACGCATTGCTCTCGATAAACGCCCGCCGCGGCTCGACCTCATCCCCCATGAGGGTAGTAAAGATCCCATCCGCCGCAATCGCGTCTTCGATCTGCACGCGCAGCAGTCGCCGCACGGTCGGATCCATCGTCGTTTCCCACAGCTGCCCGGGGTTCATCTCGCCGAGCCCCTTATACCGTTGCTTCGAAACGTTCCGCTCCGCATCAGCAAGCAGCCACTTCATCGCGCTCTTGAAGTCGTTCACAGCCATGCTGCGCTCACCGCGCTTGATGACCGCACCTTCGCCGATGAGCCCCTTGAACGTATCCGCGGTGGTCACCAGCTGCTGATAATCCGCCGTGTGCTGGAATTCCTGGTCGATGACCGAAACCCGCACGTTGCCGTGATGCGTACGCTCGACATGCAGCGACCGCTGTTCGCGAACCGGGTCATACGAAGGCACCACACGCACTTCGTTCTTCAAAGCCTCGTCATGCAACGCGGCATGCAGAGCCTTCGCCGAAGCCTCCGTCGAAGCCTCATTGGAAAGATCGATCACCACCCCGTCCATGACCGCTTCCAGCGCAGCCGGGTCATACAATCGGCTCAACCGCTCGATCACGCTCTTCGACAGCAAGTACGACCGTGCCAGCTCCCCAAGCGCATCACCGGAAATCGCCGCCGCATTCTCACCCGGCACCAGCTCGGACCCTTGCAGCGCCAACCGCAGCATATGCGCGTTGAGCTCCACGTCGTCCTTCAGATACCGCTCGTCCTTGCCCGCCTTGATCTTGTAAAGCGGCGGCTGCGCGATATACACATACCCGCGCTCGATCATGTCCGGCATCTGGCGATAGAGGAACGTGAGCAGCAGCGTCCGGATGTGCGCACCGTCGACGTCCGCGTCGGTCATGATGATGATGCGGTGATAGCGCAGCTTGTCGAGGTTGTAGTCTTCCTTGCCGATCCCGCACCCAAGCGCGGTCACGAGCGTGACGATTTGCTCCGACGACAGCAGCTTGTCGTAGCGTGCCTTCTCGACGTTCAGCACCTTGCCGCGCAGCGGCAGGATCGCCTGGAACTTGCGATCACGCCCTTGCTTCGCCGACCCACCTGCCGAGTCACCCTCGACGATGTAGATTTCGCACTTCGCCGGATCCTTCTCCTGGCAGTCCGCGAGCTTGCCCGGCAGGCCGACGCCGTCGAGCACGCCCTTGCGGCGCGTCATCTCGCGCGCCTTCCGAGCTGCATCACGCGCCCGAGCAGCCTCAACGATCTTCCCGCAGATGATCTTCGCGTCGATCGGCGTTTCCAAAAGGAATTCTTCCAGCGCCTTCGCAACGACTTCTTCAACCGGAGCACGAACCTCGGAAGAAACCAGCTTGTCCTTCGTCTGCGAGCTGAACTTCGGCTCCGGCACCTTCACGGAAAGCACGCACGACAGCCCTTCGCGCATGTCGTCGCCGGTCGTCTCGACCTTCGCCTTCTTCGCGATTTCGTTGTCGGTGATGTACTTGTTGATGACGCGCGTCATCGCGGCCCGCAGGCCGGTCAGGTGGGTACCGCCGTCGCGCTGCGGAATGTTGTTCGTGAAGCACAGCACGTTTTCGTTGTAGCTGTCGTTCCACTGCATCGCGACTTCGACGCCTACGCCATCCTTCTCGCCGGTGGCGAAGAAAACCGTCGGGTGCAGGTTGGTCTTCGTCTTGTTGATGTACTCGACGAAGCCCTTCACACCGCCGGCGAATGCGAAATCGTCTTCCTTGCCCGAGCGCAGGTCCGTGAGACGGATCCGCACACCGTTGTTCAGGAACGAAAGCTCGCGCATCCGCTTCGCGAGGATGTCGTAGTGATACTCGACCGTCCCGAAAATCGTCGGATCGGCCATGAAGTGCACTTCGGTGCCGCGGTTCTCGGTATCGCCGGTCACCAGCATCGGCGACACTTCCACGCCGTCCACCATCTCGAGCACGCGATCCTGCGCCACCCCGCGATGGAACTCCATGAAATGCTTCTTGCCGTTACGGCGCACGGTGAGGCGCAGCCAGCTCGACAGCGCGTTCACGCACGACACGCCCACGCCGTGCAGGCCGCCCGACACCTTGTAGCTGTTCTGGTCGAACTTGCCGCCGGCATGCAGCTCGGTCATCACGATCTCGGCGGCGCTACGCTTCGGCTCGTGCTTGTCGTTCATCTTCACGTCGGTCGGAATCCCGCGGCCGTTGTCGGTCACGGAAATCGAGTTGTCGGCGTGAATCGTCACGTGGATGTCGTTGCAGTACCCGGCCAGCGCTTCGTCGATCGAGTTGTCGAGCACCTCGAACACGAGGTGGTGCAGACCGGTGCCGTCCGACGTGTCGCCGATGTACATCCCGGGGCGCTTGCGCACCGCTTCCAGACCTTCGAGGATCTGGATCGACGAGGCGCCGTAGCTGCTGTTATCGGGTTGCGAATTGTGCTGTTCACTCATGGATATCTTCCGGTTCTGCGAGGCCACTCTCGTGGCGGCGCGGTGCGTTTCAGCGAGAGAAATCGCCGGGCCGCTCCAGTTTCCTGGCCCGCCCCAAGCGCTGAAAAAGCACCAAAGGGACGGGTTGTCGGTTCGCCATAAAAACGCCAAAGGGGCTTGCCGCCCCCTGGTGTGTGTTGCGATGTCGAGCGCGTCAGATGCGCATCGGCATCACGACATACTTGAACTCGTCGTTCTCGGGCACGGTGATCAGCGCGCTCGAGCTGGCGTCGCCGAGGCTCACCTGCACGGTGTCGACCTTCAGGTTCGCGAGCACGTCGAGCAGATACGTGACGTTGAAGCCGATGTCGACGGTATCGCCCTGATAAGCGATTTCCAGTTCTTCCTGCGCCTCTTCCTGATCGGCGTTGGTCGACATGATCTTCAGCTGGCCCGGCGCGATGATGCAGCGCACGCCCTTGAACTTGTCCGAGGTCAGAATCGCCGCACGTTGCAGCGAACGCTGCAGCTCTTCACGGCCGATCTCGAACGTGTTCTTGTGCGCCTTCGGGATCACGCGCTGGAAGTCGGGGAACTTGCCCTCGACGAGTTTCGACACGAGCTCGACCTGGCCGAACGTGAACTTGGCCTGGGTCTGCGCGATGTCGATGGTGACGGTGTCGTCGATATCCTCGAGCAGGCGCTGCAGCTCGAGAATCGTCTTGCGCGGCACGATCACTTCCTGGCGGCCGAACGTGCCGCCTTCGAGCTTCATCGACGAGAACGCGAGGCGGTGGCCGTCGGTGGCCACGGCCATCAACTGGTCGCCGTCGACGACGAGCAGCATGCCGTTCAGGTAGTAGCGGATGTCCTGCTGCGCCATCGCGAAGTGCACCATGCCGAGCAACTGGCGGAACGACTTCTGCGGGACGGTGAGCGTGGCGCCGAAATCCTTCGCTTGCGCGACGGTCGGGAACTCGTCGGCCGCCAGCGTTTGCAGTGCGAAGCGGCTCTTGCCGGACTGGACGGTGAGGCGCTTGTCGGCGAGCGACAGCGTGACCTGGCCGTCAGGCATCGCGCGCAGGATGTCGAGCAGCTTGCGGGCCGCGACGGTGGTGGCCACCTGGTCGCCGCCGACGCCGAAATCGGCGCGCGTGGTGATCTGCAGCTCCAGGTCGGTCGACAGGAATGAAACGTCCGGGCCGTTCTTGGTGATCAGCAGGTTGGCGAGGATCGGCAACGTATGGCGGCGTTCGACGATGCCGCTGACCGTTTGCAGCGGCCTGAGGAGGGTGTCTCGTTCGGTCTTGACCAGTTGCATAGAGTTCCTTCGTTGAGTAACGGCCTGCAGCGCAGCAGCCTCGCAGCGCCCCGCCGGCCGGGCTCTTGGCCCGCCACCACCGGGGCGGTCAAACCAGTATTGTGCCTCAAAACCGAACCGCCCCCCTTAAATTGGGGCGGAGGCCGAATTATCAAGCGCGGTGCGCGCGCTCAGCCCTTCAGCGTCTGTTCCAGCACGTGCAGCTCGTGGTTGAGCTGCGCATCCTTGCTGCGCTCGTCGGCGATCTTGCGCACGGCGTGCAGCACGGTGGTGTGGTCGCGCCCGCCGAACAACTCGCCGATCTCCGGCAGGCTCTTTTGCGTGAGTTCCTTCGCCAGGTACATCGCGATCTGCCGTGGCCGCGCGATGTTCGCGGGACGCTTCTTCGAGTACATATCCGCGACCTTGATGTTGTAGAAGTCGGCAACGGTCTTCTGGATGTTCTCGACCGAAATCTGCCGGTTCTGCACGGTCAGCAGGTCCTTCAGCGCTTCCTTGGTCAGCTCGATCGAGATCTCGCGGCCGTGGAACTTCGAATACGCGAGGATCTTGCGCAGCGCGCCTTCGAGTTCGCGCACGTTCGAGCGCAGGTGCTTCGCGACGAAGAACGCGACGTCTTCCGACAGGTTCACGCCTTCCGACTGCGCCTTGCGCATCAGGATCGCGACGCGCATCTCCAGCTCGGGCGGCTCGATCGCGACGGTGAGGCCCGAGTCGAAGCGCGAGATCAGGCGATCGTCGATGCCCGAAATCTCCTTCGGATACGTGTCGCTGGTGATGATCACCTGCGCCTTGTTCGCGACGAGCGCCTCGAACGCGTAGAAGAATTCCTCTTGCGTGCGCGACTTGCCGGAGAAGAACTGAATATCGTCGATCAGCAGCAGGTCGAGCGAGTGGTAGTAGCGCTTGAAGTCGTCGAACGCCTTGCGCTGGTACGCCTTCACCACGTCGGACACGTATTGCTCGGCGTGGATGTAGCGGATCCGCGCGCCGGCCTTGTCGAGCAGCAGCTGGTTGCCGATCGCGTGGATCAGGTGGGTCTTGCCGAGGCCGACGCCGCCGTACAGGAACAGCGGGTTGTACGAGATGCCGGGGTTGTCCGCGACCTGGATCGCGGCGGCGCGAGCGAGCTGGTTCGCCTTACCCGTCACGAAGTTGTCGAAGGTGAGCACGGGGTTCAGCTTCGAGCGTTCGTACATCGAATCGGCTTCGCCGCCGTTCGCGGGCGCGGCGCCGGGGCCCGGACGCCACGTGCGGCGGCCGGCCGCGGCTTCGTGCGCGGGCAGGCTCGGCAGGTCGATGTCGGCGTCGTCGGCGTTCAGGTGATGCGCGGCGGCTGCCGACTGCGTCATCGGCACGTCGGCCGGTGCGCTGGGCGCGGCGCCGGCATTCGCGGCCAGGTTGGCGGCGATCGCGGCGACCGTCGCGGCGGGGCCGGTCGGCGCTAGCGGCGCGCGCGGGGCGGCCGGCGCGGCGGCAGCTGCGCTGCGCATGCCGGCCTTCGGATCGAGGACGAACTGGACTTCGATCGGCGCGCTCCAGAATTCGCGGGCCAGATCGGAGATGCGGCCCGAAAACTGGCTCTTGACCCAGTCCAGCTTGAAGCGGTTCGGCGCGGCGATGGACAGCGTGTTCGCCGACGCATCGAAGGCCACCGGGGCCAAGGGTTTGATCCACGTCACGTACTGCTGGGGCGTCAGCTCGCGCTCCAGCAGTGCGGAACAGTGTTGCCAGAAATCGTTCATCAAGTAACTGTCGTTTTTTGCGTGCACAGCGCGGCTCGCCGGCGCCCTTGTGGCGGTTGCGCAACAAGGCCCGAAGCGGTCGTGCGAGCGTGCTTCGGACGCCTGCGTCACAGTCGTGGAGAGGCAGGCGCGAGCCGAAGCGGCGTGCGGGATTCTTGGAGATAAGGCGAGATTCTACCGCCAAACGCGGCCACAGCGCGACTTATCCACAGGCTGGGGTTGTGGGGCGCGGGGCCGGATCGGCGGAGGCCGGCACAGGCGGACGACTCCTAAAGTATTGACCGCCAAGAGAAAAACGGTTTAAATAGCGGGTTCCGCGAAAACCAATCCTGTATTCCCGGCGATTGCGTTCGCCCGAATGCCTCCGGTTAAGGGCACGCGGTCCCCTGAATTTCGACATTCTCGAACAAGTGAGAACATCATGAAACGTACTTACCAACCGTCCGTGACGCGCCGCAAGCGCACCCATGGCTTCCGTGTCCGCATGAAGACGGCAGGTGGCCGCAAGGTCATCAACGCTCGCCGCGCGAAGGGCCGCAAGCGCCTGGCCATCTAAGGCAGGTTGCGCGCTGTGTCCGCCGTCCGCAGTCCTGCGGAAGGTGCCGTCGAGCCGGGTGCGAATCCGTCGCAGACGAAAGCCGCCTTCCCGAAAGCTGCGCGGCTTCTGAAAACGGATGAATTTTCATCCGTTTTTCGTTTGCGCCCCTGGCGGCGCTCCGCGCACTTCGTGATCTACGGCAAGCCGACTGGCGAGCCTGCCCGCCTGGGGCTCGTCGTCGGCAAGAAGTATGCGCCGCGTGCGGTGACGCGTAACCTCGTGAAGCGGCTGGCGCGCGACGCGTTTCGCCTGCGCCGGGCCGAATTCGCCGGTTACGACCTGCTGCTGCGGCAGCACACGCGCTTCGACAAGAAAGCGCTGCCGAGCGCGGCTTCCGCCCCGCTCGCGGCGATGTGCGCGGCCGAAATCCGCGAACTGCTCGACAGGGCAGTCCGGGAGATCGCCCGCCGGGCGTCGAAGCCCGCGTCCGAGTGACGCATCCGTGCCCGGTGTGGCGTTCGCGCCCGCCCGGCCGGTTTTGACGCGGCGTCGAATGGCGCCGCCCAAGGTATGGAAACGGTATTGATCGCCTTGCTGCGCTTCTACAAGGTTGCCGTGAGCCCGATGCTCGGCAACCGTTGCCGTTTTTATCCTTCCTGTTCGGATTACGCGCGCGAGGCAATCCAGTATCATGGCGCCGCGCGCGGCACGTATCTCGCCGTCAGGCGCGTGTGCCGATGCCACCCGTTTTCCGCGGGCGGCATCGACCTCGTCCCGCCGCCCAACTCCGACACACGCGCTCGCGGCGAAGCCGACGCGCGGTCCCATCGACTCTGAGACAACGCATGGATATCAAACGCACCGTCCTATGGGTGATCTTCTTCATGTCAGCTGTCATGCTGTACGACAACTGGCAGCGCGACCATGGACGCCCGTCGATGTTCTTCCCGAGCGCCACGCACACGGCTCCCGCCGCTGCCGGCGGTGCATCGGGCACGGGCGCGACGACGACGACCGCAGGTGACGCACCTGCCGCCGCAGCCGGCACCGCACCGTCGACGACGGCACCGGCCGCGCAGACGCAACTCGTGAAGTTCTCGACCGACGTGTATGACGGCGAAATCGACACGCGCGGCGGCACGCTCGCGAAGCTGACGCTGAAGAAGCAGGGCGACGGCAAGCAGCCCGACCTGTACATCACGCTGTTCGACCACACGGCCGGCCACACGTACCTCGCACGGTCGGGCCTGCTCGGCGGCGACTTCCCGAACCACAACGACGTCTACACGCAGGTCAATGCGGGCCCGACGTCGCTGACGGGCGACCAGAACACGCTGAAGCTGTCGTTCGAATCGCCGGTGAAGGGCGGCGTGAAGGTGATCAAGACCTACACGTTCACGCGCGGCAGCTACGTGATCGGCGTCGATACCAAGATCGACAACGTCGGCACGGCACCGGTCACGCCGACGGTCTACATGGAACTGGTGCGCGACAACACGGCCGTCGAAACGCCGATGTTCTCGCATACGTTCCTCGGGCCGGCGGTCTACACGGACGCGAAGCACTTCCAGAAGATCAACTTCAGCGATCTCGACAAGAACAAGGCCGACTTCGTGAACTCCGCCGACAACGGCTGGGTCGCGATGGTGCAGCACTACTTCGCGTCGGCCTGGATTCCGCAGCAGGGCGCGAAGCGCGACATCTACGCTGAAAAGATCGATCCGACGCTGTACCGCGTGGGCGTGAAGCAGCCGGTCGCCGCGATCGCCCCGGGCCAGTCGGCCGACGTGCAGGCACGCCTGTTCGCCGGTCCGGAAGAAGAGCGCATGCTCGAAGGCATCGCGCCGGGCCTGGAACTCGTGAAGGACTACGGCTGGGTGACGATCATCGCGAAGCCGCTGTTCTGGCTGCTCGAGAAGATCCACGGCGTCGTCGGCAACTGGGGCTGGGCGATCGTGCTGCTGACGGTCCTGATCAAGGCCGTGTTCTTCCCGCTGTCGGCTGCGAGCTACAAGTCGATGGCGCGCATGAAGGAAATCACGCCGCGCATGCAGGCGCTGCGCGAACGCTTCAAGAGCGATCCGCAGAAGATGAACGCCGCGCTGATGGAGCTGTACAAGACCGAGAAGGTCAATCCGTTCGGCGGCTGCCTGCCGGTCGTGATTCAGATCCCGGTGTTCATTTCGCTGTACTGGGTGCTGCTGGCATCGGTCGAAATGCGCGGCGCGCCGTGGATTCTGTGGATTCACGACCTGTCGCAGCGCGACCCGTTCTTCATCCTGCCGGTGCTGATGGCCGTGTCGATGTTCGTGCAGACGAGCCTGAACCCGACGCCGCCGGACCCGGTCCAGGCGAAGATGATGAAGTTCATGCCGATCGCATTCTCGGTGATGTTCTTCTTCTTCCCGGCTGGTCTCGTGCTGTACTACGTCGTGAACAACGTGCTGTCGATCGCGCAGCAGTACTACATCACGCGCAAGCTCGGCGGCGTCAAGAAGAAGCCTGCCTGACGCCCGTGGCACCCGCGGGCGGCCCGCCGCCCGCGATGCACGTAAAAAAAGCCGCATGGTTCGATCCATGCGGCTTTTTTGTTTCTGGCGGGTGGCGCGGCGGCGCGTGCGTGCCGTCGACCGCCCCGCTCAGGCCTTCTTCGCTTCGGCTTTCGGTTCGCCGTTGTAGAACTGCTCGATCAGCTCCTGAACGAGGTAGCGCTGATGCGGCGGCAGCGCCTCGATCTTCGACGCGAGTTCGATCGTCTCGGGCGTCGGCGGATAGCGCTCGTCCCGCGGCAGCGGTTGCGGCGTCGCATGTTCGATCACGCTCGGCGACGGGCCGTAGTGCAGCCAGTGCAGTTCGACGCGCAACCAGCTGGCGAGCGTTTCGAGTTTGTCCGGCGTCGGAATCGTGCGGCCCGTCAGCCATTTGTGCGCGGTTTGCGGCGAAACCGGCTGCGCGCCGCGGTGACGGAGATTGAACCGGTTCGCGAGCTCCGTCGCACCGGTGATCTTGTCCGGGCTGCGCCGCAAGGCGAATTTCAGGCGTTCCGAGAACGCCGCTTTTTCTTCGGGTGTCGGCATGGGGGTGATTGTGCAATTCCACCGACACGTCCGAGACAACCATATGGGCTAAATGTAGCTTTATCGGATGAATCCCAACCTGCCGCGGACCGCGCGCCGGAATTGGGGGCCTCGGCGTTGGACGCGTCCGACAAGCATACTCGTCCGAAATGGCCAGTATGCAATCGCCTGTTATTGAGACACGACTTAGCTCCGTCGGGATAAATTCGGGCGAGTTCGAGGCCGATCCGGCGTCCGGTGGCTTGCCTGCCGGCACGCTACAATGCCGGCGTCCCGCTGCCCGAAGTGTTGCGCGGGCGCACCATTGACTCTTGTTCACCCGATTCATCCGATTTCCATGCTTGCTACCGATTCCGACCCGATCGTTGCCATTGCCACTGCTGCCGGCCGGGGCGGCATCGGCGTCGTCCGCGTGTCGTTCGGGCGCGCCGGCGAGGCGGCTGCGCTGCCGCTGATCGACGCGTTGTGCGGGCAGCAGCTCGCGCCACGTCATGCGAGCTACGTGCCGTTCCTCGACGAGCATGGCGCGCCGCTCGACCGCGGGATCGCGCTGTATTTCCCCGCGCCGCATTCGTACACCGGCGAGCACGTGCTGGAACTGCAGGGGCATGGCGGGCCGATCGTGATGCAGTTGCTGCTGCAGCGCTGCCTGGACGCGGGGCGCGGCTTCGGGCTGCGGCTCGCTGAGCCGGGCGAGTTCACGCGGCGCGCGTTTCTGAACGACAAGCTCGACCTCGCGCAGGCCGAGGCCGTCGCCGACCTGATCGAGGCGAGCACCGAAGCGGCGGCGCGCTCGGCCGGGCGCTCGCTCGACGGCGCGTTTTCGCGCCAGATCCACGCGCTCGTCGAGGATGTGATCACGCTGCGCATGCTGGTCGAGGCGACGCTCGATTTCCCGGAAGAGGAAATCGACTTCCTGGAAGCGGCCGATGCGCGCGGCAAGCTCGCGCGGATTCGCGAACAACTCGCGCACGTGCTGGGCGATGCGCGGCAGGGGGCGCTACTGCGCGAGGGGCTGTCGGTCGTGCTCGCGGGGCAGCCGAACGTCGGCAAGTCGTCGCTGCTGAATGCGCTCGCCGGCGCGGAGCTGGCGATCGTCACGCCGATCGCGGGGACGACGCGCGACAAGGTCGCGCAGACGATCCAGGTCGAAGGGATTCCGCTGCACATCATCGACACGGCCGGGCTGCGCGAGACGGAGGACGAGGTCGAGCGGATCGGGATTGCGCGCACGTGGAGCGAGATCGAGCGCGCGGACGTCGTGCTGCATCTGCTCGATTCGCGCACGGGGATGACGGCGGACGACGAGACGATCGCGGCGCGGTTTCCGAATGGCGTGCCGGTGGTGCGCGTGCTGAACAAGACGGACCTGACCGGTGTGTCGGCGTGCGTCGAGCATCCGGCGGCCGAAGGTGATCTGACTGAAGTGCATCTGTCGGCGAAGCGCGGCGACGGGATCGACATGCTGCGCGCGGAGCTGCTGCGTATCGCGGGGTGGCAGGCGGGCGCCGAAGGCGTTTATCTGGCGCGCGAGCGGCATCTGATCGCGTTGCGGGCGGCGCAGGAGCACCTCGCGCAGGCAGCCGATCATGCGGAGCAGCGCGCGCAGTCGCTCGACCTGTTTGCGGAGGAGCTGCGGCTCGCGCAGGAGCAACTCAATGCGATTACGGGCGAGTTCACTTCGGACGATCTGCTGGGGGTGATTTTCAGCAGGTTCTGTATCGGGAAGTGATGCCTGCGCATTTGAAGTGTGAAAGTCCTTGATGGCTCGCCATTCGCTTTTGATCGAGCAGCCATAGCGCAATCGACCCCCCGTTCGCGTCACGCGGCCCGTCGTAAAATCGATCGGCCGGGAAATATCGACACGTTGAATCCCGGCCTTAAAAGAAACAGAGGGCGCGTATGGGATTCGGATTCGGAAAACGCAGCGAATCGTCCGGCAACACGACGGCCGACATGGCGAAAAGCCAGCGATCGCGAGCCAATGACAACGTCACCATGGGACTTGCGCTGCGCCGGGCATTTGTGGTGTTCGGGTGCTGTGCATCGCATGGCACATACGTCGACCTCAACGATGTCGATACCGGGTGGCGCTATCTACGGGAAGAAGGTCTGGTTTCAAGCGATCTGGACGCTACGTGGAGGGAACTGGACGGCATCCTGCTGACCTATTCCAATACCGGAATGCTCGCCACGTCGGACAAGGCGCGCGCAGCTCATCTGGCGGACGTCATCGAGGCGCAGCTCGATACCGTGCAAGGCAAAGTGGAAGGCATGGTGGATGCCGTTGCCGCAATCAATGTCGCGCGACTCAAATACCCGAAGACCTGGTTCGGCGACGGCATATTGGCGGTCGCATTCGGCGTGCTTGCTGGCGCGATCGTCGGGACCATGGCCGGCGAGCTTGCCGACAATACGCCGGCCATCGGGAATGTCGTCTTCGGTCTCGTGATAATCGGCTCGGTGCTCGTGGCGCGTTATCGTCACCACAGGAAAATCATCGCGGCCGACGCGAAAATCGCGCAGGCACAAGCCGAACTCGACCGCATGGTCATCCGAAACCTGTCGCCCTCCGCGTATCCGCCGCCAATGATGGCCGCGCGTACTGCCTGAGCTGACGTTTCCGATACGGAGACGCTAGCCGCAGGCATCGGCCGCAATCAAAGCCGTCGGGAGGGCGGGAGAGGAATGCACGCCTCGAGCGTCTCCTTGCGAAACGTGCGCGGTGCTACCGGTAATTCGGATGCGTGCCGAGTTGATTACGCTGGCTCGATCGATTGCACGAAGGTCCGGATCGACGCATCCGGACCGCCCCCCGCCATCAATCCCAATGCCGATGATGATGATAATACCCGCCATCACCGTAATACCCGCCACCATCCGGCACCACGATGCAGCCGCTCAACAGCACGGCCACACCGGCAATCAGCAAAAGGGTCTTTTTCATCGCGCTCACCTGCCTGGGGTTCAATATGAAACCCAGCATAGCGAGCGCGCGCGACACCGGCTGTAAGCGATCGTTTCCCTGCGCGGCAATCCGTAACGGCACATTATTCCGGTCACAATGACCGTAACAAATCCCCAATCCGCAGACGTTTTCAGGCCACGACGACGCGGTTGCGCCCCGCATCCTTCGCGCGGTACAGCGCGGCATCGGCGGCTTCGATCAGTGCATCGGGCGTCGACAGATCGTCGGCCGACACGGTTGCGCAGCCGACGCTGACACTGACGCGTCCCGTCGGCGACGACGGCATCGCGAAATCGAGCCGCAGCACGGCTTCGCGCGCCTCTTCGGCAACGACGCGCGCACCGCGTGCACCGGTGTTCGGCAGCACGATCGCAAACTCCTCGCCGCCGTAGCGCGCGACGATATCCGCCGGCCGCCGCACCGCGCCGGCCAGCGCATTCGCGACCGCGATCAGGCACGCATCGCCCTTCACGTGACCGAACGCGTCGTTGTAGACCTTGAAGTGATCGACGTCGACCATCAGCAGCGACAGCGGCTCGCCTTGCCGCCGCGCCTGCAGGAACAGCGTGTGGAAGTGATCGTTGAAATGGCTGCGGTTGAATGCGCCCGTCAGCCCGTCGCGCGCGGACGAACGAACCAGCGTCGCGTGCGCTTCGAACAGTTGCTGATACAGCGTCGTCACTTCCCACGCGAGCACGCACACCAGCACGCCGGGCGTGAACATGCTGAACACGCGCGCGAGATACCAGCCGACCGTGAAGCGGTTCGTGGTCAGCAGGTTCAATGTCGTGTCGGTGAGGCACGCCAGTACCGCGATGGCGAGCCACAGGTCGAGCGTCGTGCGCAACCGGCCGGAGGCCACCACGGCAACGAGCGCGAGCGCATTGAGGATCCACACGACGAGCGCGATCCCGCTGACCGGCAGCAAGGCTGCGTCGCCCGGCGGATGGAACGCGGGCGGCAGCGCGACGTTCAGCGCCAGCATGCACAGCAGCGCGGCGGCGGCGGCCGGCCCTCCGACCAGCGCGATCGTCCATCGGCGCGTCTGCCGTGCGCTGACCGGCGTGCGCGTGAGCCGCTCGCGCGCGAGCAGCGCGGCCATCACGAAGCACGGAAAGCCGGCATGCCAGAAGACCCACATCCACGCGGCGCTTTGCGGCCGCGCGCCGAGCAACCCGTGTGGAGCAAATACGCCGGGGAAGGTGAGCAGCTGCAGCGCGACGGCGAGCGCGGTGAACGCATAGGCGCCGCCGAGCGCACCGAGCACGGGCTGGCGCGTCACGGTGAACTGCGCGCCGAGGAAGAATGCCGCGATGCTCGCAGTGCTGAACACGGTCAGCGCGCACATCGGCATGAACGGCTCGACGGCCGGCAGCGCGACGTTCGCGCGCGGCACGGCGATCCCGAGCGCGAGCACGATGACGAGTGCCGTCAGCGCGCCAAACCAGAGCTGGCGACGCGTCGTGTGCTGGATCAGGATACCTTCCATGGATTCCCCCGGGCGCTCGAGCGGTCACGGCCCGGTCTTGGCGCCGGGCAGCATGCATCCGGCCGCGGCGCGACCGGTGCGGGCCGATCCTATCGCGTTATGGGTCTGCGCTCAAATGCCGAGGCCGGGGCCGAAGTTGCCGGCGATCCAGCGCGTGACGGCATCGACGTCCGCGTAGTCCTGTTCGGGCAGGCCGTCGAGCATAGACAGCACGTCGTTGCTCGCGCCGGCGTCGCGCGCAGCGTCGACGATCGCATCCTTGTTCGCCGGATAGCGGACGGCCGCCAGGACGTCGGCGATCTGCAGGTCGATCGTTTCGCTCGGGATGTCGTGCGGAGGGAGTGCGGGTTTGTCGTTCACGTCGGCGTCTCGCGGGTTGAGCGGGAATGGGGGCGAAGCGGTCGAGGCCGGTTCGTGGCGGAAGGCGGTTGCGCCGTCCGCGGCGACCCGCCCGGAAAGATGTCCTGCAGGGACGGGGATCGAATCAGTGCCCACGCCGCACGCGGCGCCACGGATGCTTCCAGTCGATATGCGGTGCGTTCTCGTCGCGCGGATGCTGGCGCCGATGTTCCTGCCAGAGTTCGTCGGAGAACAGCGCAGCCACGATTACGAGTGGCAGTACGAGGAAGATGCCGAGTATGACTTGCTCGATCACGATAGCCTCCTTGCGGTGGCAGGAACCCTTGCTCCCATTCTAGGCTCTGAGCTTCGCCTGCGGTCAACTTCTTGCGGCGCGGAACGGACCGCGTCGGCAGTGGCGCCGCACCGGCTTTCACGCGCCCGCAGGCATAAAAAAGGACACGAACATGCAACTCCAGAACGACAAGCACACGCTCGCACTGCGGCCGCTGGAGCGCCAGGACCTGCGCTTCGTTCATGAACTGAACAACGACGCGAAGATCATGCGCTACTGGTTCGAGGAGCCGTACGAAACCTTCTCGGAGCTGTCGCAGCTGTACGACCGCCACGTGCACGACCAGCGCGAGCGCCGCTTCGTCGCGGTCGATCCGCAGGACGAACTGGTCGGCCTGGTCGAACTGATCGAACTCGACTACATCCATCGTCGCGGCGAGTTCCAGATCATCATCGCGCCCCAATGCCAGGGGCGCGGCTACGCAGGCCAGGCGACGCGTCTCGCAATCGAGTACGCGTTCAAGGTGCTGAACATGCGCAAGCTGTACCTGATTGTCGATACGTCGAATGCGGCGGCCATCCACGTGTACGAGAAATGCGGATTCCAGCACGAGGCGGAATTGAAGGAAGAATTTTTCGGAAATGGCGCGTATCACAACGCGTATCGCATGTGCATCTTCCAGCGCGATTATTTCGAACGCCCGCAGTCGGTCTGAATAAAGCCGGGTAAAAAGACACCGGCGAAAACGCCCCGCGGCCCGCTGCCGCGGGCATCGGGCACATCGGGAAAATACGGGTAAATACGAGCGCGCTTATACCTGGCATTTTTCTTGTATCAGGTAAATCCGGTCCCGCACTGCGGTAAATTCATATCGTTTCGGATGACTTTATGTGCGGCGCATCAAAATGGTCCCGATATTGAAATGAATTATCCAAACCGTTCAAGCGGCGCATTGTAAATCTGCTGAAAGCCTTGTCAGATAACGCTTTGCGTCCGGCGGCGCGGGCTGGCACATCGGACGGCAGACGCGGCCGCAGGTGCGCGGCACGCGAAAAAACGGGTGCGCGCGGGGTGCGACAATTCGACGCTATTGCGATCGCACAACAAATGTGCTTGATATCGCTTGCCGGTCTTCTAAAGTGAAAAACGCGGGTTCACGATCACCTTTAAACACATAGCTAACCCAGCCTGGTGCCCGCAAGCCTGGAGACAGAACATGATGAAGCGAACCGGTGTCCTTTTTGCCCTCGTCGGCGCATTTTCCGTGGTGTCGATCGCCCAGGCGGGCGGCGATGCGGCTGTTCAGCCGAAACAGGAAATCCAGCTGACGAAGAATGCGTGGGGCTGTCTGTCGAAAGACAATCTGGACTCCGTACTGAGCCACGAACGTGATGGGAAGTCGCAGGCGAAGCAGCAGTATTTCGATGACTACCGTTGCCTGTCGGTGCCGGAAGGCCAGCGCTTTCGCGTAGTGTCGGTCGATCAGGGCGACGTCCAGTTCGTCAGCGCCGACAACAGCGACCAGCAGGGCCTCTGGACCGATTCGCGCTTCGTCAAGCAGTAACCCGCACGCGCACTTCTCGCAACCCGCGCACCGGCGCCGACGCGCCGGCCATGCGGCTCGAATGCGGCCCGGCCGATGCCGGGCCGTCGTGCTGTGGAGCGTCCATCGCGCGCCGGGCGGCGCGCATTCGGTATCATCACGACCCGACCGAACCGAATGCCCGCCCGGGCCGTATCCGCATGGCGCTGAAATCCACCATCTACAAAGCCGAGCTGCAAATCGCCGACATGGATCGGCACTATTACGCCGATCACGCGTTGACGGTGGCCCGTCACCCGTCCGAAACCGACGAACGGATGATGGTGCGCATCGTCGCGTTCGCGCTGTTCGCGCACGAGCGTCTGGAATTCTGCAAGGGGCTGTCGGACGTCGACGAACCCGATCTGTGGCAAAAGGATCTGACGGGCGCGATCGACGTGTGGATCGAGGCCGGCCAGCCCGACGAGCGACGCATCGCGAAGGCCGCGGGCCGTGCCGGACGGGTCACGGTGATCGCGTATGGCGGCAAGACCTCGGATATCTGGTGGCAGGGCGTGCGCAGCAAGGTGGAGCGGCTGCGCAACGTGCAGGTGCTGTCGCTGGCCGACGGCGTCGCCGCCGCCCTCGGGCGCCTCGCCGAGCGCACGATGCGCCTGCAATGCACGGTGCAGGACGGCGCGGCGTGGATCTCGAGCGCCGACCACGATCCGGTCGCGGTCGAATGGACCGTGGTGAAGCCGTTCGCCGACGCGTGACGGCCGGCGCTCAGCCGATCGCGGCGGGCGGCCCCTTGAGCTCCAGCATGTTCCTTTCGGGATCGAACAGATAGATCGACGGCCCGTAGCCGCCTGCGCCGTAGCGTTCGGCGGGGGCGTCGGGGCGCGCGCCATACGCGGCGAAATGCTCGATCAGCGCGTCGGGGTCGAACGGCTCGACGCGCAGGCACAGATGATCGAGGTTGCGTCCCGCACCGGGCGGGCCGCTGTCGGGACGGTCGATCGGGCCGCCGACCGACAGCAGGTCGATCAGCGCGTCGCCGGCGCGCAATTGCACGAGGCCCAGATCGGGCTGTTCCTTCTCGACGTGGCAGCCGACGGCATCGCAGTAAAAGCGCGTCATCGCAGCCATGTCGGTCACGCGCAGCACGACGTGATCGATCGCGCGGATGGTCGGTTTCATGAGCGGGCACTCCGTTCGCGGATGGGCGTGCACCGAGTGTAAACCTCGCCGGCGACGCGCGCCGGACGCGGCACGATCGACGGACGAAAAAAAGCCCGTTCACGCAGAGCGGAACGGGCTTAATCCATATCAGGAGGAGACATGGAGGAGACAGTTCCAACTATACACACGGCGATGGTGCGTTGCAATATTCCAAGTGTAAAAAATGGTCAGGACGGCGATTTGTCGCAGCTGCACCGCAGCAAAATGGTGACGGGACGATGACGAAAACGGCGCTCGGACAGCATCGGCGCGCCTTTTCGTCCGATTGACCGGAGTCCGATGTGCCCCCGGTTTCGCCGGCGCGAATCACAGAGCAAGATTCAGGGCGCGACGGCATGTGCCGATGTCTAGAGTAGGCACCCTCTACACTAGAGAATGCGAGGTTCAGATGAAAACCGCCTATCCGACCGACGATGCCCGCTGGGGCGCCGTGACCGCCCGCGACCCGCATGCGGACGGCGCGTTCTTCTATGCCGTGCGCACGACCGGTGTGTTCTGCCGCCCGAGCTGTGCGTCGCGGCTGCCGCGGCGCGAGCATGTGTCCTTTTTCGCCAGTCCGGCCGACGCGCGCGCGGCCGGCTTCCGCCCGTGCAAGCGCTGCCAGCCGGAAGGGCTGCCGCGCGAGCTCGAGATCGTCAATCGCGCGTGCGCGGCACTCGACGCGCATCCGGAGCGGCTCACGCTGCAGCAACTGAGCGACGCCGTGCACGTGAGCCCGTTCCATCTGCAGCGGCTGTTCAAGCGGGTGGTCGGCGTGTCGCCGCGGCAGTATCAGGCCGCGCAGCGCGGCGCCGCATTGCGCGAGGCGCTGCAAAGCGGACAGCCGGTCACGCAGGCGGCGGTCGACGCGGGCTTCAACTCGCCGTCGCGGCTCTATGCCTCGGTGCCGCGCGAACTGGGGATGGCGCCGTCCGCGTTTCGTCGCCAGGGAGCCGGCTTGCGCATCGACTATGCAACCGCGTCGACGCCGCTCGGCACGGTGCTCGTCGCCGCGACCGAACAGGGCATCTGCCGGATCGCATTCGGTGACGAACCGGCGTCGCTCGTCGGCGAGCTGAAGGACGCGTTCGCGCGCGCCGAGCTGGTCGAATCGCCGTCACGGCTCGCACCGTTCATCGCGCAGATCCGCGCGTACCTGGACGGCACGCGGCACGCGTTCGACCTGCCGCTCGACATCGCGCCGACCGCCTTCCAGCAGCGCGTCTGGGAAGCACTGACGCACATCCCGTACGGCGAAACGCGCAGCTATTCCGAGATCGCCGAGGCGCTCGGCTCGCCGCGCGCGGTGCGGGCCGTCGCGTCGGCCTGCGCGTCGAACCCGGTCGCGCTCGCGATCCCGTGCCACCGTGTCGTGCAGAAGGGCGGCGCGCTGGCCGGATACCGCTGGGGCGTGCGCCGCAAGGCGACGCTGCTGGCGTCCGAGGCGCGCCATGTGCGCGACGATGAAACCGAGGCCGTTGCGGAGGGCAACGCAGTTTGAACATCGAAAAAACCACGATGACGTCGATCGCGAACGGCGGCCAGGTGCCGCCGTCCGCGCAGATGGAACTGCGCTTCAAGGCACCATACGACTGGGCGCGCGTGCTGCGCTTCTTCAGCGGACGCGCGATTCCGGGCGTCGAGCAGGTCGTCGACGGTGTGTATCGCCGGATCGTCGACCTGCACGGCGACGCGGGCCGGCTCACCGTCACGAGGCATCCGCGCCGGCATTGCCTGATCGCCACCGTCGACGGGGCGGCCGCGCGCCATGTCGACGACGCGTTTGCGTGCCGCGTCGCGTCGATGTTCGATCTCGGCGCGGATCCCGCCGCGATCGGCGGCGGGCTCGCGCGCGATCCGTGGTTCGCGCCGCTCGTCGAAGCCGCGCCGGGGCTGCGTGTGCCGGGCGCCTGGTCGGGGTTCGAACTCGCGGTGCGCGCGATCGTCGGCCAGCAGGTCAGCGTGAAGGCAGCGACGACGATCGTCGGCCGGCTCGTCCAGCGCGCGGGCGAGCGGGTCGTGTACGACGACGACGCCATGCCGGGGCCGGATGGCGCCCCCGCGTGGCGTTTCCCGACGCCGGACGCGCTCGCCGCATGCGATCTGGAGAAGATCGGGATGCCGGGCAAGCGGGCTGCGGCGCTGACGGGCATGGCGCGCGCGGTGGCGGACGGTCATGTGCCGCTCGATCCCGCCCAGGCGGATCTCGAGACGCTGCGCCGCGCGTGGCTGGACCTGCCCGGCATCGGCCCGTGGACCGTCGAATACATCGCGATGCGCGCGTGGCGTGACCCTGACGCATGGCCGGCGTCCGATCTCGTGCTGATGCAGTCGATCACCGCGCGCGATCCGTCGCTCGACCGGCTCACGAGCCAGAAGCGCCGCACCGAAGGCTGGCGGCCGTGGCGCGCGTATGCGGCACTTCATCTGTGGAACGACGTGGCGGACCGGGCCGGCGGCGCGCGCGGCGGGTGACGGTCGCAATGGCTGGCCGCCAGGTGCGGCCGGACCGGGGCGGTCGGCAATCGGTCGGTCCTCCTCACGGTTGGGCGCTTGGCGGCGCTCAAATGAATCCGGCGGCTTGCTGCTCCGGACCTATGGCGTGTCCAGCCGCCGCGGTATCGCATGGAGGGCGGGCGGCGCGGGTTGCACCTGCGTGCGCAGCGGCTGGCTTCGTTCATGTTCCGTCCGACGAATTCACGTGAGCGCCGCGTCCGTCGGTGCCGGTCGGGGCGGGCGCCGCCCCCGGCGAACGTCGCCACCGGCCCGCCCGGCGGCCCGCTGCGGCGGGCGCGCGCCGCCCGGCGCCACCTCAAGCGCGTGTTTCGGCGAGATGTTAAAGTGCCCGCTACCAACGAAGCGACCAATAATCCAGCCGGCCGCGCGCGGCATTCTGCGCGCGGCCGTCACGCACTTGCGTCTCCATGTCGAACACCATGACTCACCGCCAGTCCGAACTGCTGCTGAATCGTCTCGAAGCGCTGAGCTCGGGCCCGACGCGGCAGCATCTGCCCGACGGCCTGCGCGGCATCGAAAAGGAAAGCCTGCGCGTGACGCGCGACGGGATGATCGCGTTCACGCCGCATCCGCGCGCGCTCGGTTCGGCCCTCACGCACCCGTCGTTGACGACCGACTATTCCGAAGCGCTGATCGAACTGATCACGCCGGCGGAAGCCGACGCGTCGATCACGCTCGAACGCCTCGACGATCTGCACCGCTACGTATATGCATCGCTCGGCGACGAGATGCTCTGGAACGACTCGATGCCGGGCCTGCTGCCGGCCGACGATGAAATCCCGATCGCCGACTACGGCACGTCGAACATCGGCCGCCTGAAGACGGTGTACCGGCGCGGCCTCGCGTATCGCTATGGCCGCACGATGCAGTGCATCGCCGGGATTCACTACAACTACTCGCTGCACGAGGAAGTGTGGCGGCGCCTGCATGCGGACGAAGGCTCGACGGCCACGCTCGTCGACTATCAGTCGGAGCGCTATCTCGCGCAGATCCGCAACTTCCGCCGCCGCAGCTGGCTGCTGATGTACCTGTTCGGCGCGTCGCCCGCGCTCGACGCGAAATTCCTGCGCGGCAAGCCGCACAAGCTCGACGCGTTCGATGCCGATACGCTGTACCGGCCGTATGCGACGAGCCTGCGGATGAGCGACCTCGGTTATTCGAACACGACCGCGCAGGCCGCGCTGCAGGTCGACTACAACACGCTGCCCGGCTATCTCGACGCGCTGTCGAAGGCCGTGAGCGAAGCGTATCCGCCGTACGAGGCAATCGGTACGCATCGCGACGGCGAGTGGATCCAGATCAACACGAACGTGCTGCAGATCGAGAACGAGTTCTACTCGACGATCCGGCCGAAGCGCGTCACGTATTCGGGCGAGCGGCCGCTGCATGCGCTCGCGTCGCGCGGCGTGCAGTACATCGAAGTGCGCTGTCTCGACATCGATCCGTTCGAGCCGACCGGCATCGCGCTCGAGACCGCGCGCTTCATCGACGCGTTCCTGCTCGCGTGCGCGCTCGACGAGAGCCCCGCGCTGGATTGCGACGCGTACAAGGAAGCGAATGCGAACTTCGGTAGCGTGACGATGGACGGGCGCAAGCCGGAGCTCACGCTGACGCGCGACGGCCAGCCGGTCACGCTGCAGGCGTGGGCGGACGACCTGATGGCCGATATCGAAACCGTCGGGCGCCGTCTCGACGAGATCCGCGGCGGCGACGAGCATGCGCGCGCGATCGCCGCGCAGCGCGAGAAGCTCGCCGATCCGGAGCGCACGCCGTCGGCGCGCGTGCTGCGCACGATGCGCGAGAACGGGCAGTCGTTCCTCGCGTTCGCGCTGGCGCACAGCGAAGCGCATGCCGCGCACTTCCGGGCGAACCCGCCATCGGCGGAGACGATGCGCAGCGAGCAGGCGCTCGCGGCGAAGTCGCTCGCCGAGCAGGCCGAGCTGGAGGCGAAGGAGGCCGGATCATTCGACGCATTCGTCGCCGCCTATCGTGCTTATACGCTGAACCGCTTCAGCGTTTGATCGCTGCCGCCCGCTGCGCGTCGCGCGGCGGGCGGGCCGGCTGCAGGCCGGGCGGTCGCGCGTTCACGCGGCTGACCCGGTTTCACCCGCTTCAGTGATGGGCGTACGTGTCGCGCTCGACCACGCGCGGCAGCGCCGGCTTTCCCGATTCCACGTTCGCGTGGCCGTCGCGGCCGTAGCCGGCCGCATCGCCGCGTGCCTGCGCGGCACGCTGCATGATTTCCTGCATGTTCTGCGGAAAGTCGGGACTACTGGCGAGGCTCGCCCGGTAGCCGGCGGCCTGCAATTCCACGAGTTCCTGGCGAACGTCGGCACGCGTCAGCGTCGACGCGGCGTGGGCCTGGGCGGCGACGGCCGGGCCGATCAGCAGTAGCGTGCAGGCTGCAAGTTTCATGGTGTTCATCGTGTGCTCCGTGAGTGTTCCGGAGCCGCGCGTTCGTCGGCGCGGGCGGAATCGATGCAGGCAGTCTAGGCATCGGACGCCAAACGAAACACCCCGCCTGCTGTCAGTCACCTTTGCCCGCTGCGCAACATTGCGGCGGCGCCTTTCCTGGCGCGCGCGTCAGCGGGCCGCCAGCCGCCGTGCAGCATGCGGCGGATGCCCTGTATCGGCACCGCGCGCATCGGGCTTGCCCTCCTTGTGCAAGCGCGGCGTGCCTCCTAACCTCTTTTAAGCGACCGATCGGTCGACGCTGCGGCATGGTTGCATGCGCAAGTGTCGGACGATCTTCGCCGCCGTGGAACGCACGTTTGATACGGGACCGGAGCATGCGCGGGCGCCAGAGCGCCTGGGGCCTTGCGCGGGGGGATTGGGCGTCGACGCACCTCGTCCCGCCGACATCCGGTCGACCGCGAAGCATGGGATTGGAGCAAGCGCCAAAGCGCCCACGCCAATCGACCGCGAAGCATGGGACTGGAGTAAGCGCTAAAGCGTTAACGCCAGTCGACAACGGAGACACGATGAATCCCACCGCAGCCTTGCCGCCCGGCATCTTGTTCACCCAGCCGTTGACGCCCGTCGCCAACTCGCTGTTCCTGTCGTTCCTCGTCGCCGCGATCCCGATCGCGGTCGCGCTGATCGCGCTCGGCGTACTGCGCCGGCCGGCGTGGCAGGCGTCGCTGGCCGGGCTCGTCGCCGGCCTCGCGGTCGCGATCGGCGCGTGGGGCATGCCGGCCGGCCTCGCGTTCAACGCGGTCGGCGCCGGCATGGCGCTCGCGGTCGTGCCGGTGATGTGGATCGTGTTCAACGCCTTGCTGCTGTACAACATCGCGGTGAAATCGGGCCGCTTCGACCAGTTCCGGCAGTGGATGCTCGACAACCTGCCCGACGACCGCCGCCTCGTGCTGCTCGTCGTCGCGTTCTCGTTCGGCTGTCTGCTCGAAGGGATTTCCGGGTTCGGCACGCCGGTCGCGATCACCAGCGCGCTCCTGATCGCGCTCGGGTTCCCCGCGCTCGAAGCGCTCACCTACACGCTGCTGTTCAACACCGCGCCGGTCGCGTTCGGCGCGCTCGGCGTGCCGATCACCGTGCTCGGCGCGGTCACGTCGCTGCCGCCCGCGACGCTGGCGCAGATGGTCGGCCGCCAGTTGCCGTTCTTCGCGCTGCTGCTGCCGTTCTATGTGGTCGGTGCGTACGGCGGGCTGCGCTCGATCGCGAAGCTGTGGCCCGCGCTGCTCGTGTCGGGCGGCAGCTTCGCGATCGCGCAGTTCGTCACGTCGAACTTCCTCGGCTACCAGCTCACCGACGTGCTGTCGTCGCTCACGTCGCTGATCGTCACGATCGGCTTCCTGCAAGTGTGGAAGCCGCAGCCCGATCCGCAATTCGCGCTCGCGCGCAGCGTGCCTGCCACGGCCGGCGCCGCGCGCGCGGGCTTCGGCGGCTGGCTGCCGTGGCTCGTCGTGTCGGTGGTCGTGATCGTCTGGGTGCACGCGAACATCGCGGCGATCGGCGACGTGAAGATCAAGTGGCCGGGGCTGCACGACACGGTGTTCGTGTCGCTGTACCACAAGCCGTATGCGGCAATCTGGGACTTCCAGCCGCTCGGCACCGGCACCGCGATTCTCGTGTCGGCGATCATCACGGCTGCGCTGACGCGTACCGGCGTCGGCGCGTTCTTCGAATGCGTGGTCAAGACGTGGCGGCAGACGTGGATCGCGATCGCCACGGTGATGATGATCGTCGGGCTCGCCTACCTGCTGAACTACTCGGGGATCAGCTACACGCTCGGCACCGGCGTCGCGTCGACCGGCGCGCTGTTCCCGCTGGTGTCGGCGTCGCTCGGCTGGATCGCGGTGTTCCTGTCCGGCAGCGACACGTCCGGCAATGCGCTGTTCGGCAACCTGCAGGTCGTCGCCGCCAGGCAGCTCGGCCTCGATCCGGTGCTGATGGCCGCGACCAACTCGTCGGGTGGCGTGATGGGCAAGATGATCTCGCCGCAGAACATCGCGACGGGCGTGTCGACGACCGACCTGAAGGGGCAGGAAGGCGTCGTGTTCGCGCGCACCTTCTGGCACAGCGTGATCCTCACGCTGCTGCTCGGCGTGCTGGTGTTCCTGCAGCAGCACGTGTTGACGTGGATGATCCCCGCACTGCCGAAGTGACGCGCGGCAGGCAGCAACAAGCAAGGCACGAGGAAAACAACGAGGGAAGGCGCCGGGCAGCACGGTGGGAAGCGCACCGGGGAAGCCCGGTGAGACGGATGAGGAGCAATACGCGAAACCGGCGAACGCGCGGCGGCTCAGCGCGCGTTCCCCGGCATCGCGCGCGCCGCAGGCGCCGCCTCGTCCGTCGCATGCCGTGCCGGCAGGATGCACGCGAGGAACGCATCGATCGCCGGACTCTGGCGGCGCGCCTTCAGGTAGTACACGTATTCGTCGATCGTCGTGTCGACGCCGCGCAGCGCGACGACGCGCAGGTCCGGATGGCGCTCGGCCTCGCCGCGGGGAAAGAGGCTGCCGCCCACGCCATGCAGGATCGCCTCGCGGATCGCTTCGCGGCTGCCGATCTCGGCGACCGACGTGGCCGCGACCCCGGCCGTCGCGAGGATCGTCTCCGTGCAGCGGCGCGTGACCGAGCCTTCCTCGCGGATCAGCAGCCGCACGTCGGCGAGCTGCTCGGCGTCGATCACGTCGAAGCGCGCGAGCGGGTGGTCGCGATGCACGACGAGCACGAGCGGATCGGTCGAGATCACCTTGCGTTCGAGGCCGTCGGCATCATTGCGCTGCGACGACACCGCGAGGTCGATGCGGAACTCGTGCAGCGCCTGCAGGATTTCCTCGGAATTGCCGATCCGGCACGTGAGCGCGATCGACGGATGCGCATGCGAGAAGCGGCCAACCGCGTCCATGATGTAGTACGGCCCCGTCGCACCGATCCGCAGATGCCCTTCGAACAGGCCGCCGACGTTGCGCAGCATGATGTCGGCCTGCGCCTCGAGCGCGATCATCTTCTCGACGAGCGGCAGCAGCTCGATCCCGGTCTCGGTGACCTCGAGCTTGCGGCCGCTGCGGTAGAACAGCTCGATGCCATACAGCTGCTCGACCTGCCGGATCTGGGCGGCGATCGTCGGCTGGCTCACGCCGAGGTGGCGCGCGGCGCGCGTGATGCTGCCCTGCCGGACGGTCGCATGGAACGCCTTCAGCTGATCGAACACGACTCGGCTTCTCCCCCCTCTTCATCGCGCGTCAGCGTAGCGCGCGCGTGTGTCGGCCGGATGAAAGCCGGATCGTGCGCCGCTTCGAAAAAAAGCTGGGGGTGACCGCAAGAAACCTGCTGGAACCGGTCACGGCCGGGACATGCCGATGCGGACTAATAACGGCAACGCACCGACCGCCGGCCCCGCTCGACCGGCGCCCCCCTTACCGACCCACAGGATCCTCTTCATGTCCGCCACCAATCGACGCGATTTCCTGCGCCTCGCCGCCCAGTCGGCCGGCGCGATGGCCGCCTACGCCGGCTTTCCGCCGGCGATCCGCAAGGCCCTCGCGATGCCGGCCGCGTATCGCACCGGCACGATCCGCGACGTCGAACACGTCGTGATCTTCATGCAGGAAAACCGCTCGTTCGACCACTACTTCGGCGGGCTGCGCGGCGTGCGCGGCTTCAACGACCCGCGCCCGCACCTGCTGCCGAGCGGTGCGCCGGTGTGGCAGCAGCCGCCGGCGTCGGTGTTCACGAAGAACTACCATTCGCGCGGGCTCGATCCGTCGGCGCCGTACGTGCTGCCGTTCTACCTCGATCCGAAGCAGACGACCGAATTCCAGCCGGGCACCAACCACGGCTGGAGCAGCGGCCACCTGTCCTGGAACAACGGCCAGTGGGACCAGTGGGTGAACCAGAAGCAGGACGTGCTGACGATGGGTTACCTGAAGCGCCAGGACCTCACGTACCACTACGCACTCGCCGACGCGTTCACGATCTGCGATTCGTACTTCTGCTCCGCGCATGCGGACACCGCGCCGAACCGGATCTACCTGTGGACCGGCACGGTCGATCCGCGCAACGTCTACGGCAATCCGCCGAACGGTCCGGGCATCGGCGAGCGCGACGACGTGAACGGCTACACGTGGACGACCTACGCGGAGCGCCTCGAGAACGCGAAGGTCAGCTGGAAGGTGTACCAGGGCGGCACGGGCATCCCGGGCGACCCGACCGACAACTACACCGACAACTCGCTGATGTTCTTCAAGCGCTTCCAGGTGAAGGAAGGCGCGAGCGGCCCGCTGGTCGACAAGGGCGCGTCGGACCACACGCTGGCCGAGCTGAAGGCCGACGTGCAGGCGAACCGGCTGCCGCAGGTGTCGTGGATCGTGTCGCCGTACAAGTACAGCGAACACCCGCAGGCGTCGCCGACCGACGGCGCGTTCTACATCAACATGGTGCTCGAGGCGCTGACGTCGAACCCCGAGGTGTGGGCGAAGACGGTGTTCATCCTCAACTACGACGAGAACGACGGGCTGTTCGACCACGTCGTGCCGCCGGTGCCGCCGGTCACGAGCGGCGTGGGCGGCCAGGGCATCGTATCGTCGAACCTGCTGTCGAACCTCGGCGACGAACTGCTCGACCTGAACCAGTACCCGGGCGAAATGAGCCCGCTGGTGCCGGGCGCGGACCCGGGCGGTATCCAGCCGATCGGTCTCGGGCCGCGCGTGCCGCTGATCATCATCTCGCCGTGGACGAAGGGCGGGTGGGTCTGCTCGGAGACGTTCGACCACACGTCGGTGCTGCGCTTCCTCGAAGCGCGCTTCGGCGTGATGGAGCCGAACATCAGCGCGTGGCGCCGGTCGATCTGCGGCGACCTCACGTCGGCGTTCGATTTCTCCGCGCGGCCCGATACGCGCACGGTGAGCTTCACGGTGCCGCAGCACATCCAGACGGCCGGCCAGGCCTACCAGGTGCCCGCGCGGCAGTCGATGCCGGCGCAGGAGCCTGGCACGCGGCCGGCGCGCGCGCTGCCGTACGAACTGTTCGTGCATGCCCGCGTGAATGGCCGCGACGACAGCGTGTCGCTCGATTTCGCGAACTCGGGTGACGCGGGCGCCGCGTTCTACGTGTACGACCGCCGCAACCCGGCGACGCCGCCGCGCCGCTACGCGGTGTCCTCGCACGACCGCTTCGCCGATACGTGGAGCACCTCGGCGGCGCGCGGCGATTACCATCTCGCCGCCTACGGCCCGAACGGCTATCTGTGCGAATTCCAGGGCAACACGCGGCTGGCCGCGGACGGCCGCCACGCGAACCCGGAAGCGAAGATCGGCTACGACGTGAGCAACCGCCACGTGTACCTGCAACTGCGCAACAGCGGTCGCGCGACCTGCCGCGTGGTGGTCGACAACGCGTACAGCCATGCGCATGCGCGCACCTACACGCTGGAGCCGGGCGAGCGGATCGAGGATCACTTCGAGCTGTCGTCGAGCCACGGCTGGTACGATCTGACGATGACCGCGACCACGCTGCGCGGCGGCGACGACAAGGTCGTGCGCCGCTTCGCGGGCCACGTCGAGACGGGCCGGCCGAGCCAGAGCGACCCGGGGCCGGTGAAGCACACGGCCTGACGGCGGGCCTCGCGTCGTGCGGTGCGGCGTGCCCACGCCGGCCGCGCGACGCCGCGTGCCGGCGGCACATCGCCCGCCTCCCGGCACGCGGAACCGGTTTTTGGAAACTGAAAACTGTTGACAATGTGTCGGGTCGAAGGTATACAAGGATCATTCGCCGATATGGCGCCCTCGTTGTTACCCGCGGCTTTGCTGCCTGCCCGACCATGACTGCCCCGAACGCGCTCAACGCCATCGAACTCCTGCAAAGCCAGTCGCTCGCGATGATTGTCCAGGACATGCTTGAGCGCGCGATCGTATCCGGCGAATATGCGCCGGGCGAAAAGCTCAATGAAGTCGACATCGCGACCCGGCTGAACGTGTCGCGCGGCCCCGTGCGTGAAGCATTCCGCGCGCTCGAGCAGGCCGGCCTGCTGCGCAACGAGAAGAACCGCGGCGTGACGGTGCGCGTCGTGCCGCTGCGCGAGGCGGAAGAGATCTACGAGGTGCGCGCGATGCTCGACGAGTCGGTCGCGCGCGCGCTCGCGAAGCGCATTTCGCCCGACACGCTGAAGGTGCTGAAGGGCATCATCCAGTCGATGAAGGATGCCGCGAAGACCCACGACGTCACGCGCTACACCGAGCTGAACGTGCAGTTCCACGACGCGATGGTGGTCGGCGTCGGCAATACGCACCTCACCGATACCTATCGCCGGCTCGTGCGCCAGCTCGGGCTGCTGCGCCAGGCCGCGATCGAGGCCGAGGAAGATGCGATCGCGGTGTCGGCGGCCGAGCACGACAAGATCGTGCAGGCGCTCGCGAGCGGCGACGAAGAGAAGGCCGTCGCGCTCGTGCGCGAGCACGTCGCGCACGGCCTCGCGCGCATGCGCCGCACGCACGAGCAGGGGCTGCCGCCGGGCAAGGCGGCGCGCGAGAAGGCCGAACGCGTATAACGCGGCTGCGCGGGCCGCCGCGGGAAAAGCAAAGGGACGCCTCGCAGCGTCCCTTTTGCATTGCGCGTCGCGTCATCGCATCAGCGCATCGTCACGCCTTGTCGGCCTTGCCCGCCGCACTCGCGAATTTCGCGAGCCACGTGTCGACCCGCGCCGGCCGCCGGCTCTCGTCTTCCGCCCGCTCCTTGCGACGAATCGCATTGCGTACGACGTGCGCGCCGACATAGCGGATCGGCTCCGGCGGGAACGCCCCGAGCGGGCCGCGCACGATCGGGCTGCGCGTCCACGCGTTGTCGAGGCCGAGCACCAGCGACGACAGGATCTGCCCGCCCATGTAGGTCGGCCCGACGCCGTTGCCCGAATAGCCGAAGCCGTAGAACACGTTCGGCGCGCCATCGAGGCGGCCGAAGAACGGGAAGCCCGTCACCGAGCGGTCCGACGGGCCGTTCCAGCTCGCGGTGACCGGCACGCCCGCGAGCGACGGGAAGAATCCGCGCAGGCTCTGCGTGAGCTGCGCTTCGTACGGCGAGCGCCGGTCGAACACCGGCGCGATGCGGCTGCGCCACGAGAACGTGTTGCCGCCCTTGCCGAGCATCAGCCGGCCGTCGGCGGTCGTGCGGTAGTAGTAGACGAAGATCCGCGAATCGAGCACCGACACGCCGTCCACGAGCCCGGTTCTCTCGAGCAGGTCCGGGCATTTCTCGGTGATGACCATGTCGCTCGACACGACCGCGATCGTGCGTTCGAACCGCGGGAAGCGGCTCGCCATCCACGCATTGATCGCGAACACCAGCTTGCCTGCGCGCACGCTGCCGGACGGTGTTTGCACGAGAGCCGGTTGCCCCGGCGTGAAGTCGACGAACGGCGTGCGCTCGTAGATCCGGATCCCCATGTCGAGCGCGACGCGGCGTGCCCGGATGCACGGTCGCGGCGATCGGCGAGTACACGCCGTCGAGATTGCGCGCGGAGCCTGAGCGGCGCGCGACTTCGGCGGCCGGCAGCGGTTCGTAGCTGTGGATGCCGCACGCGGCGAGCGCGTCGAGCACCGGCGCGAGCGTGCCGACCTGCGCACGCGACGTCGCGGTGTACAGCGTGCCGTCGAGCCGCAGCTCGGCATCGATGCGATGCGCGCGGCAGAAGTCGGCGGTGTGCCGGACGGCCGCCTCCGACGCCTTCACGAGCCGGATCGCTTCCGCTTCGCCGAACAGGCGGCGCAGCGTCAGGAATTTTGCCGACCACGTGAGCAGGCAGCCGCCGTTGCGTCCGCTCGCGCCGGCGCCGCACAGGTCGGCTTCGAGTATCGTGATGTCGAGCGCCGGGTTTTGCTGCTTCGCCTGGATCGCGGTCCAGAGCCCCGTGAAGCCGCCGCCGACGATGCAGACGTCGGCCTGCGTCGCGCCCTGCAGCGCGGGGGCGAGATCGCCATCGTTGAACAGGGCTTGTTCGATCCAGAAGGGTCGCATCGGGTGTCGTGCCAGTAAGGGTCGAAGATGGCCGTGCCGCACACGGCGGGAAGACGAAACCGCAGACCCAAGCGAAAAACGAAACCGCCGCACG
>NZ_JBQEON010000051.1:0-37645 GCF_052045245.1 Burkholderia sp. 22313
AACTCAACCAGTTCGCGCTTGCGCTCGTCGGGCATCTGAAAACCGAGCGGGTTCTGGAAGTTCGGCATCACCATGCATGCAGCAATCGGCTGCGACTTCGCGATCGCCGCGAGCGCCGCGATGTCGATGCCGTATTCCGGATGCGTCGCCACTTCGATCGCCTTCATCCCCATCCGCTCGATCGCGTGCAGCATCGCGTAGAACGTCGGCGACTCCACCGCGATCGTGTCGCCCGGCTTCGCGACCGCCTGCAGGCACAGGTTCATCGCCTCCGTCGCGCCAACCGTCACGATGATCTCGTTCGGATCGACCGACATCCCGTTTTCCAGGTAGCGCCGCGCGATCTGGCGGATCAGGCGCGGATGTCCGGGCGGCAGCCCGTCGGTCACGCCCCACAGCGCCTTGTCGCGTCCGGCTGCATACGCATAGCGGTTCAGTTTCTCGAACGGGAACAGGCTCGGGTCCGGATACGGCGAGCCGAGCGGCACGGCATCGTCGGTGCCGATCGAGCGCAGCGTCGACAGCACGAGCCGGCTCACGTCGACCGACGACGAGATCGCGATCGGCTTCGACGGCCGCAGCTCGCGCACCGGCGCGTAGCCGTCGTCGTTGCGCAGGTTCACGAAGTAACCGGATTGCGGGCGGCTTTCCAGCAGCCCGCGGCTTTCGAGCAGCAGGTACGCGTGCAGCACGGTCGTGATGCTGATCCGGTGCTGCTGGCTCGCCTGCCGCACCGACGGAATGCGGTCGCCGTGCCGGTACACGCCCTGGCGGATCAGGCGTTCGATGTCGTCCGCGAGTTTTTCGTAGAGCTTCATCGCATGCTCCCCGCCGGCCTGCGCATGCGCGCCGCCAGCCCGTGCGCGTCCGATACGCGCGCGTGCTGCCCGCCGACCGGGCTATCGTGCTGCCTGATTGTTCCCTCCGGTTTTGCCTTTTCCATCGCAGTGGCTCGCTTTTGAAGATGCGCCGGGAAGCCCGAGAGATCTGGGCCTGCGGCACTGTGCACTTGATGATGGAATACTAAGAGCAGAACAGTTGGCGAGGAGTGCACACATCGGATACACCCACAAGAGTACAGTTCGGCGCAAATTTGCCGGACCGGGCAAACTGTACGTCTTACAAATGGGGGCGCCGGCCGGGGATCGGAGGGCGATGGCGGCAGATCGCGCAGCCCGCCGGCGCCGTCGAGCCTTGCCGCTGGGACCCGATGTCGCGGCGGTGTGACGACGGAGCGCTGCTGCTGCAGCGGATAGTCGATGTCGTTGCGGGGTTGCCGAGGTGAACGGTGACCGTCAGATCGACCCGAACAGCGCGCGCGGCCGGTCCTTCAACGTACCGGCCAGGATCCGCAGCCCGTTGACGAGCTCGTCGCGCGTCGCCGGGCACGCGAGGTTGATGCGCACGCCGTGCTCGATTTCCGCGCGATCGACCGCGAACGTCGACGACGGCATCACGATCACGCCGCGCGCCTTCGCGTTCGCGGCGAAATCGTCGGCGCGCCACGGCGGCGGCAACCGCAGCCACACGAACATGCACGCGGGATCGGCCTTCAGCTGACCGGCCGGCAGCAGTTCCCGCGCCAGATCGACGCGCGCGCGGATCTCCGCCAGCTGCGCGCTCATGATCCGCTCGGCGGTGCCGTTCTCGATCCACACCGTCGCGATCAGCATCGACGTCGGCGCGGGCATCCACGCGGTGGTGCGCACCGCTTCCGCGCACAGCGCGACGCTGTCGCGCGGGCAGCTCAGATAACCGAGACGCAAGCCCGGCGCGAGGATCTTCGACGTCGCGCCGATATGGAACGTGAGCTCGGGGCACATCCCCGCGATCGCCGGCAGCCGGTCGCGCACGAGCGGCCCGTATACGTCGTCCTCGATGATCGTCACGTGATGGCGGCGCGCGACGTCGACGAGCGCCATGCGGCGCGCAAGGCTCATCGTCGTCACCGTCGGGTTCTGCAGGTTCGGCACGACGAAGATCGCCTTGACGGGCATGCGCTGGCAGATCCGTTCGATCTCGTCGGGCAGCAGGCCGTCATCGTCGGCCGGCGCGCTGACGATCTCGAACTGGAACACCGGCGCGAGCGCCTTCAGCCCGTAATACGTGAGCCGGTCGGTGACGATCACGCCGTCGGTGCCGATCAGGCTGTTCAGCACCGCGTAGAGCCCGTGCTGCGCGCCGCTCGTCACGACCACCTGATCGAGCGACGGCGTGAAGCCAGGCGCGGCCAGCCATTGCGCGCCCGCGGCGCGCGCCCAGTCGGGGCCTTGCGGCGGCTGATATTCCTGCAGCGACGCGAAGCGCGGATCGTCGGGCAGCGTACCGAACGTCTGCGCGAGGCTTGCCAGGAACTCGCCGGTCGCCGGCCGGTTCACCGTCAGGTCGATCACCCCGTTGCCCGCCGCGAGCGATGCACGCGCCGGCTCGATGCTCGGCATCGCGCCGCCGGTGACGAGCGACCCGCGCCGCTTGCTGCCGATCACGAGGCCGCGCAACTGCAGCTCCTTGTACGCACGCGACACGGTCGACACGTTGATGCCGAGCTCGGTCGCCAGCTGGCGCTGCGGCGGCAGACGGCTGCCCGGCGGGTACATGCCGTTGCGGATTTCCGCCTCGATCGAGCTCGAGACCTCGACATAGGTCGGCCGCTTTGCCTGCGCCGACGCGCCGTCGCCGCGCGCTCCGGAAAGTTTGTCTGCTGCCATGTCTCGCTTGCACTCACACAAAAAGCGTTTGTCTGTCGTTTTGACCTGCCCTGCGATTGTATATGACATCCCCGCCCGATCAAACGCCTGCCGAAACATCTATGGAATCAGCAGGTTGGAATCGGGTAAACGCTAGCGCCACACAATCGATTTTTGATTGCACACAAAAAATTACTGTGTGATTCTTAATCCCGTCTTTGTGTGAATCGGGTGTGTCGGAGGAGAGGCGTCATGGCGAACATCGCCATCGTGGGTGCAGGCTTCATCGGACTCGGCGCGGCCGCATGGTTGCAGCGCGACGGGCACCGCGTGACGCTGTTCGATTCGGCCGGCGTCGGCCAGGGCGCATCGTTCGGCAACGCCGCGACGTTCGCGCCGTATGGCTGCGTGCCCGTCAACGGCCCGTCCGTGTTCCGCAACATGCCGCATTTCCTGTTCGCCGCCGACAGCCCGCTGCGTATCCACTGGCCGTACCTGCTGCGCGGCGCGCCGTGGCTCGCGCGCTTCCTCGCCGCCTCGACGCCCGCGCGGCACGCGCGCAGTGCCGGCGCGCTGGCCGCGCTGCTGTCGCGCGCCGCCGACGGCTATGCGCCGCTGCTCGCCACCACACGACTCGCGGCCTTCGTGCGGCCGCGCGAATGCCTGTACCTGTACGCACGACAGGCGTCGTTCGACGCCGCGCAGCCGTCGCTGGCGCTGCGGCGCCGGCTCGGCGTGCCGTTCGACACGCTCGACGCGGACGCGATCCGCCGGCTCGAGCCCGCCCTCGCCCCGATCTTCACGCGCGGCGTGTTGTTCCACGGGAGCTGGCATTTCTCCGATCCGTGCGGGTTTCTCGGCGAACTGTTCGCGTATCTGGCAACCGGCGGCGCAACGCTCGAACACGCGCAGGTCGACCGAATCGAGCCCGTTGGCGACGGCGTGAACCTGCATGCGGGCAGCGCCGTGCGCATCTTCGATCATGTGGTGATTGCCGCCGGCGCCCGCTCGCGCGCACTCGCCGCCGCGTGCGGCGACACCGTGCCGCTCGATACCGAGCGCGGCTACCACGTGCAGTTCGCCGCGCATGAGCAGATCGTCACACGGCCGGTCGGCTGGGCCGAGCGCGGGTTCTACATGACGCCGCTCGACGAAGGATTGCGCGCGGCCGGCACCGTCGAGCTCGGCGGCTTCGACGCCGGCATGAACCGCGCGCTGATCGCGCTGCTCACGCGTTCCGCACGCGAGGCGCTGCCGTCGCTCGGCGCGCCGACGCGAAGCTGGCTCGGCTTCCGGCCGACGCTGCCGGACGGCGTCCCCGTGATCGGCCGCGCGCGGCGCAGCGCGCGCGTGATCCATGCATTCGGCCACCAGCATCTCGGCGTCACGCTCGCCGGCATCACCGGGCGGATCGTCGCCGATCTCGTCGCGCAACGCGCGCCGCCCGTTGACCTCGCACCTTACCGGGCCGCGCGCTTCTGACGCGCGCCGCCACCCTCACCCCTGCAAGGAGGCATCATGAATCGTCGTAACTGGCTGGCATGGCTGGCCGTCTGCTCGATCGGCACAGTCGCGGCGGCCGCGCAGGCCGCGGACCCGGCAACCATCAAGATCGGCTTCGCCGGCCCGCTCACGGGGCCGGTCGCGCGCGTCGGCAAGGATCTGCAATACGGCGCGCAGCTCGCGCTCGACGAGGAAAACGCGAAACATCCGACCGTCGGCGGCAAGCCCGTGCGCTTCGTGCTCGACGTGCAGGATGACCAGGCCGATCCGCGCATCGCGATCCAGGTCGCGCAGAAGCTCGTCGACGACGGCGTGGTTGGCGTGGTCGGCCACTACAACTCGGGTTGCAGCATTCCCGCGTCGGCCGTCTACAAGCAGGCGAACGTCGCGATGATCACGCCCGGCTCGACCAATCCGCAGCTGACGATGCAGGGCTTCAAGAACGTGTTCCGCACGATGGGGCATGACGGCGTCGGCGGCGTGGTCGCCGGACGCTTCGCGGTCGAGCAGTTGAAGGCGAAGCGGATCGGCATCATCGACGACCGCACCGCATTCGGCCAGGGGCTCGCGGACGCCTTCGAGAAAGGCGTGAAGGACGCGCACGGCACCATCGTCGGCCGCGAATACACGAACGACAAGGCCGTCGATTTCCGCGGCATCCTGACGACGATGAAGAGCAACAACGTCGACCTGCTGTTCTTCGGCGGCCTCGACGAACAGGGCGCGATGCTCGTCAAGCAGATGCGCTCGCTCGGCATCCGCGCGCAGCTGTTCGGGGCCGGCGCACTGAAAAGCAATGCGTTCCTGAAGATCGCCGGCAGCGCGGGCGAAGGCACGCAGGATCTCGAGCCGGGGCCGGCGCTCGACAAGCTGCCGTCCGCGATCGCGTTCGCGCAGCGCTACAAGGCGCGCTTCAACCAGGACGTCGAGCTGTACGCGCCGTTCGCGTACGACGCGGCGCTCGCGATGATCGCGGCGATCCACAAGGCCGACTCGGTCGACCGCGGCAAGATCGTCGCGAGCTTGGCCGGCGTGTCGGTCACGGGCGTGACCGGAAAGATCTCGTTCGACGCGCGCGGCGACCTGATCAAGCCGCCCTACACGCTGTTCCGCGTCGAACAGGGACAGTGGCACAGCATTCGCACGGTCGGCGGCGCGTCGAACTGATCGACGCCGGGCAGCGCAGCAGCGGACGGCCTCACCGCGCCGTCTGCTGCCGCTGCACCTCTTGCGTTTTCATCTGCAGATACGCGCCCCGCTCGACTTCGTGCAGTTGCTGCGGATACTGCTCGGTCGCATCGAACCAGCGCGCGAGGCGCTGGCCGAGCGGCTTGTCGAGCGTCGCGAGATACGTGTCGATCGCGAGGTAGTAGCGCATCGTGTTGCGCTCCAGCAAGCCGCGCACGCCGCCGATGTATTGCGGCTGCGCGGCCGATGCGCCGCTGGCGAGCGTGAACCCGACCTTGTCGCTGCCGATCGTCGCGAGGTAGGTCTTCATCGCCATGCGGCCGACCGTGCCGAAGCCGTACGAATAGGTGAGATGCAGGAACGTGCGCGACGCGCCCACCGGCACCGCCTCCAGCGCGATCCGGTAATCCTTCGTGCCCATCGGGCCGCTGTCGGCGCTCAGGTCGACCTGGAAGTAATCGGGCGTCGCGGCGGCCACGCGATAGCGGAACTGCACGCGATAGGTATCCGACAGCTTCTGCTCGATCTTGCGGCCGAGGTTCACGTCGAGCACCGGGCCGTTGCTGCCGGTCGATGCGTGACAGTACTTCGTGTTCAAGTGCAGGATCAGCACCGCGCACCAGTTCGCGGGCCCCTGCGCGGGATCGTTGAGCTTGCCGTTCACGACGGCGAACGGATAGTCGACGACCGCGTAGATATCGCCCTTCAGCGATGACGATGCCTCGGACGATTCGAGGTACAGCGGGCGATGGAACGGGTTGTTCTTCAACTGCTCCCCGAGGCTGTGATAGCGGTCGAGCAGCGCCGCCGCGCCGTCCGCGCCGAACGACAGCGCGCTCCAGCCGAGGCACAGCGCCGCGACGAGCACGTGCCATGCGCGGCGCGCGTATCGCGATGCTTGCGGGTGTGCGGATGTCGTCATGCGTGTGCTCCAGCGGGGGGCGCGGGGGTTGCGCGCCGGTTCCGTTACCGAATAAACCGTCTGACCGTCGGCGGCGCCCTGTCGTTCCGGTCGAGCCGCCCGCGAGCGCACACGCGCCAGGTTCCACGCGTGAGGCTCATTTGTCAGCCGAAAACGCACTCGACATCTGCCGCGCCCGCTTCACGTCATCGCCATGCAGATAAATCGACGTCGTCGAAATCGACGCATGCCGCAGGTTGTCGCGCACCGTCGTCAACTCCGCGCCGCGTGCGAGCGCATGCGTCGCATGCGTGTGACGCATCCAGTGCGGGCTCGCCTGCCGCAGCTTCTGCGCGAGCGCCGGGTTGCCGTCGTCGACGAGCGCGGCCGTCTGCGCGAAGAAGCGCTGCATCACCTTCCACAGCCGCACGCTCGTGATCCCGGCCGTTCCATCCTCCGCGAGGCGCGGAATCAGCGGCGTATCCGGCCGCCAGCGCACCGGCGTGACCGGCAGCCGCCGCGCGACCAGATGCCGATCGAGCGCCGTGCGCGCGAGCGGCGGCAGCGCGACGCGCGCGGCCTTGCCGCCCTTGCCGATCACCTTCAGCCACGCGTCGCCGTGCGCGTCCGTGTGGATGTCGCCGAGCGTCGCGCCGACCAGTTCGCTCGCGCGCAGTCCGGTGGCATAACCGAAATCGAGAATGAAGCGCAGCCGCTGCGCGGCCGCCAGCGTCCAGCCGGCTTGCGGCGCGCCGGGCGACTTGTCGTTCCGGAATTCGAGCCCATCCGCGATCGTGCGCACGAGCAGCCATTCGCCTTCGGTGAACGCATGCGACGTGTCCAGGGCATTCGCGCCGCGCGTGTCGCGCACCTTGACGCCCGCGAACGGATTCGCGAGCAGGTAGCGCTGCTCGATCAGCCAGCGGAACAGCGCGCCGAGCACCGACAGCGTATAAGCCGCCGAACGCGCGGACAGCCCGCCCGAAAACGGCCGCCAGTCCGGCGCGCCGCGCGGCCGCACCGGGCCGACCCAGCGTTCGTGCGGCGCCGGGTTGCGCAGGAACGCGCGATACGCAACCGCATCCTCGGTGGTCAGCGACGACAGCGCGCGCCCGCGCTCGACGATCGCCCACAGGATCAGCCGCTCGGCCTCCTTCCGGTACGCACGCCGCGTCGCGGCCGATTCGTGCAGCGACAGCCATGCATGCACGGCCGCGTAATCGTTGTCCGCATCGAGCGTGCTCGTCGCGCGCGGCGCGCGGAACGTGCCGGCCGAGCCGTCGACTTCGTGCGGCAGCTTCAACTGTTCCCACGGCACGATGCCGCTGCGCGGCGTCGCCGCGATCAGCGCGCGCGCCCGCTCGGTCAGTTCGGGATGCGTGGCAAAGAACGCCTCGATAAGCCGTGCGCTCGCGATGCCGAGCCCCGCGATCGCGCGCCACCACTGACGCCGGCGCGGAATCCGCACGGTCAGGTCGGCGAGCGTCGCGATCCCGTGCGCACGCAGCGCGGCGACCGCACGCGCCGGCAGCCACTGACCGACGTCGTCGCTGATCTGCGGCACCGGCGGCCGCGCATGGCGCAGCACGCCGATCGCGTCGGTCGCCGCTTTCGCGATCTGCAGGCGTTCGCTGTCGGCATGACCGAGCTGCTCCGCGAGATCGGGGCGAGCGGCCTGACGCGCGACACGCACGAGGCGACGGCGAATCCCGCCGATCACGCCGCGCGCCGAGCGCCCTTCTCCGAGCCGCTCGGGCAGGTAGCGCGCGACGGCCTGGCGCACGGTCATGCCCGCGTACCACGCACGCAGCGCGGCCAGTTCGTCGGCGTCGGGAAAGCCTGCGGGCGCAGGCATGGAATCGGAGGAAGGCGGTGAGGCGAGGCGCGGTGTCATGGGCGCCAGTTTGACAGAACTGCGCGCGCCGGAAAACGGGGCCGGCCGCCGGACAACACCGGCGCGACGCCGGACGCTGCCGACATCGCGCCCCCGTCGAGCATGAACGGTCAGCCCGCCACCGGCGTGCGCCGCACCTCGGACAGGTAGATGAGGATCAGCGACACCCACACGATCCCGTACAGGAACATGAAGCAGGTCGTGCGCACCTGCAGCAGGTCGAGCAGCACGCCGAACAGGATCGGCAGCAGGAAGCCGCCGAGGCCGCCCGCCAGCCCGACGATGCCCGTGACGACGCCCATGTTGTCCGCGAAATCGTCGGCGACGTACTTGAAGGTCGACGCCATCCCGAGCGCGAACACCGCGCCGAGCACGAAGGTCAGCGCAACGAAGCCGGCCACCGGCATCGCCAGGCTCAGCGACGCGGTGCCGTCGATCGTGTGGATCACGAAATCGGTGGCCGGATACGACAGCAGGAACAGCGCGATCCACGCGACCCACAGCCCCCACCACGTGACCGCATGCGCACCGAAGCGGTCGGACAGCGCGCCGCCAAGCGCGCGCAGCACGGAGCCCGGCAGCGAGAAGCCGGCCGCGAACGCGGACGCCATCACGAGCGACATCCCGTATTCGCTCTTCAGGTACTGCGGGATCCACAGCGACAGCGCGGTGAAGCCGCCGAACGTGATCGAGTAGTACTGGCACAGCCGCCACACGCGCGGGTCGCGCAGCACCTTGAACGAATCGAGCCACGAGCCGCCGTGCTTGCCCGCGCCCGGATCGGGCGCCGACGCGACCCAGAAGATCACGGCCGTGACCAGCAGCGCGATCGCGTAGACGCGCGGCACGAAGCGCCAGCCGTAGGCGTCGAGCAGCAGCGGCGTGACGAACAGGTTGACCGCCGCGCCGACGGTGCCCGCGCCGAACACGCCCATCGCGAGCCCGCGCCGCTTCGGCGGGAAGAAGCGCGCGACATACGGCGTGCCGACCGCGAACGATGCGCCGACACAACCGAGGAACAACCCGATCACGAGAAACTGCCAGAGCTGCGTCGCGTAGCTGACGATATAGACGGGAATCGCGCACACGACGAGCAGTATCGTCATCACGATCCGGCCGCCGAAGCGGTCGGTCCACGTGCCGAGCGGCAAGCGCATCAGCGCGCCGGTCAGCACGGGCGTCGACGTGAGCAGCCCGAATTCGGTGCTGTTCAGGCCGAGATCGGTGCGCAACTGCACGCCGAGCACGCCGAACATCATCCACACGACGAAACACACCATGAACGCAAGCGTGCTCGCGGCCAGCACCGACCACGCGCGCAGCGGAATGGCCTGCGCATCCGCGGCCACGCCGGCGTTACCTTGTTGAATTGCCATACGCAAAACCCCGTTTCATTGGACCAGCGGCCCGTTCGCGCCGTCGAAGGTCACGCCCTCGACGCGCGCGCCGCCCGCGAGGATCGCCACGTACTGCCGCATCGCCCGCTGCCGCACGCGTTCCGACAGGTACGCGGCAATCTGGCCGGCGGCTTCGTCGAACGGCACCGCGTCGCCCGGCACGCGGCGCTCGATGCGCACGATGTGGAAGCCGAAGCGCGTATTGACGAGCTTCGGCAGCACGCCGAGCCCGTCGGTATCGAACAGCGCGGCCTCGAACTCCGGCACGGTATCGCCGCGCAAGAGCTGCCCGAGGCTGCCGCCGACTTCCGCCGACGGGCAGTTCGACGACGCGCGCGCCACCGCTTCGAACGTATCGGGCGCGGCCACCACGCCGGCGAGCGCGGCCTCCGCGCGCTGCCGCAGCGGCGCGAGCGGCACGCGCTCCGTCATCGCGAACAGCACGTGGCTCGCATAGACGATGTCGTTGCGGCGAAAGCGCGCCGGATGCTGCGCGTAGTAGCGCTCGCAATCCGCGCGATCGGGTTCGGGCACGTGCGTGAGCTCGCGCTCGAGCAGCGTATCGACCGCGGCGTCGTCGAGCGGTGCGCCGTCGTCGATCAACCCGAGCGACACCGCGCGCTGCCGCAGCAGCTCGCGCACCGCGAGCGCATGCCGTGCCGCGTCGAGCGGATCGGGCGCCTCGCCGTGATGCTCGGCCTCCGCCGCGATGGCCGCATCGTCGATTGCAATGCCGTTGATCGTCAGCGGCGCCGTCGCGACTTCGGAAAGAACGTCGTTCATGCGGCCTCCTCAGCGCTTGCGCACGAGCTGGTACGGCCGGATCAGGTACGCGACCGATGCGATGCCGCTCCAGATGTGCACCATCCGCGTGAACGGCGACACGAGGAAGATCGTGAAGCCGAGCAGGATATGCAGCCGGTACGTGAGCGGCACGCCGACGAGCAGGCTCGCGATGTCCGGCCGGAACGTGACGACGCCCTTCACGTAGTCGGTGAGCTGCTCGAACATCGCGCCGTCCATGTGGCGCGTCGACAGCACGACGGTGCCGAGCCCGAGCGCGAGCTGCACCCACAGCATCAGCACGATCAGGATGTCCGACTTGCGGCTGTTGCTGCGGATGCGCGGGTCGCCGAGGCGGCGCCAGATCAGGATCGTCAGCCCGATGATCGCGGCGACGCCGGCGGCCCCCCCGGCCACCATCGCGACGAGCTGGTGCCCGGACGCCGACAGGAACGGCGACACGAGCCAGTGCGGCGCGAGGAAGCCGCCGAAGTGCCCGAGCACGACGACGAGCACGCCCCAGTGGAACAGGTTGCTGCCGAGCCGCAGCATGCCGTGGCGCAACAGCTGCGACGAATCGCTTTTCCACGTGTATTGCTCGCGATCGAAGCGGATCAGGCTGCCGACCAGCAGCACCGCGAGACAGATGTACGGGTAGATCCCGAACAGGAACTGATGCAAGTAAGCGTTCATGTGTTTCCCCAGTTGGGCCCGCGCTTACGCGCCGCGGGCCGGCCGCTTGTCGTGGAACCGCACCGTCTGCTCGGCCGGCGTCGCCGCGCCGACGAAGCGCACGGCTTCGTCCGCATACGACGCGTCGAGCGCGCGGTAGTCGTCGGCACTCGGCCGCTCGGCGGCCACGTCGTCGTCCGCCGCATCCGGCGCGTCGACCGGCGCGAGGCCGGCCATCGGCAACAGCGCGCCGACGACGAAGCTGTAATGGCTGCCGCGCTGCGCGAGCTGGCCGGCCAGCGCGCGCAGGATGTCGCCGGTTTCGGCCAGCAGCTTGCGCGCGTCCGGCGCCGGCAGCCGCGACAGGTATTCGAGGAACACCGGCAGGTAATCCGGCAACTCGCCCGCATTCAGCGTCAGCCCATGCTGCTCGTACATCTGCAGCAGGTCGACCATCGCCTGACCGCGATCGCGCGATTCGCCGTGCACGTGCTCGAACAGGTGCAGCGACGTCGCGCGGCCGCGATCGAACAGCGCGACGTAGTTCTCCTGCAACGTCAGCAGATCACGCTCGCGCACGTAGGCGAAGAACCGGTCGAGCCCCGCGCGCACCGTCTTCGGCACGCGCGCGCGTTCGCGCAGGTGTGCCTCGATCGAGTCGAGCACGTCGACGAGCGCGTCGCCCGGATAGTCGAGCAGCAGCGCGAATGCCGCATAGGTCGGATCGGGTGCGGTGCTCATCGGGACGCCTCGTGGATCGGGATGGTTTTCGAACCCTTCTTCGGGCTGAACAGGCTGCCCTCCGAACGGCCGTCGGAACAGCCGTTGCCGAACGAGAAGCCGCACGACGCGCGCAGGTCGTACGCGTTCTCCGCATACTCGCGGTGCGTCGTCGGGATCACGAAACGATCCTCGTAGTTCGCGATCGCGAGATAGCGGTACATCTCCTCGACCTGCGCGAGCGACAGCCCGACCTGGTCGAGCACGCCGCGCGCATCGATACCGTCGACGTGACGCGCGCGCATGAACGCACGCATCGCGAGCAGCCGTTCGAGCGCGAGCTTCACCGGCACCTCGTCGCCGGCCGTCAGCAGGTTCGCCAGATAACGCAGCGGAATGCGCAGCGATTCGACGTCCGGCAGGTAGCCGTTCATCCCCAGGTCGCCGCTGTTCGCGGCCGCGTTGATCGGCGACAGCGGCGGCACGTACCAGACCATCGGCAGCGTCCGGTATTCCGGGTGCAGCGGGAACGCGATCTTCCAGTCGATCGCCATCTTGTAGGTCGGCGAACGCCGCGCGGCGTCGATCCACGCGGCCGGCACGCCGTCGCGCTCGGCCTGCGCGATCACGGCCGGGTCCTCGGGATCGAGGAACAGCGACAGCTGCGCTTCGTACAGGTCCTGCTCGTTCTCCGCGCTGGCGGCCTCGCTGATCCGGTCGGCGTCGTACAGCAGCACGCCGAGGTAGCGGATGCGGCCCACGCAGGTTTCCGAACACACGGTCGGCTGGCCGGCCTCGATGCGCGGATAGCAGAAGATGCACTTCTCGGCCTTGCCGCTCTTCCAGTTGTAGTAGATCTTCTTGTACGGGCACCCCGACACGCACATGCGCCAGCCGCGGCACTTGTCCTGGTCGATCAGCACGATGCCGTCTTCCTCGCGCTTGTAGATCGAGCCCGACGGGCACGATGCGACGCACGCCGGATTCAGGCAGTGCTCGCACAGGCGCGGCAGATACATCATGAAGGTGTTCTCGAACTGCCCGTAGATCTCCTTCTGCACGTTCTCGAAGTTATAGTCCTTCGCGCGCTTCTCGAACTCGCCGCCGAGAATTTCCTCCCAGTTCGGCCCCCACTCGATCTTCTCGAGCCGCTGGCCGCTGATCAGCGAGCGCGGCCGCGCGACCGGCATCGCGCGCGTGTTGCCCGCTTCCTGCAGATGCCCGTAGTCGAACGTGAACGGCTCGTAGTAGTCGTCGATCTCCGGCAGGTGCGGGTTCGCGAAAATCTGCGCGAGCAAGCGCCACTTGCTGCCCAGACGCGGCTCGATCCTGCCGTCCGCGCGCCGCTGCCAGCCGCCGCGCCAGCGGTCCTGGTTCTCCCAATCCTTCGGATAGCCGATGCCCGGTTTCGTCTCGACGTTGTTGAACCATGCGTATTCCATCCCTTCGCGGCTGGTCCACACGTTCTTGCAGGTCACCGAGCAGGTATGGCACCCGATGCACTTGTCGAGGTTCAGCACCATCGCGATCTGTGCACGTACTTTCATGACGTTTCTCCGGCGCGAACCGCGTATTGCGTGGTGGGGTCGACCGCCGTCTCTTCCGAGTCGAGCCAGTCGACCTTGCTCATCTTGCGCACGATCAGGAACTCGTCGCGATTCGAGCCGACCGTGCCGTAGTAATTGAAGCCGTACGACAGCTGCGCATAGCCGCCGATCATGTGGGTGGGTTTGAGCGCGATGCGCGTGACCGAGTTGTGGATGCCGCCGCGCGTGCCGGTGATCTCGGAGCCCGGCGTGTTCACGATCTTCTCCTGCGCGTGGTACATCATCACCATCCCGGACGGAATCCGCTGGCTCACCACCGCCCGCGCGCACAACGCGCCGTTCGAGTTGTAGCACTCGATCCAGTCGTTATCGACCGCGCCGATCGCCTTCGCGTCGTCCTCCGACATCCACACGATCGGGCCGCCGCGCGACAGCGTCAGCATCAGCAGGTTGTCGGTGTACGTGCTGTGGATCCCCCACTTCTGGTGCGGCGTCAGGAAGTTCAGCACGCGCTCGGGATTGCCGTTCGAGCGCTTGCCGACCATGTGTTCGTAGCTGCCCGTATCGATCGGCGGCTTGTACACGCACAGCGACTCGCCGAACGCGCGCATCCACGCGTGATCCTGGTACAGCTGCTGGCGCCCCGACAGCGTGCGCCACGGCACCAGCTCGTGCACGTTCACGTAGCCCGCGTTGTACGACACGTGCTCGGACTCGATCCCGCTCCACGTCGGCGACGAGATGATCTTGCGCGGCTGCGCCTGGATGTCGCGGAAACGGATCTTCTCGTCCTCGCGGGCGACGGCCAGGTGCGTGTGGTCGATGCCGGTGATGCCGGACAGCGCACGCCATGCCTTCACCGCGACTTCGCCGTTGGTTTCCGGCGCGAGCGCGAGAATCACTTCGGCCGCGTCGAGCGCGGTGTCGATCCGCGGGCGCCCCTGCGCGGCGCCGTCGGCGATCTTGTAGTTGAGCTCGCCGAGCAGCTTCACTTCGTGTTTCGTATCCCAGCCGATACCCTTGCCGCCATTGCCGAGCGTGTCCATCAGCGGGCCGAGCGACGTGAAGCGCGCATAGGTGTTCGGATAGTCGCGCTCGACGGCGATCACCGCCGGCATCGTGCGCCCCGGCACCGGTTCGCATTCGCCGCGCTTCCAGTCCTGCACGTCGAACGGCTGCGCGAGCTCGCCCGGCGTGTCGTGCGCGATCGGCGCGAGCACGACGTCGCGTTCGACGCCGAGATGCCCGTCGCACAGCTCGGAGAAGCGCTTCGCGATCCCCTTGAAGATCTCCCAGTCGCTCTTCGATTCCCACGCGGGATCGACCGCCGCCGACAGCGGATGGATGAACGGATGCATGTCGGACGTGTTCATGTCGTCCTTCTCGTACCACGTCGCGGTCGGCAGCACGACGTCCGAATACATGCAGGTGGTCGACATCCGGAAGTCGAGCGTGACGAGCAGGTCGAGCTTGCCGCGCGGCGCTTCGTCGTGCCACTTCACTTCCTCGGGGCGCGCGCCGCCCGTCGCACCGAGGTCCTCGCCCTGCACGCCGTTGGTCGTGCCGAGCAGATGCTTCAGGAAATACTCGTGGCCCTTGCCCGACGAGCCGAGCAGGTTCGAGCGCCACACGAACAGGTTGCGCGGGAAGTTGTCCGGCGCGTCCGGATCCTCGCACGCCATCCGCAGCGTGCCGGCCTTCAGTTGCCGCGCGACGTCGGCGCCCGCCCGCGCGGGGTCGCCGAGGGTCGCGCCGACCTTCAGCGGATTCACCGAGAGCTGCGGCGCGGACGGCAGCCAGCCCATCCGTTCCGCGCGCACGTTGTAGTCGATCGGCGAACCGTGGAATTGCGTCTTGTCCGCGAGCGGCGACAGCAACGCGCCCGGATCCATCGTGTCGTAGCGCCACTGGTCGGTGTGCGCGTAGAAGAACGACGTCGCGTTCATGTGACGCGGCGGCCGGTTCCAGTCGAGCGCGAACGCGAGCGCGGTCCAGCCCGTCTGCGGGCGCAGCTTCTCCTGACCCACGTAGTGCGACCAGCCGCCGCCCGGCTTGCCCACGCAGCCGCACATGATCAGCATGTTGATGATCGCGCGGTACGACATGTCCATGTGGAACCAGTGGTTGATCCCCGCGCCGATGATCACCATCGACTTGCCCTGCGTCTTGTGCGCGTTCTCCGCGAACTGCCGCGCGACCGAGATCACGTCCGCGCGCTTCACGCCGGTGATCGCTTCCTGCCAGGCCGGCGTGTACGGGAGATCGTCGTCGTAGCTCGCGGCCACGTCGCGGCCGCCCAGCCCCTGGTCGAGCCCGTAGTTCGCGATGAACAGGTCGTAGACGGTCGCGACCAGCATCTCGCCGTTGCGCGTCGCGATGCGCCGCACGCCGATCCGGCGCGACAGCTCGGACGCGTGGCCGGTCGAGTTGAAGTGCGCGTGCGGCTGGTTGCCGAAGTACGGGAACAGCACGTCGACCACGTCGTCATGCTCGGCCGTGCAGGACAGCCGCGGCGACAGCGCCGCGCCCTTCGACGTCTCGTCGCGCAGGTTCCACTTGCCCTTGTCGGCTTCCGCCTGTTGCCCCCAGCGGAAGCCGATCGAGCCGACCGGCACGACGAACTCGCCGGTCGCGTCGTCGATCGCCACGGTCTTCCAGTCGGGATGCGCGGCCTCGTCGAGCGCGTCGTCGAAGTCGGATGCGCGCACGAGACGCTCGGGCACGTAGCCGTCGCCATGCGGCACGAGGCGCACGAGCGACGGCAGGTCCGTATAGCGCTTGCAGTAGTCGATGAAGTAGTCGCTCTTCCCGGCGAGGTGGAACTCCTTGAGGATCACGTGCCCCATCGCGAGCGCGAGTGCCGCGTCGGTGCCCTGCTTCGGGTGCAGCCACAGATCGCCGAACTTCGCACCTTCCGAGTAGTCGGGGAACACCGACACGACCTTGGTGCCGCGATAGCGCGCCTCGACGAGAAAGTGCGCGTCCGGCGTGCGGGTCTGCGGGACATTGGAGCCCCACATCATGATGAACGTCGAGTTGTACCAGTCGGCCGATTCCGGCACGTCGGTCTGCTCGCCCCAGGTTTGCGGCGACGCGGGCGGCAGGTCGCAATACCAGTCGTAGAAACTCAGGCATACGCCGCCGATCAGCGACAGGTAGCGGGAACCTGCCGCATACGACACCATCGACATCGCCGGAATCGGCGAGAAGCCCACCACGCGGTCGGGGCCGTGCCGTTTCACCGTATGCACGTTTGCGGCCGCAACGATCTCGTTGACCTCGTCCCAGCTCGCGCGCACGAAGCCGCCAAGCCCGCGCCGGCTCTGGTACGAACGCAGCGCTGCGTCGTCCTCGACGATCGAGCGCCACGCGTCGACCGGTGCGAGCGTGCGGCGGCGTTCGCGCCACAGCTTCACCAGCGCGCTGCGCACCATCGGATGCTTGAGGCGGTTCGCGCTGTACAGATACCAGGAATACGAAGCGCCGCGCGAGCAACCGCGCGGTTCGTGATTCGGCATGTCGGGGCGCGTGCGCGGGTAATCGGTCTGCTGGGTTTCCCAGGTGACGATCCCGCCTTTCACGTAGACCTTCCACGAGCACGAGCCCGTGCAGTTCACCCCGTGGGTCGAACGGACGATCTTGTCGTGCTGCCAGCGCAGCCGATAGCCGTCTTCCCATTTGCGGTCTTCGTCGGTGACAGCGCCATGGCCGTCGGAGAATTTTGGCCTCGTGGTGGAGAAATAACGCAATCTATCCAGGAAATGGCTCATGGGGATCTCGTTTTTCCGGTCTTTTGGCAGACCCTGATTATTTAAGGAGGTGAAATACCGGTTGTAAAGGACGATCGGATTTTTGATCAGTCCGGCTTCTTCGGCCTTTTCGCCCGGGTCAAATGAATTGTCTTGCGAATCGACGTATCACGGCTTGATACAAATCACGGTATCGTTCATCCGCGTGTCACGCCAGCAAATAGGGATCGATCCGACGGCCCGGCCGGCCATGGGCTTGCGGCGGCCGAGCCGCGCCTGCCCGCCCGTTTACCCGTGGATTCGCCGGCACCCATCCGCACCGAATCGCATTGAATGAACGGCGATCGCCCGCCGGGAATCGCCGGCCCGCAGCCGGCCGTTTACACAAGAATGCGCAACGAATTCGACGATTTACCGGCCGTCGGTCAATCGCACCTTTACATATAAGCGTCGCACCTTTATGACATCGCGCGGTTTCACCGTTCGATGCGTGCGTCAACAGAAAAAAGGCAATGCGGACCGGAAACGGCCGCGCGAAAGCGCCGAGTCGAGCGCGGGAAAAACCGGGCAACCGGTCGCGACATGGCAGCGGCAAGCGCCGGCCTTGCGGAAAGGCCGCGGGAGCGCCGCGCGTTACCCGTCGCCCTTCGGCCCCAGGTTGAGCATCACGACGAAGGCGGCCACGCCGACGATCAACGCGATCGCGCCGCCGTGCAGCGCCATCGTTTCGTCGAACAGCAGGCCGGTCACGACGGCCATCATCCCGGCGAGCGACACGAACACGGCGATCGCCGCGACGACGATCCGGTATTCACGACGTACCATTGCGCGCCCGCCGCGTCAGGCCGCCGCGGCGGCAGCCGGCACGTCGGCATCGTCGCCGCGCATCAGCAGCACCGGGCAGCTCGACCCGCGCAGAAAACGCTCGGCGACGCTGCCGAGCAGCACGCGCCGGATCCCCCGCCGCCCGTGCGTGCCGACCACCGCGAGATCGATATCGCGCTCCTTCACGTAGCGCTGCAGCCGTTCCGCGACGTCCTCGCCGATGCTTTCGGTCTCGACGAGTTCGGCCTCGCCCTTCGCCCCGGCCAGCGCGATGATCTGTTCGGCTTCGCGCAGCACCTTGCGCCCGTCGTCGCGGATTTCCTCGACGAGCGCGTGCGGGTCGAAACGGCCCGCATAGGTGAACAACACCGACTTGTCGACCACGTACACGGCGCTGACGTGCGCGTCGCCCGCCAGCGCCACCTTCACGGCCTCGGCAAGCGCCTGTTTCGACGAAGCGCTGCCGTCGACGGCCACCATGATCTTCTCGTACATGCGAACCTCGCTGAGGTGAGTTGCCGCGCGCGGTAGCGCGCGCGGCCATGTCACCATCATCGGCGGATGGCAGGCCCGGGGGTTGACGGCGATCAAGATCCGCCGGACACCGGCCGCGCGGCAAAGCGCCGCGCGACGCAGGCGGAGCGTCGGGCTCGCCGCGACGACGCGCGATCGAGCGCCCCGCATGCCGAAAGCGCTATCATCGACGGTACGACCTTCGTCCGGCCCTTTTTTGCCGGCTCACTTTCAACTCGCTCAACCGACATGACAACGACACCCGAACGCGTGGACGGCGCCGCCCAGCATCTCGTCGCCGCCCGCCATGCCGGCGTGCCCGGCCCGCTGCTGCCTGATGCGTTGCGCCCCGAGAACGTCGAGACCGCGCTGGCGATCCAGCACCGCGTCGCCGACCTGCTCGGCGAAACCATCGGCGGATGGAAATGCGCGCTGCCGCCGCCCGACCGCGTGATCGTCGCGCCGATCTTCGCGTCGACGATCCGCGAAGCCGATGCGCCCTACCGTGTCGTCGGCGGCCCGATCGTGCGGATCGAGCCGGAAATCGCGTTCGTGCTCGATCGCGACCTGCCCGCACGCGCGCAGCCGTACGACGAGAACGAGGTGCGCGGTGCGATCCGCGAAGTGCGCATCGTGCTCGAGGTGCTGGGTTGCCGCTACGCGGAGCCCGCGCGCGCATCGAAGTTCGAACTGCTCGCCGACGGCCAGTTCAACCAGGGGCTGTGCGTGGGGCCTGTCGTGCCCGACGGCCTGAACGTGCCGCTCGACACGCTCGCGCTGTCGTTCGAGGGTGCGCTGAATCGCACGATCGACGGCCGCCATCCGGACGGCGATCCGCTCAAGCCGCTCGTGTGGCTGGTGAATTTCCTCGCCTCGCGCGGCGACGGCGCGCGCGCCGGCCAGATCGTGACGACCGGTTCGTATGCGGGCGCGATCGACGTGCCGCTCGGCGATGCGCTGACGGTCGGCTTCGGCGAACTCGGCCGTCTTTCGGTGACGCTGACGGCCTGACGGTCAGCGGCAACCGACGCGGTCACGTCGTACCTGCGCGCCGCGCGAACGGCGGCGTCGCGTGATACCGTTGCACCTCGCCCGTCACGCGCGCAACCCGCGTTCACTCTCGTCATTCGCCATGCCGCCGACCCTGTTGCCCGCCCTGCTGGACGAAGTCCTGCGCACCGTCGATCGCCGCTACCGGCTGCCGCCGCTCGTGCATGCGGCGTCGCTGGCCGACACCGCGAACCCGGCCACCGTCATCGCGATCGTGATCGAGGAAGCGCGCCGGATGCAGGTCGACGGCCAGCCGCCCGACCCGGCGTTGCAACGGCGCTTCGTCGCCGCGCTCGCGCGGATGATCGGCGACGCGCTCGACACGCAATCCGGCGACCCCGCGTTCCAGGCCGCGGTGCTTCGGCATCGCGCGGCGACGGTGCGCGAATACGCGTCGCTCGCCGCGCATGCCGAGCAGGATCGGCGCACGCTGCGCTCGGCCGTCAACACGATCGCGCATCCGGCGCGGCGCGAACGCCACGCGCAGGCGTGGCAACGCGAACCGCTCGCGCGGCTGCATGCGGCCGCGGCCGGTGCGTCGTGGGACGATCTCGATGCGACGCTGCGGCACCTGCTCGCGCAACCGGAGATGGCCACCGACACGGCGTTCGAACAGGACATCGCCAAACTGAAGGACAGCCCCGCGCTCGCCCGTCTGCAGCGTCTCGATGCACTGTCGCAGGACCCGGACGTCCGGCAGTACCGCACGCTGTGGGGGCGCCAGGGGCCGCTCGAAGGCAGCGCGCTCGCCGCCGCGCAGGGCATCACGTCGCAGCAGCGGGGCGCGGCCGTCGAGGCGCTGGCCGCGCAGGCGCTCGACGCATTGGCCGCACAACTCGATGCGTGCGATGCGCTTCGCACCTATCGGGTCGTCACGTCGATGCGTGTGCCCGCCTCGATACCGGCCAAGCACGATCGCGCGAAAACCGAGTGGGATGCGGTGCTGCTCGAACGCGCGCGCGGCGACGAGCCGTCGGCCGCGTGGCATGTCCGGTTTCTCGTCGAGGCGAAGGCGTCCGCGGATGCCGCGACGACCGACTTGCCGCGCCTGCTGCGCGGCCTGAGCCTGCTCGCGCAAGCCGATCCGGACACCGTCTATGCGTTCGACACGCGCGAAGGCGCGGTACGCCTGCACGGCGCGTCGCTGCGCGCGCTGACAACCGACGCCGCGGCGTTGCAACGCGAGGTGCTGTACTGCTGCGATGCCTCGGCCGACCCGGCGCCGCGCCTGTTGGGTGCCGCGAGCCGCATGCAGCTGCTGTCGGCGCCGGCGAGCCTCGAATACGCGAGCGCGCTGGTGCAGCGCAAGCAAGCCGATCCGCACGGGCTGGAGGTCGTCTGGCAAGCGCTGCTCGAACTGCCGTCATGGCACGCGGTGCTGCATCAATACGAATCGCTGCGGCAAGTGCGGGCGTTGATGGTCGGTGTCGACGATCTGATGGCCGCGATCGAAGGCGAGGTTGGCGACGACAGTGCGGCGAACGAGGCGTGATGCGTGCAGCGCGAACCGGACGAGCACGCGCGATGCCGCCGCCACACCCGTTCGTCGATGAAACGGCACAGCGCCGCCGCTCCCCTTCCGCCTGACGCACAGGATAACGAAGCAAATGCAGCGAAGTTTCCCGGCAGGCAGGCCAGCATGCGCGATCCGGGTGAGCGCCCCGTCACCGCGCGCCGATCTTCCGCGCCATCACCTCGTGTAACGTCTCTTGCGGCTCGAGCACGGCCACGGTCAGCCTAGTGCGTGGACCGTAGCCCCAGCACGTCGAGATACACGACAAGCGATCGCTGCACTGACGCCGCGACCAGAGACGTGATCTCGCTGTAGTCGCCGCTCACGCACGCAACATCCAGTGCGTCGTAATACGCAAGCCGATCTTCCTTGCGAATGATCGCGGGCGGATAGCCCACCTTCATCAATTCAAAGTTCAGCAGCAACCGTCCCGTCTGCCCGTTGCCATCGACGAACGGATGAATCTTCACGAACCGCGTGTGCAGTTCCGCCGCCCGCTCGACCGGATGCAGTGCCCCGGCCTGGCCGTACCAGTCGATCAGGCCGGCCATTTCAGCCGGGAGGTGCATGAAATCCGGCGGGGTTGTGCTCGCGCCCGCGATCACCACGTTCTCCTGCCGGTACCGACCAGCCTGCTCCGTGTCGATGCTCTTCAGGACGAGCGAGTGGAGATTGCGGATCTGCCATTCGGTGAGCGCCTCATGCTTCGCGACGATCTCTTCGACATACAGGATCGCGTCCCGGTGATTCGTCGCCTCGAAATGTTCGCGGTTCCTTTTGATCCTCGATCAAACGCACGATGGCCGCACGGGCGAGAGCCGGCAAGGCCCGATGATCCTTCGACGTATCGGGCATGCGATAGGTTTTCATGGCCCGTGGACTGATACCACTCGCGATTGCGAGTGCGTCCCAGGTCACGCCAAGCCGATCCTTGGCGTCACGTAAAAACTCCTGTTGGGTCGGATCCGGCATGGCTCTCACATGTGATACGCGCTGCGTACCATGATAGCGCGGCACCCGTTGCCCGGTATATCGGCCGAGAAACGGCTGGACCGACTCCGGATCACACCCACCGCGATCGAGCGACACACCAGACGGTTCGGCCGCCCTCCGGGCGGGCGGTGTGACGGTTGCGATCCTTGACACCGGTCAGCACGCCCGCCCGATCACGGCACCCCTCATTGCGTCGGGTCTTTCAACTCGATCAGCAGATCCTTCGCCGCAACCCGCTCACCGGGCTTCACATGCACGGCCGCGATCTCGCAGTCGCGCTCCGCGGCGATGTGGGTTTCCATCTTCATCGCCTCGAGCGCGATCAGCGTCGTGCCGGCTGCCACGCGCTGCCCCGGCTGCACCGCCACCGTGACCACCGAGCCCGGCATCGGCGCCGCGATGTGCAGCGGGTTGGCCGGATCGGCGCGCTGCAGGCCATGCCGCACCTTGCCCGCCTGCGCGATCGTCTTCTGCTCGACGAGCGCCGAACGCGACTGGCCGTTCAGTTCGAACAGCACCTTCACGATGCCGTCCTGCGCATCGGCGTGCTGCCCCTGCAGCGCCACGAGCAGCGTCTTGCCCGGCTCGATGTCGATCGCCACTTCCTCCTGCGGCTGCAATCCGTACAGGAACGCCGGCGTCGGCACGACCGACGTGTCGCTGTACGCGCGAACGTGCGCGTAGTAGTCGACCGTCTGCTTCGGATACATCAGGTACGACGCCAGCTGTCGGTCGTCGAGCGGCTGCTCGCACGCGGCCTCGGCCTGCGCGCGCACGGCGTCGAGATCGACCGGCGGAATCTGGTCGCCGGGACGATACGGCGCCGGCGGCTCGCTCTTGAGCACCTTGCGCGACAGGTCCGCCGGGAAGCCATCGGGCGGGAAGCCCAGTTCGCCCTTGAACAGCGACACGACCGACTCGGGGAACGCGATGTCCTTGGCCGGGTTGCGCACGTCGTCCACGGCGAGATCGTTCGCGACCATCATCAGCGCCATGTCGCCGACCACCTTCGACGTCGGCGTGACCTTCACGATGTCGCCGAACAGGCGGTTCACGTCCGCATACGCACGCGACACCTCGGTCCAGCGATGATCGATGCCGAGCGCGCGCGCCTGCTCGCGCAGGTTCGTGTACTGGCCGCCGGGCATCTCGTGACGATAGACGTCGGCCGTGCCCGCGCGGATCTCCGATTCGAACGGCGCGTAATAGCGACGCACGCCTTCCCAGTACATCGATGCTTCGTGCAGGCGATCGGCATTGAGCCCGGGATCGCGTTCGCCCCCGGCCAACGCGGCCGCGATGCTCGACAGGTTCGGCTGCGACGTGAGGCCGCTCATCGCATCGAGCGCGCCGTCCACCGCGTCGCAGCCCGCGTCGACAGCGGCCAGCACGGATGCCGCGGCGATGCCGCTCGTATCGTGCGTATGGAAATGCACGGGCAACCCGGTTTCTTCCTTGAGCGCCTTCACGAGCGTCGCGACCGCCTGCGGGCGGCAGATGCCGGCCATGTCCTTGATGCCGAGCACGTGCACGCCGGCCCGCTGCAGTTCGCGCGCGATGCCGACGTAGTACTTGAGGTCGTACTTCGCGCGCGACGTGTCGAACAGGTCGCCGGTGTAGCAGATCGCGCCTTCGCACAGCATCCCGCTCTCGCCCACCGCATCGATCGCCACGCGCATGTTGCGCACCCAGTTCAGCGAGTCGAACACGCGGAACACGTCGACGCCCGCGCTCGCGGCCTGTTGCACGAAAAAGCGCACGACGTTGTCCGCGTAGTTCGTGTAGCCGACCGCGTTCGAACCGCGCAACAGCATCTGGAACAGGATGTTCGGCACGCGTTCGCGCAGCAGCGCGAGGCGCTCCCACGGGTCTTCCTTCAGGAAGCGCAACGCGACGTCGAAGGTCGCGCCGCCCCAGCATTCGAGCGAGAACAGTTGCGACAGCTCGCGCGCGTAGAACGGCGCGATCGGCAGCATGTCGGCCGTGCGCATGCGCGTCGCGAACAGCGACTGGTGCGCATCGCGCATCGTCGTGTCGGTGAGCAGCACCTGCTTCTGGTCGAGCATCCAGCGCGCGAATTTCTCCGGGCCCAGCTCACGCAGGCGATCGCGTGTGCCGGCCGGGATCGCCGTCGTCGTATCGATCTTCGGCAACACCGGCTTCTGTAGCGGCAGCGCCGGCAGCGTGCGGCCATTCATCTCGGCGTTGCCGTTCACATTCAGCTCGCCGAGATAGCGCAACAGCTTCGTCGCGCGGTCGCCGCGCTTCGCGAAGGCGAGCAGCTCCGGCGTCCTGTCGATGAAGCGCGTCGTGACGTCGCCCGCGATGAAGGCCGGGTGGTTGATCACGTTCTCGAGGAACTGCAGGTTCGACGTGACGCCGCGAATCCGGAACTCGCGCAGCGCGCGATCCATCCGGTGAATCGATTCGGCCGCCGTCGGCGCCCACGTCGTCACCTTCACGAGCAGCGAATCGTAGTACGGCGTGATCACCGCGCCGCCATAGGCGGTGCCCGCGTCAAGACGCACGCCGAAGCCCGCCGCGCTGCGGTATGCGGTGAGGCGCCCGTAGTCGGGCAGGAAGTCGTTCTCCGGATCCTCGGTCGTGATCCGGCATTGCAGCGCGTTGCCGTTCAGCGGAATCGCCTGCTGTTCCGGCACACCGGCCGCGCGCGCGACAAGCGCGCCGCCGCCATCCGTCGCATCCTCGGCCAGGCCGATCCGCCCGCCTTCGGTGATGCGGATCTGCGCCTTCACGATGTCGATCCCGGTAATCATCTCGGTCACGGTGTGCTCGACCTGGATGCGCGGGTTCACCTCGATGAAGTAGAACTGGCCGCTGTCGGCATCCATCAGGAATTCGACGGTGCCCGCGTGCGTGTAGCCCACGGCACGCATCAGGCGCAGCGCCGCTTCGCACAGCGCGTGACGGCCGTCGTGATCGAGGTACGGCGCCGGTGCGCGCTCGACCACCTTCTGGTTGCGCCGCTGCACCGTGCAGTCGCGCTCGTACAGATGCACGACCGTGCCGTGCAGATCGCCGAGCACCTGCACCTCGACGTGCCGCGCATTGCGCACGAGCTTCTCGACGTACACCTCGTCGTTGCCGAACGCGGCCAGCGCCTCACGGCGCGCGACGGGCAGCAGCGTTTCGAGGTCCTGAGCGCTTTCCAGCACGCGCATCCCGCGTCCGCCGCCGCCCCAGCTCGCCTTCAGCATCAGCGGATAGCCGACTTCCGCGGCCAGCACCTTGCAGGCGGCGAGATCGTCCGGCAGCGGCGCGGTCGCGGGCATCACCGGCACACCGGCCGCGATCGCCGCGTTGCGCGCGGCCACCTTGTTGCCGAGCGTACGCATCACGTCGGGCGACGGGCCGATCCAGCGAATGCCGGCGTCGATCACGGCCTGCGCGAAATCGGGGTTCTCGGACAGGAAACCGTAGCCGGGATGAATCGCATCGACCTTTGCCTGCCGCGCGACGCGCAGGATGTCGTCAATGTCGAGGTAGGCGGCGAGCGGCTTCTTGTCTTCGCCGATCAGGTAGCTTTCGTCCGCCTTGAAGCGATGCAGCGCGAGGCGGTCTTCCTTCGAATACACCGCCACCGTACGCATGTTCAGTTCGGCGGCGGCACGCATCACGCGAATCGAGATTTCCGAGCGGTTCGCGATCAGGATGGACTGGATGGGAGTGGGCGTCACGGCAGCCATGGATAGTGAAGAATTGAAGTAAGCCCGCCGACGCGCCATCCTCCACCCGCTTGCTTCGCTGGGCGGCGTGCGGATCGTCGCGTCGGCCATGCGCGGTTGCATCGTCCCGGCTTGCGCCAGCCGACATGTTCGTCATATCGCCCAACTGCCGCTATAACCGTCGCGACAACGAATGGTATTCAGCCGACCAACCGGGAACAAGGAACCGGTTTGCAGGCCGGTCGCCCGTCAAAGCACCGCGAACCCGTGCCACGCCCGGGCTCGCGACAGGATCAGTCGCGGTGATCGAAAAGCGGGGCGTGATCCATCCAGTCGTAGCCTGTCGTTGCTTTCGCCCAGGCCCAGTTCGTGTCGCGGCGTCGTGCGCCGGACCATCCGGGCGTCACCGCGGATGGATCCGCGTTCGTCAGGCGCGCCTGCACAACGCGACGCGCATCGTCGTCAGATACCGTGTTTCGTTTGCCGTAGTCAGTCATTGCATCACCTTACGATTGAAAAGCGGGCGTCCCTCGCACTGTCGGGGTCGTTTTCCTTTATCCGGAAAGAGCCGTCTGACGAGAGGACATCAAGCATGTCGCTCTGGTAACGCAAAAAGCAGGCCACCTCGAGAATCGCGCTGATGGCGTTGATGGGCGGTGACAAGGCGCGAAGCGTGGCTCCGGACCGCATCAGATATGCAACCCGGGTTTCAATTCTGAAATCGACGAATCCCGTCAACAGCGCAAGCCAGCCGAGCGCGACGCCATGACCCTAGCGCGCGGCATCGATCGCATCGGTGGACAGGCTGCACCGCAGTGCGAAATTCAGCCGGCCGGACCGGCAGCCGGCCGCGGCCGTCGCCGTAATGCACGGCGATATCGATTTTGTTGTGTCGCAGATCGGCGGTAAACATCAGCGTCGCGAGGCGCAACTGCAACTCGGGCTGTGCGCCCTTCAGCGGCGAGCCGCGGCAGCAGCCGGAAATGCGAGAACGCGGCAGTCGCCGCGAGCACGAGTTCCTGGCGGACCGGGCCGCTCGTCAGGCGGTCGAACACGCCGGCGATCTTCTGCCGCCGATAGCCTTTCGGCGTGGCCGACGCAGGCTTCATCTGGACCGTTGCTCCCCGACCGCGCTATTGCTCGAGCTCGACGCCGGCATCGAGCCAGCCGCGCATCATCACACCGACCTCGTCGCTCAGCCATTGACGGAACAGCCGGTACTCGGAGCGCGGCTGCGCGTTGCGATGCGTGATCAGATAGTGATGGCGATCACGAAACACCAGCACGTCCTGTACCGGACGAACCAGGATGCCCTGCTCGAGCTGCCGGTGCACGAGGTGATGCCAGCCCAGCAGCGTGCCCTCGCCGGCCTCGGCCTGCGCGACGAGCAGCCGGTAGTCATTGCTTTCCAGATACTTGTTCTCGGTCAGCGTATCGGTGCCGTCGCCCTGCTGGAACCAGTTGCGCCACACGCGCCAGTCGACGTGCTCGCACACCTGCGCGCGGCCGAGCATCGACAGGTTCAGGGTCGGGCTCGAAAGCAGGTCCAGCGGCTTCAGCGACCGGCCGTGGAAATGCCGCTCGTGAAACGACGGACTGCAGACCGGATACACGATGTCGTGAAACAGCGGCTCGGCTTCGAACTCGGGCTCGCGCGGCGGGTTCTTCGTGATGATCACGTCCGGCTCGATGAGCCCGTCGAGTTCCATGAAGTGCTCGGTGACGATCACGTGCAGCTGGATATTCGGAAACTGCTCGCGAAACGCAGGCAGCCGCGACGACAGCCACAGCGCCGAGAACGTATGCGATACGCAGATCATCAGCGCGTGCTTGTCGGTCCGGCGCACGGCCTCCGCCGCCTCGGCGATGTTCATGATCGACAGATACGACGCGTTGTAGAGAATCCGCCCGGCGTCCGTCAGCGCGATGTGCCGGCCGGTGCGCTCGAACAGCGCGACGTCGAGCGAATCCTCGAGTTCCTTGATCTGCCGGCTGATCGCAGCCTGCGTCACGCACAGCACCTCGGCCGCCTGAGTGAAGCTCTCGTAGCGCGCCGCCGTCACGAAACACCGTAGCGCGCGAAGCGACGGCATTTGCGCGAGGAGTCGGTCTGCAAACAGTTGCTTCTTCAACATGGCTTTCACTCTCAAAACTGAGGTCGTACGCTGCGTCGACGAACCTGTCGTCTGCAGCCCCACCGGCTGCCCGCGGGTCGTCTCATCGAAACCTTTCAATTATTTGAATATTGCGGCTTGCGCGTCAGACTGACGGCTGGCAACGGCGGCTCAGCCGCCGTAACGGCGTCACGATGTCGCCATTTTCGATCGATTGTGCACCGCGTCGCCATTATCGGAATCGATGATAGGGACCGCAAGGCGAACTTCCGATCGGCACGGCCGCCGGCCGCGGCGCGCCGTAGCTCCGTCGCGCCGGGCGGTGCCGTCGGGGCGGGTCACGTCACGTCGTGGTGCGTCGCGGCGGCAGGCGTAACGTCGGTTGGTCGGTTCTCTTGTCGCCCGCAGCGTGCGCAACCCGCGCGGCCCGCGAGCCAGGCCACGCGGGCCCGGCAGGCCGCAGCGTTCGCGCGCACTCAGTCGAGCTTCAGCCAGGTGGTCTTCAGCTCGCAGTATTGATCGTGCGCGTAGACGGACTTGTCGCGCCCGCCGAACCCCGACTGCTTGAAGCCGCCGAACGGCGTCGACAGGTCGCCTTCGCCGAAGCAGTTCACCGTGACCGTGCCCGCGCGAATCCGCGCGGCGACCTTGTGCGCGCTGTTCACGTTGTCGGTCCACAGCGACGCGGCCAGCCCGTAGAACGTATCGTTCGCGATCCGCACCGCATCGTCGACGTCGTCGTACTCGATGAAGCACACGACCGGCCCGAACACTTCGTCACGCGCGACGCTCATCTCCGGCGTCACCTGATCGAAGATCGTCGGTTCGACGAACCAGCCGCCGGTTTCCGTGAGGATCGCATGGCCACCACAGGCCACGCGCGCGCCTTCCGCCTTCGCCTTCTCGATATGGCCGAGCACCTTCTCGTAGTGCTTCTGCTCGATCAGCGCACCGAGCTTCACGTTCGGGTCGAGCGGATCGCCGGTCTTCCAGCCGGCGAGCACGGCCTGCATCTTCTCCAGCAGTTCCGCCTTGCGGCTCGACGGCACGAGGATCCGCGAGCCCGCGCTGCAGTTCTCGCCCATGTTCCAGAACGCGGCGGCGACCGCCTGTTCGGCCACCGCGTCGAGGTTCGCGACGTCCGGCAGGATCACCTGTGGATTCTTGCCGCCGCATTCGAGCACGACGCGCTTCAGGTTGGTATCGGCCGAGTAGTGCAGGAAGCGCTTGCCGGTTGCGGTCGAGCCGGTGAACGCGACGAGATCGACGTCCGGATGGCGGCCGATCGCTTCACCCGCCTCGCCGCCGAACCCGGTGACGACGCTGAACACGCCCGGCGGCACGCCGGCCGCGAGCGCGAGATCGGCGATCCGCAGCGTCGACAGCGACGTCTGTTCGGCCGGCTTCACGACCACGCTGTTGCCGACCGACAGGGCCGGACCGATCTTCCAGGCGAGCATCAGCGCCGGGAAATTCCACGGCAGCACCGCGCCGACCACCCCGATCGGCTCGCGGGTAATCATGCTCACGACACCTGCACCGGACGGCGACAACGCGTCGTAGCGCTTGTCGGTGACCTCCGCATGCCAGCGAATGCACGCGGCCGACTCGGGAATGTCGAGCCCCAGGCATTCGCCGATCGGCTTGCCGGCTTCGAGCGCCTCGAGCAGCGCGAGTTCATCCGCATGCTCGTCGATCAGTTGCGCGAGCCGAAGTAGCACCGCCTTGCGATGTGCGGGCGCGGCCTTCGACCACACGCCGGATTCGAACGCGTCGCGCGCGGCCGCGACCGCCTGCCCGACGTCGCGCTCGCCACAGCGCGCGACCTCGGCGAGCACCTTGCCGGATGCGGGATTGAGCGTGCCGAACGTCTCACCCGATGCGGACGCGCGGCGTTGCCCCGCGATGAACGCGCGACCGTCGAGCGGCAACGCATTCGCCTTCTGTTTCCATTCCTGATGGGTCGTCATGTCGTTTCCTTGAAAATCAAAGCTCGGCACCGGCCGAGAATTCCTTGGCCCAGATCGTCGCCGACACCGCCAGGTCGACGATCGGTCGGACCGGCAGCGGGCGCGGATGTGGCTGGTTCAGCAGTTGCTGCACGAGGCTGTTCGATTCGCCGAGCGCGTACTCGGCGATCAGCTTGCCCGACGCCGACCCGCGGCTCAGGCCGAGGCCGTTGCAGCCGATCGCCTCGTAGAGGCCGTCGTCGCGCCTGCCGAACAACGCACCATTGTTGGCGGACAGGCACAGCGGCCCGCCCCACGTGTATTCGAGCTCGACGCCGCCGAGCATCGGGAAGCGGCGCTCGAACGAGCGCTGATGCAGATGCCGCGACTTCGCGAGGTCGGCCTGCGACACCTTCACGTCCGGACGGAACGCGAAATGATTGCGCACGCAAATGCGATTGGTGATCAGGCGCCGCACCGTCGTGCCCATCGGATCGGCCGGAATCAGCGCCCACGAGCGCGTGCCGCCGAGCTTCGCCACTTCGTCGGGCGTCATCGGGCGCGTGAGCGATGCGAACGTATAGACGGGCAACAAGCCGTTCGAATGCATGCCGAAGGTCGCCGCATACGCGTTCGTGCAGAGGATCACCTGCTTCGCGACGATCGTGCCGCCGGCGAAATGCAGCACGCGCGTGTCGCCGCGCGGTTCGATCCGCGTCACCGGGCTCAACTCGAACACCGTCACGTTGTCCGGTTGCGTCGCCGCCAGGCCGCGCATCAGCGCGGCCGGCTGCACCGTGCTGCAACCCGGCGTGAAGAGCGCGCCCGTGTAGAACCCGGTGCCCGTCACGGCCTGGATCGCCGGCTGGTCGAGCCATTCGAAGGCTTCGCCGATGCGCGCCAGCCCGTCGGCGAAATGCGCGAGCGCGTCCGCGCCCTTCTTGTTGACCGACGCGTGGAATTTGCCGTCGTCGCGCCAGTCGCAATCGATGCCGAAGCGCCGCACGAGGTCGCGCACATAGTCGATGCCGTGCCGCTGAAACCGCACATCGGCGCGATCTTCCTCGATGCTGCGCGAGTAGCTTTCGCTGCTGATGTCATGCGGCAGGTCGACGAAGAATCCGGAATTGCGTCCGGCCGTGGTGCGGCCGATCCGATCGGCCTCCACCAGCGCGACGGACGCGCCGGGCGCGAGCTCCGCGAGCCGGCGCGCCGCGCACAGCCCGGTGATGCCGCCGCCGACGACGACCCAGTCGAACCGGTGCTCGGACGTGACGGCGCGAGCGTCCGGCGCGGGCGGCAGGCTCTCCCACCAGCCATTCATCCCGTCCGGCGCCGGAAACCGCGCGAATGCCAGAGTCGAGCTCATGATCGATCAACGGCCGTCGCGCAGCAGTGGCGTCACGAGCTTCGCGAACGCGTCGCGCTCGTCGCCCGACAGCGCGCCGAGCGGTGCGCGGGCAACGCCGACCGGCAAGCCCGCCAGCTCGCAGCCGTAACGCACGTACTGAATGAATTTGCCGCTGCGCTCGAGCAGTTCGAGCACCGGCAGCAGTTGGGCCATCAGCGTGCGGCCGGTCGCGAAATCGCCACGCTTCACGCAGGCGTCGAACAGGTCGGTGTGCGCTTCCGGCAGGAAGTTCGATGCGCCGCCGACCCAGCTGCGTGCGCCCCACGCGAAGAATTCGAGTGCCTGGTCGTCCATCCCGCAGCTCAGCACGAGCCGGCCACCAAAATGCGTCGACAGGTGATGCAGATGTGCGATGTCGCCCGTGCTTTCCTTCATCGCGACGAAGTTCTTGCGCGCGAGCAGCGTATCGAGAATGTCGTCGCCGATTTCGGTGCCGGTGCGCGCCGGGAAGTTGTACAGCATGATCGGCATGTCGAGCGCGTCGTCCACCGCGAGCAGGTGCGCGAGCAGCTCCTGCTGGGTCGGCTGCGCGTAGTACGGCGCCGCCACGAGCAACGCGTTCAATCCCGCGCGCTTCGCTTCGCGGCCGAGGCGCAGCACCTCCTTCGTCGTCGTCGCATTGATGCCCGCGGTCAGGAACGTCTTGCCGCCGGCCGCGGCCGCGACCGTGTCGAACGTGCGCACGCGCTCGTCGAAGCTCAATGCGTAGTATTCGCCGGTCGTCCCGCCGATGCCGAGGCCGGACACCCGGCCGGCGAGATCGGCCGCATGGCGGCCCAGCAGGTCATGATCGATTTCGCCGTCCGCGTCGAACGGGGTGACCAGCGGTGTGTGTACGCCCTCGAAGCTCATTTCGATTCCTCAGTCAGGTAGGTGTGCCGGCTGCTCGTCGCGAGGCAGGAAACCGGCAATTCGACTCAATGTCGTCGGCAGCTTCACTGCATTCGCGCAGCCCTGCCGATCGATTCGCTACGTGATCCGAACGATGTGTCATGCCCGGACCGCTTCCACGCTCAGGCGAATGCCTCCGTGTGCGTGTAGATGGGAAACTGGTTGCACAGGTCGCGCACGCGCGTGCGCACCGACCGTTCGACGGCTTCGTCGCCGGCCGGATCGCGCTTGAGCGCCGCCAGGACTTCGAGAATCATTGCGCCGATCTGCTCGAACTGCGCGGTACCGAAGCCGCGCGTGGTGCCGGCCGGCGTGCCGAGCCGGATGCCGGACGTGACGGTCGGGTTTCCCGTATCGAACGGAATGCCGTTCTTGTTGCAGGTGATGCCGGCGCGCTCCAGTGCCTTCTCTGCCTGCATGCCGGTGATGCGCTGCGTGCGCAGGTCGACCAGCAGCAGATGGTTGTCGGTGCCGCCCGTGGCAAGCGTCAGGCCGCCGGCCGTCAGCACGCTCGCGAGCGCCTGCGCATTGCGCAGCATCTGGTCGATATAGCGGGTGAACTCCGGACGAAGCGCTTCCGCGAAGGCTACGGCCTTGCCCGCGACGACATGCATCAGCGGGCCGCCCTGCAGCCCCGGAAACACCGCCGAATCGATCTGCTTCGCGATATCGGCGTGGTTCGTCAGGATGAAACCGCCGCGCGGGCCGCGCAGCGTCTTGTGCGTGGTGGACGTCACCACGTCCGCGAACGGCACCGGGTTCGGGTGCCGGCCGGCCGCGACGATGCCGGCGATGTGCGCCATGTCGACCATCAGCTTCGCATCGACGCTGTCCGCGATCTCGCGAAACGCGGCGAAGTCGAGCGCACGCGGATACGCGGAATAGCCGGCGATGATCAGCTTCGGTCGATGGCGCTGGGCGAGCCGGCGAACGTCGTCGTAATCGATGCGCAGCGTGTCCGGGCTCACGCCGTACTGCACCGCGTTGAACCATTTTCCCGACAACGCGGGCCGCGCGCCGTGCGTGAGATGGCCGCCCGCATCGAGCGCCATGCCCATCACCGTGTCGCCGGGCTTGACGAGCGCAAGCATCACCGCGCCGTTGGCCTGCGCGCCCGAGTGCGGCTGGACGTTCGCGTGACTCGCGTCGAACAACGCGCATGCACGGTCGATCGCGAGCGCCTCGATCCGGTCGACATGGTCGCAGCCGCCGTAATACCGCCGTGACGGGTAGCCTTCCGCGTATTTGTTCGTCAGCACGGTGCCCTGGGCTTCCAGCACTGCCGCCGACGCGATGTTTTCGGACGCGATCAGTTCGATCTGGGTTTGCTGGCGACGCAGCTCCAGTGCGATCTCCGATGCGATCACCGGATCCCGGCTCTGGAGCGGTTCGGAAAAAAAGCGGGCGTTCTCGTTCACTTGGTGACTCCGCGGCGCGAATCGTTACGTGCTGCATGGACTGCGTGTACCGCCCGCTGCCAAGCCGGCGCCGTCGTTGCGGCCCCGGCCGTCGGCAGCGGGCGAAACGCGTGGCCGGTTCGCGCGGACGACGCCGATCGCATCGTCCGCGTGGCCGGCACGCGGCTTTACTGCTGCAACCAGGCCTTCAGCTTGTCCGGGTGCGCATCGACGAACTTCTTCGCGGCCGTTGCGTAGTCGTTCGTGTTGTTGCCTTCGAACTCGATCGCTTCGACATCGGCCAGCGTCAGCTTCAGGTGCTTGAAGAACACGTCGGCGCGCGGGAACTTGCCGGCGAACTTTTTCGACGCGAATGCATGAATCTGCTCTTCGCCGCCCAGCGTGCCCTTCGGGTCCTTCAGGTAGCGCATCTGCCACTTCTGGAACAGCCAGTGCGGGCTCCACACCGTCGCGACGACCCACTGCTTCGACTGGTACGCACGCGACACGCTCGCCAGCATCCCGGCCTCGCTCGACGCCTGCAGGTTGTAGCCGTCCAGGTTGTAGGCCTTGATGGTTTTCTCGGACGCCTGCATCAGGCCGCCGCCCGGCTCGATACCCTGGATCGTGCCGTTCAGCTTGCTCTTGACCTCCGGCTTGTTCAGGTCGGCGATCGACGACAGCTGCGATTCGGGGATGTAGGTCGGCACCGCCCAGCCGTTCTTGCCGCCGGTGTAGATGATGCCGACGTCATCCAGGTCGCTCTTGTACTTCGCGTAGTACGTCGCATGCGTGACCGGCAGCCAGCCGCCGACCATGATGTCGAGATCCCCGCGCGCGACACCCTGGTACTGGATGCCGATGTCGGCCTGGACGAACTGCACCGGCTGCTTGAGTTGCGTCTCCAGCACGTACTTCGCCACGTTGGCCACCGCCAGCACGTCCGCCCAGTTGGTCACCGCGATCTTGACCGGCTCGGCCGCCGACACCGCTCCCACACCTGCGCTGCAGGCAACCACCGTCGATACCGCAAGTTTCGCCAGAAGCGATTTGAACGTATGGGTATTCATCTAGTACTCCTTTTTAATGACGCGAGTCTTTCAAGGATGAGGAACGCCTTCGAGCGGCGTTTCTGGTCTCCACGCACTGCTACATCGATTCCGCCGCGGCACCGTGGCCGCGGCGCTTCATCGTCCGTCCACTGTCTTCGCCTGCCCTGCTCGTCAGGTGCGGGCCGCGCCGTGCGGGCCAGCCTTGCCGGCACGCGCCATCGGCTTCTTCACCTTCTTCTTCGCCTTCACGCCGAAGCTTTCCGTCAGGCGATCCAGCACGATCGCGAGCAGCACGACGCCCAACCCGCCTTCGAAGCCGATTCCGATGTCGAGACGCTGGATGCCGCTCAGCACGTATTCGCCGAGGCCGCCCGCGCCGATCATCGACGCGACCACCACCATCGACAGCGCCATCATGATCGTCTGGTTTACGCCGGCCATGATCGACGGCAACGCGTTCGGCAACTGGATCTTCCACAGCAGCTGCCAGTCGGTGCTGCCGAACGAGCGGCCGGCTTCGATCAGTTCCTCGCGAACCTGGCGGATGCCGAGCGTCGTCAGCCGCACGACGGGCGGCATCGCAAAGACGATCGTCGCGATCACCGCAGGCACGCGTCCCAGCCCGAACAGGATCACGGCCGGAATCAGGTACACGAACGCGGGCATCGTCTGCATGAAGTCGAGCAGCGAGCGCAGGATCATGCCGATTCGGTTGTTGCGCGCGCCCCAGATCCCCAGCGGGACACCGATCACCAGGCTGAAGAACGTCGCCGCGGTGACGAGCGCGAGGGTCGACACCGTCTGCGCCCACAGCCCCATGTAGTGAATGACGAGCAGCGCGCAGCCGACGAAGATCGAAAACACGATGCCGCGGCGCCACAGCGCGAGTCCGACCAGGATCACGACCATCGCGATGAACGGGATGGCGGCAAGGCCGTCCTCGAGCAGCTTCACGACCGCGCCGAGCCCCGCCGAGAACGTGTCGAAGCCGCCGCGGAAATGCAGAAACAGAAAGTTGACGAAGTTCTCCGCGAACTTCCCGATCACCGACGAATTCATGCTGCCCTCCGTTGCATCATCTGCTTGAGTATCGTCCGGCAGGACACGACGCCCGCCAGTTGTCCCGCCGCGTCCGTCACCGGCACGTCGTGCTGCTGGGTCAGCGCGATCGACGCGAGCCGATGCAGGTCCGTGTCGATCGACACCGCATTGAAATCGCTCAGGAATGCCTCGCGAATCGGTCGCGTGCCGGACCGGTGCAGCGTGGCGGGCGTGACGCAACCCAGGTAATGGCCGGCCTCGTCGCACACGTAGCCGCATTCCGCGCCGCTGTCGATCAGCTGGTTCAGGTAGCGGTCGGACGACGTACCCGCGTCGCACCGAAGCAGCCCGCGCTCGACCGTCGTCATCATGCTCGATGCCTTCAGGAAGCGCGACACGTCGACGTTGCGGAAGAAGTCCTGCACGTAGGCATCGGCCGGCGTCTGGATCAGTTCGGCCGGCGTGCCGACCTGGATCAGGCAGCCGTCCTTCATGATGCCGATGCGGCCGCCGATCTTGACCGCTTCCTCGATATCGTGGGAAATGAACACGATCGTGCGCTGCTCGTCTTTCTGCAGGCGCAGCAGCTCGTTCTGCATTTCGAAGCGGATCAGCGGATCGAGCGCGGAGAATGCCTCGTCCATCAGCAGCACCGACGGATTCACCGCCAGCGCACGAGCCAGACCCACGCGCTGCTGCATGCCGCCGGACAACTCGCTCGGCAGCAGCTTCTCGTATGACCCGAGGCCGACGCGCTCCAGCGCGGCGCGCGCGACTTCGTAGCGCTGCGCCTTCTTGATCCCGGCGACTTCGAGCCCGTAAGCGATGTTGTCGATCACGGTCCGGTTAGGCAGCAGAGCGAACGACTGGAACACCATCGCCATTTTCTGGCGTCGAACGTCGCGCAGCTCCGGCGTCGACATCGGTGCGATGTCGCGGCCTTCGAGTACGACCTGCCCGGACGTCGGCTCGATCAGCCGATTCAGCAGACGCACCAGCGTCGACTTGCCGGAGCCCGACAGCCCCATGATCACGAAGATCTCGCCGGCCCGCACGCTCAGGCTCACGTCGTTGACCGCCACCATGTTGCCGGTTTCGGCGAAGATCTCGTTGCGACCGACACCGCGTTTCAGCATCTCGATCGCGCGCTCGGGCTTCGGACCGAAGATCTTCGACAGGTGCTTGACGGTCAGGATGTCGGTTCCGGTCGCGATGCTCGACCGGGCAATCGACGGCGCACCGTCGGTATGGATTGCGCCGGGGGGGAGTACGTCGCCCGGCGCAAACGTCAGATTTGGAGCCATTCTGTCATCCCGACTAACTGGTGATGGAAGCCGCGAACCGCGATGAATCGTCATCGATTGCCCGCTTGCTGCGTGGGCTCGATGCCGCTCCTGCGTGGTTGACGGCGCTGATGCAGTGAATGCAGCGTATCAATCCAATTACATCGGTCCCGATACATTTTCTGTGCGCTTTTCCATACCTTTGGTAATGCATCGAATACGGGCAAAACGGCGCGACTGCCCCGAAACCGTGCGAATGGCGTGAAGGTCAATGTTGGCGCGGCTGTGCGGGATTGTGTGGAGATCGCGGCACTGGGATGCACGCGGTGCGCGGGAGGGCGCGCTAGGGGAAAATCCCGACAGGGAGACGCAAGGGAAACTACGGAGAAAACGACGGATGAAGGCGAAAAGGGCCGTCGATGCGGTTCCGGTATGCAGGATCGGCGGTCGACGGCGATCGCCACCGCGCCGAAATCGCGACAACGGTGCGGCACGCGATCACATTACCGCCGACGGCGGCACGACAGATTCTCGCGATGTTCAAGCGCACGTTGCCGCGGGATCTGGCGGTGCTGGACGCGTGAGTGCACCGCTTAGGGCCTGTTCACGCTAATAACGGGCTTGCGCTGGCCCCCAGAAGGGCCGAGCGCAAGGAATGCGACGAAGCGAATACTCGACGTATTCGCGAGGCGCATGACGCCGCGATCGGCCCTTCTGGGGGCCAGCCCCACGAATGATTTTCTTCCAAACAGGGGAACGTGCCTTTCCGCCCGCATTGCGGCGTCGTTCGTCGTTGCAATAGCTACGGCTATTGCGCCTCCTCTCTCCTTGCCCTGCGGGCGGAAAGGCACGTTCGCAAGCCCGTTATTAGCGTGAACAGGCCCTA
>NZ_JBQEON010000052.1:0-36729 GCF_052045245.1 Burkholderia sp. 22313
GAGCTGGCCGCGCGGCACCGACAGGAACGCACCGCGGAACGTCTCGGTGAAGTACGCGCCATAGATGAAGCCGAGCGTCAGCACGCCGGCGACGAACGGATCGATGTCGATCTGGTCCCAGCCCACCAGGTCGGTGAACTGGTTCAGCCAGATCTGGATGCTGTAGAACAACAGCAGCATCAGGACGAGATCGGGCACCGAGCGGATCAGCGTCGTATAACCGGTCGCGATCGCTCGCAACACCCGGTTGTGCGACAGCTTCGCCACCGCGCCGATCAGCCCCAGCGCCACCGCAGCGGCGAGCGACAGCACCGACAGCTCGATGGTCTGCACGGTGCCGGCCCAGAGGACGGGACCAAAGCCGTAAAGAAACACGCGCGTCTCCAGTGTTGATATGAACACCGGCGCGCATACCTGTCCCACGCCGGGCTGACGCGGATAGTCGCAAGCGAAATTGATTGTCTCAAATCACCGTGCCCGCGATTGCTGCGCCGCAGCAATTCGTCCCACCCTCTGCACGCACGGCCTACCCCACTGTTTCAAAAGGAAAAAACCCGCTTCCTGACAGTCAGATGACACGCAGGGAAGCGGGTTTTTTGCAATTTTCCGGTCGCTTTTTCGATATAGCGCCGCGGGCGGGTTTACCGCCCCTTCAGGATGTCGGAGCGCGAAGTCGTATAGACAAGTCCGTCCGGGCCGAAGTGGACGTTGAAGAACGCATCGGTGTTCACGCCGTCCTCGAGCCAGCGCCAGCTCCACACCGTCTCGGGCTTCAGCGGGTACTGCGCGATGTCGCCCGGCTTGCCGAGCAGGCGCCGCACCTCGTCCTCGTTCATCCCGGGCCGCACCTTCGCGAAATTCTCGGCAGTCAGCACCTGTGTCGCGCCGGTGTAGTGCCCGCTCGCGTCGAGATCGACGAACCAGGTCTGGTTGCCCATCGGGCCACGCGGATACTCGAGGCGCTTCGAGCCGTCGGTGAACGTGCGCTCGGTCTCGGGCTTGCCCATCGTGCCGCGCACGTCGGCCTCGGTCGACACGCCCGCCTTCAGCCCCTTGAGCAGCAGCGGCGCCGGCTTGATCGCGTTAAAAAAATCCCTGATGCGTTGCACGTCGAGATTGCCTTGCTTGTCGTCGCAGCCGGTCAGCGCCAGTGTGGCGGCCAGCATCGTCACGGGGAGCAGCCGGAAACGGAAAATCATCGGAAGAATTGCGCGTCGAGAAAACACGCGGCAAGGATACCCGTGCAACGCCAAAAGCGCGAGACGGGCGCGCGGCCCGTCTCGTGATCAATGCATCGTTTCGGTGTGCGTGTCGGCCTCGCGGCGCGCCGCCTGCGGCGCGCGCGCGACGGCCGGCGCCGCGCTGACCCGGCGCCGCGTGCGCACGAGTTCGGCAACCTGCCACGACCCGAGCGCCAGGCAGCCGAACAGCACCTCGCGGCCGCGCTTGACCAGCGCGAGCGACAGCGCGATCTCGCGATCGACGCCGAACATCTGCGCGAGCAGCACGACGGTCGCCTCCTGCACGCCGAGGCCGCCCGGCACCATGAACGCCGCATGCCGCACGGCCTGGGTCATCGCCTCGATCGCGATCGCGCCGCCGATCGATACCGGATGACCGAGCAACTCGAGCGCCCAGTAAATTTCCAGCGCGCCGAGCACGTAGCCGGACAGCTGCCAGAAGAACGCGCTGAACAGCAGCGCCGTGCGCGACATCAGCGCATCGATGTCGGCATCGAGCCGCCGGCCGTCGACGCCCTGCAGCAACCGGTGCGAATCGCCGAGCAGACGCCCCGCAAACCGCTCGATCGCATGGAAGATCCCGCCGCGCCGCATCAGCACGACGCCGAGCACCGGCAACGGCAGCGTCAGCACCAGCGCGAGGCCGATCGTGCCGCCGCCCATGTCGTGGGTGGTCGCGAGCAGCAGCACGAGGCCGAGCGCCGCGAACGCATACTGGACGACGATCGTCACCAGCACCTCGACGATCACCGACGCGGTCACGCGGCTCGCGTCAGGCACCTGCCAGCGCGCCATCCGGATGCCGACCAGCTCGCCGCCGATCCCGACCACGGGCAGCAGCCGGTTCACGGCCTCGCGCACGGTCGCGATCCACCACAGGAACGACAGCGACGCGCGCCGGTCGAGCAGCTGGTGCCACGCATACGCGTCGAGCAGCAGCGGCAGCGCATGGAACGGCACGAGCCACAACAACGCGAAGCCGGCGCGCTCGAGCATCTGCGACACGTCGCCGACGCCTTCATGCAGCCCGAGCGCGAGCAGGATCCCGATGCCGATCGGCCAGCCGAGCCATTTGATCCATCGGGTCATGACGGCTGCGCCCCCGCCTTGTGCGCCGCGAGCGTGCCGCGCTGGACCGCGCGCTGGCCGAACACGTCCGCGAAGCCGCCGGTCGCGACGCCGGCCGCGTGCAGCGCGGCCGCGACGCGCGGCGACAGCAGTGCATCGAGTTCGTCGACCGGACGGTAATCGGCCATCGTCGGCGTGATCGGGCCGTCGCCGGCTTCGGCCGGATGGCAGTAGATCTCGCCGACGCCTGGCGGCAGCGCGGCCAGCGCGTCGAGCAGCACGGCTTCGTCCATCGCGCCCGTATGCTCGATCCCGACCACGTAGTCGTTATGCGCGAGCCCCGCGCGATCGAGCCGCGCGCGCACCAGCGCGATCCACGGCTTGAGCAGCGCGGGCGCGCTCGTTTCGTACGGCAGCCGCACCGCGCGCAGCCCGTAGTCGCGGCCGATCTCGATGATCATCGACAGCACGGTCGGATGCAGGTGGAAATGCTTGTGCGCGTTCACGTGGTCGAGCGGCAGGCCGCTCGCCGCGAACGCGTCGAACTGCGCGCGAATCTCGCGGCGCAGCTGGGCACGCACGTGCGGCAGGAAGAAGAAGCGGCAGCCGTCCTTCGCCATCGCGTCGCCGAACCGCCCGTCGGGGCCGACGAGCGCGGGGATGTCATGCGCGGGCAGCGTGGCCGGGCCGTCCGCGAGCACCAGATGCAGGCCGACCGCGAGCGACGGCAGCCGCCGCGCGCGTTCGATCGCATCCTGTGCCGCGGGCGCACCGACCATCAGGCTCGCGGCGTTCAGCACGCCGTCGCGATGCGCGCGCTCGACCGCCGCGTTGACGCGCGGATGCAATCCGAAGTCGTCCGCGGTGAAGATCAGCGCCCGCGCCGCCCGCTGCGTCGTCACGAATCAGGCCTCGTGCGCGCGCAGGAAGCGGAAGAACTCGACGCCTTCGCGCAAACGGCGCTTCATCATGTCCCAGCTCGTCAGCATCTCGCGGACGATTTCCCAGATCTTCGACGGACGGAAATAGAACTGGCGATAGAACTGCTCGAGGTGGTGATAGATCTCGTCGCGCGACAGGTGCGCATAGCCGATCGCCGCGAGCTGCACGCCCTCCTTGCTGACCAGGTTGATGGTCTTGTTCTCTTCCATCCAGCCGTTCTCGACGGCCTGCTTGTAGAGCGTCGTGCCCGGATACGGCGCGGCGAGCGACACCTGGATCGTGTGCGGATTGATTTCCTTCGCGTACTCGATCGTCTTCTTGATGGTGTCCTGCGTCTCGCCCGGCAGGCCGAGGATGAAGGTGCCGTGGATCTTGATGCCGAGCTTCTTGCAGTCCGCGCTGAAGCGGCGCGCGAAATCGGTACGCACGCCCTTCTTGATGTTCACGAGGATCTGGTCGTCGCCGGATTCGAAGCCGACCAGCAGCAGGCGCAGGCCGTTTTCCTTCATGACCTTCAGCGTCTTGTACGGCACGTTCGCCTTCGCGTTGCACGACCACGTCATGCCGAGCTTGCCCAGGCCGATGGCGATGGCTTCGGCGCGCGGCAGGTCGTCGGTGAAGGTGTCGTCGTCGAACATCAGTTCCTTCACTTCCGGCATGTTGTCGCGGATCCACTTCGCTTCCGCGAGCACATTCTCGACCGAGCGCGTGCGGTAGCGATGGCCGCTGACCGTCTGCGGCCACAGGCAGAACGTGCAGCGCGACTTGCAGCCGCGGCCCGTGTAGATCGATACGTACGGATAGTTCAGGTAGCCGATGAAGTAGTTGTCGATCTTCAGGTCGCGCTTGTAGACGGGCGCGACGAACGGCAATTCGTCCATGTTCTCGAGGATCGGACGCGCTTCGTTGTGCTCGATCGAGCCGTCCTTCGCGCGCCAGCTCAAGCCCTTGATCTGCGGGAACGGCTTGCCTTCGGCGATTTCCTTGCAGGTGTAGTCGAATTCCTCGCGGCACACGAAGTCGATTGCCTCGCTCGCCGTGAGCGAGTTGTGCGGATCGACCATCACCTTCGCGCCGACCATGCCGACCAGCATCGACGGCTTCATCTTCTTCAGGTCCTGCGCGAACATCGCGTCGGTCGGGAACGACGGCGTGCTCGTGTGGATGATCACGAGGTCGTAGTCGTCGGCGATCTTCAGCGTCTCTTCGACCGACAGGCCGTCGGCCGGTGCGTCGACGACGCGGCTGCCCGGCACGAGCGCGGCCGGCTGCGCGAGCCACGTCGGGTACCAGAAGGAACGGATTTCGCGCTTCGCCTGATAGCGCGAGCCGGCTCCGCCGTCGAAGCCATCATACGAAGGGGCCTGCAAGAACAGCGTTTTCATGAATGCTCCGGTAGCCTGCATAGTTCGATTCGTTTCAACGATTCAGTCAATCAACCGCGGGCCGCCATGCCGGCGCCCGCCTCTCTGTCATGTCGCGTCGCGCGGCGTGGCCGCGCGGCGCGTCTCGGCCCTCGGGCCGGATTCGATCGGGAACGGGGAGGCACCGCCGGTTCCCTTCGGGACACGTCCGTCAGCGGCCGTCCCCGCCTTCCACGATCACCGTCGCGCGTTCGCCGCCGACGACCGTCATCCGCGCGCCGCGCCACACGACCTGCGTGCCGAACACGGCCGCAAGCCATTCGAGCGCGAGCAGCGTGTCGCGCACCGCGACGAGCGGCAGATCGCGCCAGAACGCGCGCCAGCCGTCCTCGCCGCGTGCGTGCAGCACGAGCCGCCCGAACGCGCCCACGACGGCCGCGCCCCCCGCCAGCGTGCCGGCGACGGTGCCGTCCAGACGCAGCGCGAGCGCCGCGCCGATCGCGAGCCACGGCGCGGTGAACGTGATGAACAGGAACGCGAAGCCTGCGGGATTCAGCGAACGGATGGTGCGCAACCAGCGCGTCTCGCGGTGCCACAGCGGCCCGAACGACGGCTCGATCACGTCGGTCGCGACCTCGACTTCCGACAGCACCGTGCGGCGCCCGAGACGGCGCGGCAGCTCGGCCAGCCAGAAGTCGTCGGCCAGCTCGTCCTTCAGCGCGACAAAACCGCCGATCCGGTCGAGCGTGTCGCGCGTCAGCGCCAGCGTCGCGCCGAAGCCGAAGCGGCTCGAGCGGCCGAGATGCGTGATCCGCACCGACGGCGCGAACCACGCGTCGACGAACTGCGCGCCGATCCGCGTCCAGAATCCGCCGACGCTGCGCGCATGATACAGGCACGTGACCACCCCGACCGACGCATCGGCGAGCGGCGCCGTCACGCGCTCCAGATAGTCCGGCTTCACCGCGATGTCGCTGTCCGCGATCACGATGCGGCCGTACTTCGCGCGTTCGGCAAGATTGATCAGGTTGCTGACCTTCAGGTTCTTGCCGTGCACGCGCGCGTCGATCACGAGCGTGATGTCGCATTCCGGATAGTCGGCGCGCAGCCGCTCGACGACGGCGATGGCCGGATCGGCCGCCGACGCGACCCCGAACAGCACTTCATGGCGCGGATGGCGCTGCTCGCAGAACGTCGCGAGGTTTTCATACAGGTGCGGCTCCGCGCCGCACAGCGGCTTGAGCACGCTGACGGGCTCGAAGCCGTCGCGTGCAGCGGTGCGCGGCGTGCGCGGGCGCGGCGCGAAGGCCGCGACGAGCGCATAGCCGGCCGCGGCCAGCGTAAACACGATCAGCAGCCAGTCGAGCAGCGTGACGGTCGGCGTCATGCGTGACGCCTCCCGGCGCCCCGGGCGTCATGCCGATCGAGCGAACCTGGTTGAACGTGATTGGATATTCCGACAGCGACGAACGCGGGCACGACCCGACTCCTTGTTCCAGCAGCGTCTGTACAGGGGAGGCACGGCCCATTCCCCGAAAGCGGCCACGTCCGGCTTCGCGTGGCCACACCCTCACGCGGCGCCCCAACGGGATGCGGGAAGATTCGAATGGCAAGCATCGGCACAACATGGACAGGCGCCGGATTTTAGCAGTCCGCGCCACCCCGTGCTTGGGCACCGCGCGAAACGGACTGGTGCAATTTCGGCAAAGCTGTGCGGCCGGCGAACCATTTTGGCGCGACCACGTTCACATTAGCGTAAGCGCATTGCAGGCGGATTGCAGTCTTGAAAATCAAACGTTTCGTGCAAATTTGTACGTCGATGCGAAGACACGCCCAATCCCCGTTAAGTTTGGTAATAATTCGACAATTAGATCGATTTTCGCAACGATCTCAGCGGGCTGCCTTGCATCCCTGAAAGGCGCATGGGTATCCGCGCGTCGCCAGCGCGTTCCGGAACCCTTTGGCAAAATCGTCGGCATCTGTTGCGCATGCGCATCACCGCGCTCCCTCCCTTTCGAAGGCCACCCGATGATCCCGTTTTCCGTACTCGATCTTGCCCCCATTCCAGCCGGTGCCGATGCCGCACAGGCATTCCGCAACACCGTCGATCTCGCGCAGCACGCGGAACGCCTCGGCTACCGGCGCTACTGGCTCGCGGAACATCACAACATGCCGGGCATCGCGAGCGCGGCGACCGCCGTCGTGATCGGCCATGTCGCGGGCGCCACGAAGACGATCCGCGTCGGGTCGGGCGGGATCATGCTGCCGAACCACGCGCCGCTCGTGATCGCCGAGCAGTTCGGCACGCTCGCGTCGCTGTATCCGGGGCGTATCGACCTCGGGCTCGGCCGCGCGCCCGGCACCGACCAGACCACGTCGCGCGCGCTGCGCCGCGACCTGGTCGGCAGCGCCGACGCGTTTCCGGACGACGTCGCCGAGCTGCAGCGCTACTTCGCGGAACCGGTGCCCGGCCAGCGCGTGCGCGCGGTGCCCGGCGCAGGGCTGGACGTGCCCGTGTGGCTGCTGGGTTCGAGTCTGTTCAGCGCGCAGCTGGCCGCGATGCTGGGGTTGCCGTTCGCGTTCGCGTCGCACTTCGCGCCGGACTACCTGATGCGCGCGCTCGAGCTCTATCGCGCGCAGTATCGCCCGTCGGCCGCATGGCCGAAGCCGCATGCGATGGTCGGGATCAACGTATTCGCGGCCGATACCGACGACGAGGCGCGGCGCCTGTTCACGTCGCTGCAGCAGCAGTTCATCAACCTGCGCCGCGGCACGCCGGGCAAGCTGCCGCAGCCCGTCGACGCGCTGGAAGCCAGCGAGTTCGAACTCGCGAACGTCGCGCATGCGCTGTCGTTCGCGGCCGTCGGCTCGCGCGATACGGTGCGCGACACGCTGCGCGACCGGATCGCGCAGACGGGCGCGGACGAAGTGATCATCACCGCGCAGATCCACGATCACGCCGCGCGCGTGCGCTCGTTCGAACTGGCCGCACAGGTCCGCGACGAACTGGCGAACGAACGCCGCTGACCGGCATGACGTACCCGCGCAGGCCGGTACGCCGGGCGGCACGTCACTGCGGGCGTACCGCCGCCAGTCCGTCGAGCAGCGCCTTGTGGAACGCGTCCGGATCCTGGATTTGCGGCGCATGCCCGAGCGCCGGGAATTCGACGAGCTGCGCGCCGGGGATCGCCGCCTGCGTGCGCTTCGCGAGTTCCGGGTAACGGCCGAGCTTCGCGTGCACGTCGGGCGGCGCCACGTCCTTGCCGATCGCGGTCGTGTCCTTGTCGCCGATCAGCAGCAGCGTCGGCACGCGGATCGCACCGAGCTCATAAACCACCGGCTGCGTGAGGATCATGTCGTAGATCAGCGCAGAATTCCACGCGACCGCGTCGCGGCCCGGGCCGCGATACATGCCGGCGAGCATCTGCACCCAGCGCTCATACGACGGCGCCCACTTGCCCGCGTAGTACGTCGCCTGCTCGTAGCGGCGGATGCCGTCCGCCGTTGTCTTCTGCTCGTGCGCATACCAGTAGTCGACCGACAGAGGCGGCACGCCGAGCGCCTTCCAGTCCTCGAGGCCGATCGGGTTCACCAGCACGAGCTGGTCGGTCGCCTTCGGGTACATCAGCGCGTAGCGCATCGCGAGCATCCCGCCTGTCGAATGGCCGACGAGCGTCGCCGATTTCACGCCGATCGACTCGAGCAGCGCATGCGTGTTGCGCGCGAGCTGCTGAAAGCTGTACTGGTAGCGCTCGGGCTTCGACGACTTGCAGAAGCCGATCTGGTCCGGCGCGAGCACGCGATAGCCGGCACGGCTCAGCACGCCGATCGTGTCCTCCCAGGTCGCCGCGCAGAAGTTCTTGCCGTGCAGCAGCACGACGGTGCGGCCATTCGGGTGCGCGGGCTGCACGTCCATGTACGTCATCTCGAGCGTTTCGCGCTGCGACAGGAACGCATAGCGGTGCTCCGGCTCCGGATAGGCGAAGCCTTCCAGGCGCGGGCCGTACGCGGGCCCGTCGTTGCCGGCCGGCGCCGGGGCGGTCGCGGCGACCGAGCTCGCGCATGCGGCGGCAACGCCCGCGCCGAGCACGGCGGCACGCGCAAGGGACAACATCTTGCAAATCGAAGGCATGGCGATCACGGTAAGGGGACATGCGCGCGGGCAGCCGGGCGGCTTCGCGCCCCGCGATTCTACGCGGTCGGGCTGACGACGGCGCGCAACACTCAATGGCCGCGCGACTTCCGCGCGCGCGATGAACTCGGGTATCGTGTGACGAGACCCTGAAACGCCTGCAGGCGAACACTCATGAAAAACGTCCTCAGCATTCAGTCGCACGTCATCTACGGACACGCCGGCAACAGCGCGGCCGTGTTCCCGATGCAGCGCCTCGGCGTCAACGTCTGGCCGCTCAACACGGTCCAGTTGTCGAATCACATGCAGTACGGCCACTGGGCCGGCAGCGCGATCGACGCGGCGAAGATGGAGCAGCTCGTCGACGGCGTCGCCGCGATCGGCGCGCTCAAACGCTGCGACGCGGTGCTGTCCGGCTTCGTCGGCTCGCCGGCGCAGGCGCGCGCAACCGTCGAGATCGTGCGCGCGGTGAAGGCGATGAACCCGAACGCGTGGTACTTCTGCGATCCGGCGATGGGCCAGACGGGCGGCATCCGGCCCGAGCCCGGCGTCGAGGAATTCATCGTCCAGGAAATGCCGGCGCTCGCGGACGGCATGTCGCCGAACCACACCGAGCTGCAGAAGCTCGCCGGGCGGCGCATCGAAACCGTCGCCGAAGCCGTCGACGCGTGCCGCGCGCTGATCCGTCGCGGCCCGCAGATCATCCTCGTCAAGCACCTGCACGACCGCAACAGCCCGGCCGACCGCTTCAACATGCTCGCCGTCACCGAAACCGAGGCGTGGATCGGCCAGCGCCCGCTGTATGCGTTTCCGCGCCATCCGGTCGGCGTCGGCGATCTCACCAGCGCCATCTTCGTCGCCCGACGGCTGCGCGGCGACTCGGTGCGCGCCGCGTTCGAGCACACGCTCGCGGCCGTGCACGCGGTCGTGAAGGCGACCTATGACGCCCGCCGCTACGAGCTCGAACTCGTCGCCGCGCAGGACGAAATCGCGCGCCCGAGCGAATGGTTCGGCGCGTGGGTGACCGACGCCTGACGCGCCCGCATCGCCACCCGCCACCACGTAGCGCCCCGTATCACCGCCACGTCCCCGGCGTGCCGCGCGCCGCCACCTCACCCCGCCACCCCGCCACCGCGCCACCCCGCCACCTCGCCGCCGCCCCTCGATCACCAGCGCAACGCCGCCAGCGCCCCGTCCGACCTGCACGTGCAAACGTTTCCGGACTTCACATGAATGACACCGAATCCTCGCTATGCTCGCGGCGGCACGCCCCGCGCAGCCGCATCCTGCGCCCAGGACGCGCCGACTTTTCCCGCATGTCCCGCCAAACGGCTCCCCCCTTTACCGCACGATAACGACCATGACCCGATCGAACCGTCGTGACTTCCTGCGCGCCGCCGCCGGCACTGCCGGCGCCGCCGCGCTGAACCTGTTCCCGCCCGCGATCCGCGATGCGCTCGCCATTCCCGCGAACCGCCGTACCGGCACGATTCGCGATATCGAACACATCGTGATCCTGATGCAGGAGAACCGCTCGTTCGACCATTACTTCGGCACGATGCGTGGTGTCCGCGGTTTCGGCGACCCCCGCCCGCTGCGCCTCGCGAACGGCAAGTCGGTGTTCCACCAGCCGGTCGGCCCGGCCGAGCTGCTGCCGTTCCACCCAGGTGCCGACAAGCTCGGCCTGCAGTTCCTGCAGGACCTGCCGCACGGCTGGCAGGACATGCACGCCGCGTGGAACAAGGGCCGCTATGACCAGTGGGTGCCGAACAAGGGCACCACGACGATGGCGTACCTGAAACGCGACGACATTCCGTTCCACTACCAGCTCGCCGACGCGTTCACGATCTGCGACGCGTACCACTGCGCGATTCCGAGCTCGACCGATCCGAACCGCTACTACATGTGGACCGGCTACGTCGGCAACGACGGCACGGGCGGCGGCCCGGTGCTCGGCAACGAGGAAAAGGGCTACGGCTGGACGACCTATCCGGAAGTGCTCGAGCAGGCCGGCGTGTCGTGGAAGATCTACCAGGACGTCGGCACCGGGCTCGACGCGAACGGCTCGTGGGGCTGGACGCAAAACCCGTATATCGGCAACTACGGCGACAACTCGCTGCTCTACTTCAACCAGTACCGCAGCGCGCTGCCCGGCACGCCGCTGTACGACAAGGCACGCACCGGCACCAACATCAGCGCCGGCGGCACGCTGTTCGACGTGCTGCAGCAGGACGTGAAGAACGGCACGCTGCCGCAGGTGTCGTGGATCTGCGCGCCGGAGGCGTACTCCGAGCATCCGAACTGGCCGGCGAACTATGGCGCGTGGTACATCGAGCAGGTGTTGAAGGTGCTCGTGTCGAATCCGGACGTGTGGAGCAAGACCGCGCTCTTCATCACCTACGACGAGAACGACGGCTTCTTCGACCACGTGCCGCCGCCGTTCGCGCCGCAGTCGCGCGACAACGGGCTGTCGACGGTCGCGACGACCAACGAGGTGTTTGCCGGCGACGCGTCGCACATGGCCGGCGCGTACGGGCTCGGGCCGCGCGTGCCGATGCTGGTCGTGTCGCCGTGGACCAAGGGCGGCTGGGTCTGCTCGCAAACCTTCGATCACACGTCGCTGCTGCAATTCATCGAAGCGCGTTTCGGCGCGCAGTATCCGGTCACGGCCGCCAACGTGTCGCCGTGGCGCCGCGCGGTGTGCGGCGACCTGACCTCGGCGTTCGAATTCGCGACCGCCGATGCCACGTGGCCGACGCTGCCCGACACGAGCGGCTATGCGCCGCCCGACCGCGTGCGGCACCCGGACTACATCCCGGTGCCGCCGGTACTGCAGACGCTGCCGAAACAGGAGGCCGGGCTGCGTCCCGCCCGTGCGCTGCCCTACGAGCTGTTCGTGCACGGCCGCGTCGAAGCCGCGAACGGGCAATTCCGGCTGACCTTCGCGAATACCGGTCGTGCCGGTGCCGCGTTCCAGGTGCAGTCGCGCAATCGCCTCGACGGCCCGTGGGCGTACACGGTCGAAGCCGGCAAGCGGATCGCCGATACGTGGAGCGCCGCGGCGTCGCTCGGCCTGTACGACCTCGACGTGTACGGCCCGAACGGCTTCTACTGTCATTTCCGCGGTCCGTTCGCAACCGGCACCGGCAGCGCGAACGTGAACCCCGAGGTGATCTACGGCTACGACGTCGCTAACGGCAACATCACGCTGCGCCTGATGAACCGCGGCCACCAGGCCGTGCGGCTCAAGGTGACGAGCGCATACGGCCACGACCACGCGCGCACGTTCGACCTCGCGCCGGGCACGCACGTCGACGACTACTGGGACCTGCGCGGCAGCCACGGCTGGTACGACCTGACCGTCAGCGACGGCCGCCTGCTCGGCTTCCTGCGCCGCTTCGCGGGCCACGTCGAGACCGGCCGCCCGAGCACGAGCGATCCGGCGATCCGCACGCACGCGTCGCACGACGACGCCGAAGCCGCGCCGGACGCACTGTCCGACTGACGACGCCGAACGCGGCGNCCGCCCGCCTGTACCCGCCTCCCGTTCGTTCGTGACGGGAAACTCCCGATACCGGCCGCCCGTGCACGCGCGGAAGCTATGCGCAAATCCGCACCGAATGCGCGGCAAATTGCCAAGACCCGTGTATATCGGCGACCTATATATCGAGGCGATCGGGGCTCCTCGCCGAGCCTGACGGGAGATTCTTCCGGGAATCATCAGCACGCCGACCTCCCCGCCCGATTCCGAGAAGCGGTCGAACCGCCCGCCCGTCGCACGCGTCCGGCCCGCCGGCTGCGTGCGGTACCCACCCGCTGGTGTAGAACAAGAGGAACGAACATGAAATTCCGTCATTCCCTGTTGTCGGTATCGGTCGTATCCGCGTTGGCCCTCCTCTCGCAACAGGCCGCCCAGGCCGCCGACGCGACCGAAGTGAAGGTCGGCTTCGCCGCGCCGCTTACCGGCGTGAACGCCGGCTACGGCAAGGATCTCCAGAACGGCGTGCAGCTCGCGCTCGACGATGCCGCCGCGCAGAAGGTGCAGATCGCCGGCAAGCCCGCGCACTTCACCCTGGTCGTGCAGGACGACCAGGCCGATCCGCGCATCGGCGTGCAGGCCGCTCAGGCACTCGTCGACCAGAACGTGTCGGTAGTGGTCGGCCACTTCAACTCGGGCACGACGATTCCGGCGTCGGTGGTCTACGACAAGGCCGGCATTCCGGTGATCGATCCGGCCGCCACCAACCCGACGCTCACGTCGCGCGGGCTTGCGAACATGTTCATGGTGATCGCGACCGACGGCCAGAACGCGGGCAATGCGGGCAAGTACGCGGTCGACGTGACCAAGGCGAAGCGCATCGCGATCATCGACGACCGCACCGCGTTCGGCCAGGGCGAGGCGGACGAGTTCGAGAAGGCCGTGAAGGCGGCCGGCGGCAACCTTATCGGTCGCGAGTTCACCAGCAACCAGGCGGTCGACTTCCGCGCGCAGATCACGAGCCTGAAGGGCAAGAACCCCGACCTGATCTTCTTCGGCGGGCTCGATGCGCTTGCCGCGAACTTCATCAAGCAGATGCGCCAGCTCGGGCTGAACGCGCAGTTCGTCGGCGGCGGCGGCGTGAAGGACAACGAGTTCATCAAGATCGCCGGCCCGGCCGCGGAAGGCGCGATGGCGTGGGAATACGGACGCCCGCTCGACGAGCTGCCGCAGGGCAAGGATTTCGAGGCGCGCTTCAAGAAGCGCTTCGGCGTCGACGTGCTGTCGTATGCGCAGTTCGGCTACGACGCCGCGTGGGCCGCGATCAAGGCGATGCAGGCGGCCAACTCGACCGATCCGAAGGTCTACCGCCCGGCGCTGAAGAAGGTCGACTTCGAAGGCGTCACCGGCCGCATCTCGTTTGCGAACGACGGCTCGCTGAAGAGCGGGATGTCGACGCTGTACCAGGTGAAGAACGGTGCGTGGAAGACGATCGTGACGAAGGGAGGCTGATCGGGCGGGATCGGCGGCCCGGGTGACCGGGCCGGCCGCGCGCGCGGCGGCTCGAACGCCGCCGCGCCGCCCCTCGTGCGATGCGGGAACCGGCGGGAGGCGCAGTCGGCAGCGATGCGATCCGCTCAATCGCATCAACCTCATACGATGTCCGATGTTTTGGCAGGATTCGCTACGGCCCGCGACGACGGCGCGGGCCGTCACTGCGCCCACGCGTCAGGTGGCGTGCGTGTCGCGTTCCGCCTCGGCCGCCTCGTGCGCGCGGCGCAGCCGCTCGCGGCTGTTGGTCAGGTGCGTGCGCATCGCGGCGCGGGCGGCTTCCGGATCGTGACGCGCGATGGCCTCGTAGATATCCTCATGCTCGTGATTGAGCCGGCCGACGTAGCGTTCGAGATCGTCGCCGGCGAAGCGCGCCGAATTCACGCGCGTACGCGGGATGATCGACGCGCCGAGCTGCGTCATGATGTCGACGAAATAGCGGTTGCCGGTGGACTGCGCGATCTGCAGGTGGAACTGAAAGTCGAGCTGCGCGGTGTCGCGGCCGCCGCCCGCCCCCGACGCGATCGCGTCAAGCGCGCGCCGCAGCGCGGCGAGATCGGTGTCGTTCGCGCGCTGCGCGGCGAGGCTCGCGCATTCGCTTTCGAGGCTGATGCGCAGTTCGAGCACCGCGAGCACGTCGCGCAGCGTCGTGATGGTCGCGGGATCGATGCCGAGCGTCTGGCGGCGGGTCGGCTCGAGCACGAAGCTGCCGATGCCGTGGCGCGTCTCGACGAGGCCGCTTGCCTGCATCCGCGAGATCGCTTCGCGCACGACCGTGCGGCTGACGCCCTGCGCCGCCATGACTTCGGTTTCGGTCGGCAGCTTGTCGCCAGGACGCAGCGTGCCGTTTTCGATCTGCGCGGTCAGCGCGTCGACGACATCTTGTGCGAGGCTGCGTGCGCGACGGCGCGGCGCTGCGGGAAGCGTGGGCACGGACATGAGGCCGGTTCCTTTGAATGATCGTAATGTGGGCCGAGGGTTTACGCGGGGTTTGAGCGAACGCCGATGATTCATTATACTGCGTCACAAGTCATCCGACGACTGATGATCTCGACACGGATCTCCTGTCGACCTCGGCGAGCGCACTGCGCGTGCCGGGTCCCGTAGTTCGCGATCGGCCGGCGTTCGTGCGTCTGCACGCTCACCGGCGCCCGGTTTTGCGGTCGATCGAAGCGCGCCTTCGCGCTTGCTGCGATTCGCCGCGACCCCGGCATCGAGCGGGTCGCTCCCACCCTTTCGGGTTGCTGTCGACATGCGGGGCTTGCGTGCCGCACACGTCGGTTGTCGAATGATCGCATCTCCCGCCGCGCGCGGCAAAGCTTTTGCCGCACGGCATTGCCCACTCTTTTGCCATCGCCGCCATGAACGCCGTCAACGCCTCGCCTTCCCACGACACGCCGCGCATCGTCGACCTGCAAGCCATTCCGGTCGCCGGCCACGACAGCATGCTGCTCAACCTGAGCGGCGCGCACGGCCCGTTCTTCACCCGCAACCTGTTGATCCTGAAGGACAGCGCCGGCCGGACCGGCGTCGGCGAGGTGCCGGGCGGCGAAAGCATCCGCCGCACCCTCGACGACGCGCGCGCGCTCGTCGTCGGCCAGCCGGTCGGCAACTACCATGCGGTGCTCAACGAGGTGCGGCGCACCTTCGCCGACCGCGACGCGAGCGGCCGCGGCCTGCAGACCTTCGACCTGCGCACCACGATCCACGCGGTCACCGCGCTCGAAGCCGCGCTGCTCGACCTGCTCGGCCAGCATCTCGGCGTGCCCGTGGCCGCCCTGCTCGGCGAAGGGCAACAACGCGAGCGCGTCGAGATGCTGGGCTACCTGTTCTACGTCGGCGACCGTACCCAGACCGCACTGCCCTATCGCGACGGGCGCGGCGCAACCGACGACTGGACCCGCGTGCGTGACGAAGCCGCGCTGACGCCCGAGGCAGTCGTGCGTCTCGCCGAAGCCGCGCATGCGCGCTACGGGTTCAACGACTTCAAGCTGAAGGGCGGCGTGTTCGACGGCGCGCGCGAGGTCGAAGCCGTGACGGCGCTGGCCGAGCGCTTCCCGGAAGCCCGCGTGACGCTCGATCCGAACGGCGCATGGTCGCTCGACGAAGCCGTGCGGCTGTGTCGCGACCTGCACCACGTGCTCGCGTATGCGGAAGATCCGTGCGGCGCGGAGAACGGCTACTCGGGCCGCGAGGTGATGGCCGAGTTCCGCCGCTCGACCGGGCTGCCGACGGCCACCAACATGATCGCGACCGACTGGCGCCAGATGGGCCACGCGGTGCAGTTGCAGGCCGTCGACATCCCGCTGGCCGACCCGCACTTCTGGACGATGCAGGGCTCGGTGCGCGTCGCGCAGATGTGCCGCGACTGGGGCCTCACGTGGGGCTCGCATTCGAACAACCACTTCGACGTATCGCTCGCGATGTTCACGCACGTCGCCGCCGCGGCGCCGGGCCAGGTCACCGCGATCGACACGCACTGGATCTGGCAGGACGGCGAACGGCTGACGCGCGAGCCGCTGAAGATCGAGAACGGGCTCGTGGAGGTGCCGAAGCGGCCGGGCCTCGGCATCGACATCGACATGGATGCGGTCGCGGTCGCGCACGAGCTGTACAAGCAGCACGGGCTCGGCGCGCGCGACGATGCAGCCGCGATGCAGTATCTGATTCCGGGGTGGACCTTCAACAACAAGCGCCCGTGCCTCGTGCGCTGAGCGCGGAACGAACCGGGCGGCGGGTCCGCCCGGGCAGAAGGCGACGCGCCGGGTTCGCCCGCGCGTCGGCGGATGCCGGCGGGAAAAACCTGCGAGCCTGAAACGGGATCCGGCGGGTCACCGCCGGCCGGCTGAACGCAGCCGGGAAACGCGAACCTGCGCGGCCAGCCGGTCACATCCGTCTTGCCCTGCCGCGCCCGGCCGGGCGCACCTACCCGGCCAGCCCAATCCCCCGCGCCATCCCCGACGCGGCGAACACGATCACCATCACGAGCACGGCCTGCCAGTGGCCGATCCGCACATAGGTCCGTGCGCGGCCGAGGTCGGGCATCTGCTGCTTGCGCGCGGCGATGCGCCAGCGGATCAGCCCGAGCATCGGTACGATCTCGAGCAGCAGGATCAGCACGAGCGCGGTCATCTTGACGTGAAACAGCGGCTCGTGGAGGTAATACGCGGTGCCCTTCTCGAAGCCGCCGAAGGCACGCGCGAGCCCCGTCGTGATCAGCACCACCGCGGACACTCCCCAGACCGCATCGGCCTTGAACACGCCGGGCAGGTCGGCGGCCTGCGCGGACGCGATGACCCGGCGCAGCGCGCGGTTGCGCCCCGCGATCGCGGCGAACGCGACGCCGAATGCCATCAGGTGAACGGCTGCCAGCAACCAACGGACGATCATTGCACCTCCTTGTCGCCCGCGCGTTGTGCAGGCCTTGTCAGACGATCTGCTTGAGCGCCGCGTCGAGCGCGAGCACCGCGACGCGGTCGCCCTCGGTGGCGAGCGGCGCGCGCATCACGATCTGCCGGTTATGGCCGACGGCTGCCGGCGAATCCCACAGCAGCTCGACCTTCGGGCGCCGGAACAGGCTGCCGCGACGCGGCGGGACGGCGGCGGCCTGCGCTGCCGGTTCACCGGTGGCAGGTGCGGCGCGGCCGGGCCAGCGCATCGACAGTTCGCGCGCGTCGTACTGGCCGACCTTGCGACTCTCCATCCAGACGATCGCGGTGCGCGTGAGCGTATCGAGCGAAATCGCATAACGGCCGACCGCGAAACGGCGCGCGGCCACGTTGGTGCGCCACAGCGGCCGCGGGCGGCACATCCACACGATCGCCGCATACAGCGCCGGTGCGGCGACGAGCCAGCCGTTGGTCGCCGTCACGGCGTGCAGCGCACCGCGCCAGCCGGCGGCCCACGCGAACATGCCGATCGACCACACGGCAAACAGGAAACCGATCAGCGCGAAGACCCGCAGCGCCTGGCGCAGCCACTGCGGCAGCGGGTGGAACGGCCGCTCGGCGCGCGCGACGGCGCCCGGCAGCGCCAGCAACAGGAAGATCAGGACGAGATAGACGAATGCCCAGGGCGACGACACCATCGCCGACAGCGACGCGCGATAGCCCATCTGCGACATCGAGAACAGCCAGCGCGCGAGCAGCACGAGACCGATCGCGCGCAACGCGAAGATCACGCCGGCGCCGGGGGCCGGCGCTGCGCGCGTGGTTTTCGTTCTCGCCAAGACTGCTCTCCTCTCGATGTTCGTGCGGGGCCGGATTTCACGGCACGGCCATTATAGGGACATTACCGTCTGGACAGACGGCCGGATGGCGTGCCGGACCGCTTGCGGGGCCGTTCGCGGCGCCGGGCGCGGCGAGAATACAACACATCCGCGCCGCAGATGTGACAACGCCCCGCCGGGAGACCCGGACGGGGCGTCGATGACGGCGTCAGCCGCAGTGCGGCCGGCGGCCCGGCATCAGCCTGCGTTGACTTCGCGCAGCACCGTGCGGCGCTTCTGGCGCAGCAGTTCCTCGTAGCCCTTCACGTAATTCTGCGCCATCACCTTCGACGAGAAACGGGCTTCGAACGCGGCGCGCACCTTCTCGCGCGGCAGCGTGTCGAGACGCTTGAGCGCCGCGACGGCCGACAGTTCGTCCTCGACGACGAAGCCCGACACGCCGTTGTCGATCACTTCCGGCACCGAACCGCGCTTGAACGCGATCACCGGCGTGCCGCAGGCCATCGCCTCGATCATCACCAGGCCGAAGGGCTCCGGCCAGTCGATCGGGAACAGCAGCGCGTGCGCGTTGCCCAGGAATTCGGTCTTTTCCGACTCGCTGATTTCGCCGATGTACTCGACGTGCGGCAGCGCGAACAGCGGCTTGATCTTCTCTTCGTAGTACGCGCGGTCAGCCTTGTCGAGCTTCGCGGCGATCTTGATCGGCAGGCCGGCTTGCTCGGCGATGCGGATCGCGGTGTCGACACGCTTTTCCGGCGAGATGCGGCCGAGGAACGCGAGGTAGCTCGGCTTCACGTTCGGGATCGGCGTCAGCAGGTTTTCCGGCAGGCCGTGGTACACGGTCGACAGCCAGTTCGCCTGCGGCAGCGGGATGCGCTGGTTGTCGGAGATCGACACGACCGGCACGTCGCTGAACGCGTTGAAGATCGGCTGCAGTTCCGGCAGGTCGAGACGGCCATGCATCGTCGTCAGGTGCGGAACCGGCTGGCGCGAGAACAGCGAGAACGGGTAGTAGTCGATGTGGCAGTGCAGGACATCGAATTCTTCCGCGCGGCGGCGCACTTGCTCGAGCAGCAGCATGTGCGGGGCCATCACGTCGCGGATCGTCGGGTCGAGGCGCAGCGCCTGTGGCCAGCACGCCTCGAGTTTCGCCGAGGTTTGCGAATCGCCGCTCGCGAAGAGCGTGACGTCATGCCCCATCTCGACAAGTGCTTCGGTCAGATAGGACACCACTCGCTCGGTACCACCGTAAAGCTTCGGGGGAACCGCTTCGTGCAACGGAGCGATTTGGGCGATTCGCATGCGTAACTCCTAAAAAATCGGCTAAAAACCAGGTATGGGTCGGCAACCTGCCGGCGGTCCGGGCTGGATGCATGTCGTCCGATCATCGGACGAATCAGCCTGCCGGGGCGTCGAACCCGCGCTGCTCAAGGAGCGTCGGCGACGCGACAGGCATAGAACGTTTGAAACGAAGACCCGTTGACAGGGGTTCGTAAAAACCTGGAATCGAACCCGGAGCCGATTATCTAGGGTTAATCCCGAGACGGCGCACAACATTTCAAACACTTTACTTTGTTACAAAGACGCAACACTTTGCAACCCGCGGACTTGGGCGTCCGTTCTAGAGTGGAAGGCCTTTTTGGCGTTCCGTGCCATCTCATCGCTGCCGGCAGCGTGATTCCGGCGCTGCGGCAGGACGGGATGCCGGATTTTATCTCAAAATTGATTGTGCGCCCCTGGCCAAGGCAAGATTCGCGCAGCGCAATGCACGGCCTTGTTTACAATGCCGGATTATTCAGTCCGGGCGACCGCCGGCTGCGATCCAGCCGACCGCTCAATCACCGAATCACCGCACGCATATTTTGGAATCTTTTACCCCTGCCCAGCGCAACGCCCACAACGCGAAGCTGTCGAGCTACGCGCATCGGCCGATCGCGTTCCTGTTCCGCTACATCCGCCTGCATCCCGTCGCGCACCTGATCGTGTTCTGCAGCGTGCTGGCCGCCGTCGGCTGCGCACTCGGCTCGCAATACGCGATCAAGCACCTGATCGACGTGCTCGCGGCCGGGCGCCATCATCCGGGCCCGCTGTGGAGCGCGTTCGCGCTGCTCGTCGGGCTGATCGCGGCCGATAACCTGCTATGGCGCGTCGGCGGCTGGGTCGCCGCGCACACGTTCGTCGCCGTCACCGGCGACCTGCGGCGCGACCTGTTCCAGTACCTGATCGGTCATTCGCCGACCTACTACTCGGAAAAGCAGCCCGGCACGCTCGCGAGCCGGATCACCGCCACGTCGAACGCCGTCTATACGTCGGAAAACACGATGGCGTGGAACGTGCTGCCGCCGTGCATCGCGGTGATGGGCGCGATCCTGATGATCATCGTCGTGAATCCGCTGATGGCCGCCGGCCTGCTCGGCTGCTCGGCCGTGCTCGCCATCGTGCTGTTCAAGCTCGCCGGCCGCGGCTCCGCACGCCATCACACGTTCGCGTCGAAGGCCGCCGCGGTCGACGGCGAACTCGTCGACGTGATCGGCAACATGGGCCTCGTGCGCGCATTCGGCATGACGCTGCGCGAACAGAAGCGCTTCGGCGCGACGGTGAAGGCCGAGATGGACGCGCGCCAGCAAAGCCTGCTCTACCTCGAAAAGCTGCGCCTGCTGCATGCGGTGATCACCGCGATGCTGTCCGCCGGCCTGCTCGGCTGGGCGCTGTGGCTGTGGGACCAGGGCCGCGCGACCTCCGGCGACATCGTGCTCGTCAGCTCGCTCGGCTTCACGATCCTGCACGGCACGCGCGATCTCGCGGTCGCGCTGGTCGACGTCACACAGCACGTCGCACGCCTGTCCGAAGCCGTGAAGACGCTGCTCGAGCCGCACGGGATGCCGGACAGCTCCGATGCACAGCCGCTGTCGGCCAAGGGTGGCCGCGTCGATTTCGAACGCGTGACGTTCGCGTATCCGCACCGCCGCGCGATCCTCGACCACTTCGACCTGCATATCGAACCGGGACAGCGCGTCGGCCTGATCGGCAAGTCGGGCGCCGGCAAGTCGACCGTGCTCGCGCTGCTGCAGCGCTTCTACGACACGCAGGACGGCGCCGTGAAGGTCGACGGCCAGGACGTGAAGGCGATCACGCAGGACAGCCTGCGCCACGCGATCGCGCTCGTGCCGCAGGACATCTCGCTGCTGCACCGGACCATCTACGACAACATTGCGTACGGCCGCCCCGAGGCGACCCGCGAGGAAGTGCTCGCCGCCGCGCGCGACGCGCGCTGCGCGGAATTCATCGACGCGATGCCGGAAGGCTATGACACGATTGTCGGCGACCGCGGCGTGAAGCTGTCCGGCGGCCAGCGCCAGCGCATCGCGATCGCGCGCGCGATCCTGAAGGACGCACCGATCCTGCTGCTGGACGAAGCGACGTCCGCACTCGACAGTGCGTCGGAAGAAGCGATCCAGAGCGCACTCGACCGCCTGATGGTCGGTCGCACGGTGATCGCGATCGCGCACCGGCTGTCGACGCTGCGCAACTTCGACCGGATCATCGTGATGAGCAACGGCAAGGTGATCGACGACGGCAACCCCGACGTGCTGCGCAATCGTCCGGGCCTGTACCGCGACCTGCTCGCGAAACAGCACGGCCGCCATCACACCCCCGACGGCACGGCACCGACCGGCGAACGCGTGGCCTGACGCCGCGGTACGCAGCATCGTCCTGGGCCGATAAAAAAGCCGCCGTGCTTCACGCACGGCGGCTTTTTCATGGCATCGCGCGGCCTGCGCCGCGCAGCGCGCCGATCAAACGCGCTGAAGGTCGCGCAGGAAGTTGTCGCGCCACACCGACACGTTGTTCTCGCGCAGCTGCCCGATCATGTCCGCGTAGCGCGCGCGCCGCTCGGCGAGCGGCATCGTCAAGGCCTGCGACAGCGCGTCGGCCATCCCGTCGATGTCGATCGGATTGACGATCAGCGCGCCCGTCAGCTCGCGCGCGGCGCCCGCGAAGCGCGACAGCACCAGCACGCCCGGATCGTCCGGATTCTGCGCGGACACGTACTCCTTCGCGACCAGGTTCATCCCGTCGCGCAACGGCGTCACGAAACCCACGCGCGCGAGGCGATACAACGCGGCCAGCACCTGGCGGTCGTACTGGCGGTGAATGTAGAGGATCGGCGCCCAGTCGAGCTCCGCATAGCGGCCGTTGATGCGCCCCGACTCCGCTTCGAGCTGCAGGCGGATGTCCTGGTACGCGCGCAGGTCCGCGCGTGTCGACGGCGCGATCTGCAGGAACGACACGCGGTTGCGGATCGACGCCTGATGCTCAAGCAGCTTCTCGAACGCGCGGAACCGCTCGACGAGCCCCTTCGAATAGTCGAGCCGGTCGACGCTCATGATCAGCTGGCGCCCGCGCAGCGAGGTCGCCAGCGTGCGCACGGCCTTGCCGTTCTCGCCCGCCTGCGCGAGCGACGCGATCTCGTCCGGGTACACACCGATCGGATAGGCGGCCGCGCGCAGCGTGTTGCCGAATGCGTTCACGCGCACCGTGTGCCCTTCCCGCGCGACCGCGCCGCCGGCCTCGAACTCGACGTAATCGCAAAACGCGCGCAAGTCGGGCTCGGTCTGGAAGCCGAGCAGGTCGAACGCACACAGCGACTCGACGAGCTCGCGGTGCGGCGGCACGTTGACGAGCACCTGCGCGGCCGGAAACGGGATGTGCAGGAAAAAGCCGATGCGATTCTTCACGCCGGCCGCCCGCAGCGCGCGCGCGAACGGGATCAGGTGATAGTCGTGCACCCAGATCACGTCGTCGTCCTGCAGCAGCGGCACGAGCTGCTGCGCGAGCCAGACGTTCACGCGGCGGTAGCCGTCGAATTCGTGGCGGTCGTACTGGATCAGGTCGGCGCGGTAATGGAACGCCGGCCACAGCGTCGCGTTCGAGAAACCACGGTAGTACTGGTCGTAATCGCGGCGCGACAGACCGACGGTCGCGAAGGTCACTGGGCCGCGCTCCTCGATGCGGATCTGCGGCTGCGGCGCACCGGATGCGACCACCTCGCCGCTCCAGCCGAACCACATGCCGCCCGTCTCCTTCAGCGCATCGTAGACGCCGATCGCAAGGCCGCCCGCCGCCGGTTCGCCTTCCGAAATCGGGGCGACGCGGTTTGAAACGATGATGAGTCGACTCATGCGCCCGGCTGCTCCGCGCCAAGCCAGCAGGCGATCTGCTCGTGCAGCGCGTCGACCGAGTCGAGCCGCATGCGGGCCGACGTCTCGCCCGCGCCGACCTTGATCGACAGGCCGCCACGCGCGTTGACCACCGCGAAACCCTTCTCGTCGGTCAGGTCGTCGCCCGCGAACAGCGGCATGCGGCCCGCGAACGGCGGTTCGTCGAGGAATGCGGCCAGCGCGCGCCCCTTGTCGACGCCCTTCGGCTTGATCTCGAATACCATCTTGCCGGGTTGCAGCACGTACGCATCCGCATAGTCGGCCACGAGACGCTCGGCCGCTTCGCGCGCGGCCGGCTCGCGCTCGGGCGCGTTGCGGTAGTGCAGCGCGACGGCCGCACCCTTGATTTCGAGCAGCATGCCCGGATGACGGTCGACGACGGACGCGAGCTCGCGTTCGATGCGCAGCAGCCGTTCGTCGTTGAAGCCGATGCGCTGCGTGTCGCCGTTCGCGTCACGGCGCTCGGCGCCGTGCAGGCCGGCCATCGGCAGGCCCGGCAGGTTCAGGAACGTGTCGAGGTTGTCGATGCCGCGACCCGACACGATGGCGACCGCGCCGTGCGAGCGGCGCCGCAATTCATCGAGCAGCGTCAGCAACGACGGCGGCACGTGAATGCTGTCGGGCGTCGGCGCCAGCTCGACGAGCGTGCCGTCGAAGTCGAAAAAAAACGCGGTATCGGTCAGGGACAGGGAAGCCGGAACGGATTGCATCGATTCGATAGCCTGAGGAACGGCCAGCAAACGCGGGCCGCCGCTGCGAGAATGGAATTGTGCGCATCTTACCGCGCCTGCGTACCGAGATGGGCGAATCCGGTACAGGGCGGACCTCGCGCCGCCTCCCGCGTCAACTGCGACATATTGCCCCGCTCGCCCGCCCCGTACGGGTTTCGAAAGGACGCGGGCGCGGGAATTGCGCTACAGTCGGCAACCGTCGGCCGCGCGACGCATGGCGCCGCGCCGGTCGACGAGCGTTTCATATGGAAACAGTCCCCAAGATGCCGTCTGCCCGTCCCGCGCCGCGCCGGCGCCTCAACCGTTTCGCCCGCTTCATCCGCACGGCCGCCGCGCTGACCGCCGCCGTCGCGCTCGCTGCCTGCACACACGACGAGCCGAACTGGCACCTGACCAACGTCACCGGCCACCTGCCCGACCTGTCGTTCACGCTCACCGGCGGCGACGGCCATCCGGTCGACGCGAACGCGTTTCGCGGCCACATCGCGCTCGTCTACTTCGGCTACACGCATTGTCCGGACGTCTGCCCGGAAACGATGGCGCGGCTGATGGAAGTGCTCGCGAAGCTCGGTCCGCAGGCAAACGACGTGCGCATCCTGTTCGTGTCGGTCGACCCCGCGCGCGACACGCCGCAGGCGATGCAGTCGTACGTCGCCGCGTTCGACGCCGCGCACGCGCGCGGCCTGACCGGCACCGACGGCCAGATCGAATCGCTCGCGAAACGCTATCGCGTCGCGTACCAGATGGAACAACGCGATCCGTCCGGCGGCTACGAGGTCACGCACAGCTCGGCCGTCTACATCTTCGATGCGAACGGCCGCGCGCGCCTGCTCGCGACCGACAGCGACTCGCCCGACGCCATCGCCACCGACGTGCGGCGCATCATCGACACGGCCTCCACTTCCTCCTGAATCCGAACTCCGACATGAAGACGACCCTCAAGACATTCGCCCTCATCGCCGCGCTGTGCACCAGCGCGCACGCCTGCGCCGCCGGCGCGATCACCGCGCAGAATGGATGGGTGCGCTGGCTGCCGAACCAGCTGCCCGCGGGCGGTTACGTGACCCTCGTCAACACGGGCGACAAGCCGGTCGATCTCGTCGATGTCGACAGCCCCGACTACGGGATGGCGATGCTGCACCAGACCGTGTCGAACGGCTCGACGCAGAAGATGGAAATGGTCGACAAGCTGACCATCCCCGCACGCGGCAAGGTCGACATCGCGCCGGGCGGCTATCACTTCATGCTCGAGGAACCGAAGCACACGATCAAGCCGGGCGACACCGTGCGCCTGCGCCTGAAGTTCTCCGACGGCGAAACGGTCGATACGCCGTTCGCCGTGAAGTCACCGGCCCAGGCGAAGTGATGCGCCCGCGATGAACGTCCTGTACTGGCTCGATCCGTGGGAACCGTCGCCGACCGTGGTCATCGCGGTGCTGACGGCCGCCGTGCTGTTCGCGCGCGGCGTGAGGAAGGCAAAGGTGTCGCCGCTGCGGCAGTTCTCGTTCTGGTTCGGGCTGACGGCGCTCTACATCGCGCTGCATACGCGGCTCGACTACTTCTTCGAGCATGAATTCTTCATGCACCGCGCGCAGCATCTCGTGCTGCATCACCTCGGGCCGTTCTTCATCGCGCTGGCGTACCCGGGGGCGGCGATCCGCGCGGGCATCCCGTTCCGCTGGCGGCAGCGCTTCGTGCGCCCCGCCCTCGCGTGGGCACCCGTGCGCGCGACGCTCGACGTGGTGTTCCATCCGGTCGTCGCGGTCGTGCTGTTCGTCGGGCTGATTTATTTCTGGCTGCTGTCGCCGATCCACTTCGTCGCGATGCTCGACTGGCGCCTGTATCGCGTGATGAACTGGAGCATGGTGATCGACGGGCTGCTGTTCTGGTGGCTCGTCGTCGATCCGCGTCCCGCGCCGCCCGCGCGGCTGTCGCCGGGCCGCCGGATCCTGATCGTCGTCGCGGCGATCCCGCCGCAGATCGCGCTCGGTGCGCTGATCTTCTTCACGCCGCACGAGCTGTATCCGATCTACTCGATCTGCGGACGCGCGTTCACCTGGTTGAGCCCGCTGCGCGACCAGCAGATTGGCGGCTTGCTGCTGTGGATTCCGGGGTCGATGATGAGCGTGATCGGCGCGCTGATCGCGTTGCGGCACTGGCTGCGGCTGTCCGCACGCGGCCGTTTGATTGAAGAGCGGGTGGCCACCCGGCGCGCGGAACCCCCGTCGGCGACACGCGCCGCCCACTGACGGCGCGCCGCACCGCGCGTCAAACGCGCGCGCTGCTCATCCACACGTGCGGGATGCCGTCCTCGTCGTGCACGTCGGAGCTCGGCGTAAAGCCGAATGCCCCATAGAAGCGCTGCAGGTGGGCCTGCGCATGCAGGCTCACCGGCGTATCGGGCCACTGCGCACGAATGTGCTCGATCGCGCGCGACAGCAGTCCGTTCCCGAGACCCGCGCCGCGAAACGCGGCGGTCGTCAGCACGCGGCCGATACGCACGTCGGGGTGCTGCGCGTCCGGCAGCAGCACGCGCAGGTAGCCGGCGAGACGGTCTGCCGAATCGTATGCAGCGAGGTGCCACGCCGCCTGGTCCGCATCGTCGATGTCGCGATACACGCAATTCTGCTCGACGACGAACACGGCGCTGCGCGCGGCGAGGATCGAATAGATTTCACGCGCCGTCAGCGCGTCGAAGAATTTCCAGCGCCAGTCCAGCTCGGCGGCGCGCGGGGATGCGGCAGGTGCGGAAGCGTTCATTTGCGGTCCTGGGTCCTGATTCGGGCGCGCCGGCCGGCGCGCGGCAACCGTCGATTATGCCTTGAAGCGCAGGCGCCGCGCGACCGCCCTTGCGCACATGAAAAAAGGCCCCGCCTTGCGCGGGGCCTGTCGATCATGCCGGCATCTGGCCGAAGCGGCCGTTGTTGAAATCGTCGATCGCGGTCCGGATTTCCTCTTGCGAGTTCATCACGAACGGCCCGTAACCGACGACCGGCTCATCGATCGGCTCGCCGCTCAGGATCAGCAGCTTGGCGTCGCCGTTCGCTTCGATCTCGACGTCGCGGCCATCGCGGCTCAGTTGCACGAACTGCGCTTCGCGGGCGACCGTTTCGCCATTCACCAACAACGTGCCGCTCAGCACGACCACCGCGAGCGTCCGCCCTTCGGCGATCGGGAACCGTGCACGGCCGCCTGCCGCGAGCCGCACGTCCCACACGTCGATCGGCGTATGCGTGCGGGCCGGGCCGCGCCGCCCGTCGAGTTCGCCCGCGATGATCCGCGCGCGACCTGCGCCGTCCGGCAGTTCGACCACCGGGATGTCGCCGTCCAGAATCGTCTGATAGCCGGGCGCGCCCATCTTGTCGGCGGCGGGCAGGTTCACCCACAGCTGCACCATCTCGAGCGGACCGCCACGCTCCGTGAACGCCTCCGAGTGGAATTCCTCATGCAGGATCCCGCTCGCGGCCGTCATCCACTGCACGTCGCCCGGGCCGATCGTGCCGCCCGCGCCGGTCGAATCGCGGTGAGCCACTTCGCCGTCATAGACGATCGTCACCGTTTCGAACCCGCGGTGCGGGTGCTGGCCCACCCCGCGCGGCGCCGAAGCCGGCTCGAAGTTCGCAGGACCGGCGTAGTCGAGCAGCAGGAACGGGCTCAGGTGGGCCCCGTGAGACTGATAGCTGAACATCGAACGCACCGGGAAACCGTCGCCTACCCAATGACCGCGCGGCGCACTGTAAACACCCTGGATCTTCTTCATTTGCCTTCTCCGAATTGCGGCGAAACACGTGTTTCGCATCCTGAGCAGGAATATAGAGGTGGAACGATCGATCCGGTAGACTGCCAAAATCGCACTCAGCGTTCTATTTCATGAACGATAACGAACGGGATCTGAACGATCTCTATTACTTCGTGCAGGTGGTCGAGCACGGCGGATTCGCACCGGCCGGGCGCGCGCTGAACATGCCGAAATCGAAGCTCAGCCGGCGTGTCGCGCTGCTCGAGGCGCGGCTCGGGATGCGGCTGATCCAGCGCTCGACGCGCCATTTCACCGTTACCGACGTCGGCCAGACCTATTACGCGCATTGTCGCGCGATGCTCGTCGAGGCGGACGCCGCCGACGAGGCGATCGCACTGCTGCACGAGGAGCCGCGCGGCATCGTGCGGGTGAGTTGCCCGGTCGTGCTGCTCGATTCGCTGGTTGGCACGATGGTCGCCGCGTTCATGATCGCGTGCCCGCGCGTCGAGATTCACCTGGAGGCGACCAACCGGCGCGTCGACGTGGTCGGCGAAGGAATCGACGTCGCGATCCGCGTGCGCCCGCCGCCGCTCGAGGACAGCGATCTTGCGCTGCGCGTGCTGGCCGAACGCGGCCAGTGCCTCGTCGCGAGCCCCGCGTTGCTGGGCGAGCACGGCGTGCCGGCCGTGCCGGCCGACCTCACTCGCCTGCCGAGCCTCGATCACGGCGTGCCGCAGGCCGCGCACGTGTGGCGGCTGCGCGGCCCCGACGGCGCGCAGGCGGAAATCCACCATCAGCCGCGCTTCGTGACGGGCGGCATGCTCGCGCTGCGCGCGGCGGCCGTCGCGGGCGTCGGCGTCGTGCAGTTGCCGACGATGATGGTCCGCGACGAAGTCGCGCGCGGCGCGCTGGTGACCGTGCTGCCGGACTGGGCACCGCGCCGCGAGATCGTGCACGCGGTGTTTGCATCCCGGCGCGGGCTGCTGCCCGCCGTGCGAGCACTGCTGGACTTCCTCGCGGAGCGGTTCGCCGAACTCGAGCCCGATTGAACGGCGGCGCGAGCGCGCTCCCGGTGCGTTCGGTGCCGCGGGCCGCAACCCAGTGGCTGCGGACAGGCCGCGCGTGCCGTAGACTGCGGAACGCGCATCGCGCTTTTCACGATCGCGCTGTTCAAACCCCGCTGTTCAAACCCCGCTGTTCAAACCCTTTTCGCATTTCAGCCATGTTCACGCTGTCCCACGACCCTCACGCCTCCAAGGCCGAACGCTATGCGACGCTCGTCGAGCAGGCACGCGCGCTCGTCGAATCGGAGCGCGACCTGACCGCGAACGCCGCGAACTTCTCCGCGCTCGTCTATCACTCCCTCGACCGCCTGAACTGGGCCGGCTTCTATTTCTTCGACGGGTCGGAACTCGTGGTCGGCCCGTTCCAGGGCAAGCCCGCGTGCGTGCGGATCGCGCTCGGCAAGGGTGTCTGCGGCACCGCCGCGCAGACGCGCGAGACGCAGGTCGTGCGCGACGTCCATGACTTCCCGGGCCATATCGCCTGCGATGCCGCGTCGGAATCGGAAATCGTCGTGCCGCTGGTGGCCGCAGACGGCACGCTGATCGGCGTGTGGGACGTCGACAGCCCCGTCGCCGCCCGTTTCGACGACGAGGACCGCAACGGGATGGAAGCGCTGTGCCGCGTGTTCGTCGAACATGCGTGGCAGAAGGCGCGCGGTCAGTAAGCGCGCGTAGCCGGTCGCGACGATCGCGCGCGCAAGGCGCCGCGCGACCGCACATGCAAAGGGCCCCGATCGGGGCCCTGGTTCGTTGCACCGCTACTACGCGCGGCCTTGCGTTGCTATGCGCGTCAGGCCAGAGGCGAACCGGAAAGCGCCGCGAACGCTTGCGGCTTCACATCGTCCGACAGGATCTCGAAGCCCTGCTCCGTCACCACGACCATGTGCTCCCATTGCGCGGACAGCGAATGATCTTTCGTGACGACCGTCCAGCCGTCCGCCAGCACGCGCGTATCACGCTTGCCCGCATTCAGCATCGGCTCGATCGTGAAGATCATCCCCGGGCGCAGCGGCACGCCGGTGCCCGGACGGCCGTAATGCAGCACCTGCGGCTCGTCGTGATACACGTCGCCGATCCCGTGCCCGCAGTACTCGCGGACCACGCTGAACCCTTCGCGATGCGCGACCTGCTGGATCGCATAGCCGACGTCGCCGAGCGTCGCGCCCGGACGAACCGCGCGGATGCCGGCATGCATCGCCTCATAGGTGACCGACACGAGGCGCCGCGCCAGTTCGCCCGGCTCGCCGACGAAGTACATGCGGCTCGTGTCGCCGAACCAGCCGTCCTTGATCACCGCGATGTCGAGATTCACGATGTCGCCGTCGCGCATCGGCCGCGACGACGGAATGCCGTGACAGACCACGTGATTGACCGACGTGCACAGGGTCTTCGGATAACCGTGGTAGCCGATGTTCGCGGGAATCGCGCCGAGCGCGTCGACGATATATTCGCGGCAGCGCGCGTCCAGCTCGTCGGTGGTGACGCCCGGCTTCACGTGCTCGGTAATCATCGTCAGTACCTGGGACGCGAGCTTCGCGGCCTCGCGTGACTTGGCGATTTCCGCGGTGCCGCGGATCGGGATTTCGCGCTTCGCCATCACGCCACCTGCTCGATGCCGTGGGCCACCGGTTCCGCCGGCCCCACCTCGCCGCCGCGCGCTTCAGTCTCGATCAGCATCCGGCAGATGTCGCCGTACGACAGCGACGGATTGAGTTCCGCCAGCATCCCGACACGCAGCCAGTGCTCCGCCTGCGCGTTGATCGAACGGCTCAGCGCGGTACTGGTCGAGCGCAGCCGTTCGTGCATGTGCTCGGATATCTTGATGATTCCCATACGTCTCTAATTAAACGAAATGTAGTCGTTTCGTATATTACGCGCACGCCAGTCGCCAGGCAAGCAGTCGGTCGCCATCGACCAGCCGTCCGCGCAGCAGGAATCCCGTTGACATCAAATTCCAGTTTGCTGGAAAATAAATCCACCATGAAAGAATTGATCAGCGCGACTGCCGACGACACCGGCATCAACGAACGCATCGCCCGGCGCGTGCGCGACTTGCGCACGCTGCGAGGCTACACGCTCGATGCCCTCGCCGCGCGTTCCGGCGTCAGCCGTTCGATGATCTCGCTCATCGAGCGTGCGTCGGCGAGCCCGACGGCCGTCGTGCTCGACAAGCTCGCCGCGGGTCTCGGCGTGTCGCTGGCCGGACTGTTCGGCGGCGATCGCGACGATGCGCCCGCACAGCCGCTGGTGCGGCGTGCGCAGCAGGCGGAATGGCGCGATCCGGCGTCCGGTTACGTGCGGCGCAATCTGTCGCCGCCCGGCTGGCCGTCGCCGATCCAGCTCGTCGAGATCGATTTCCCGCCGGGCGCGCGCGTCGCGTACGACTCGGGCGGGCGCGAAAGCGCGCTGCATCAACAGGTTTGGGTCGTCCATGGACGCGTCGACGTCACGTTCGGCGATCAGCTTCACGCGCTTCATGCAGGTGACTGCCTGGCCATGCGCGTCGATCAGCCGCTGATTTTCAGCAACCCGTCGTCGCAGATCGCGCGCTATGTCGTCGCGATTTGCGATGCCCCCGCCGCCGCCGGCGCGCGGAACGTGTCATCCATTCAGAGCCGACAGGCACAGGAGTCCGTATGAATGCCCCGAAACAGCGCGACGACGTGCGCCTGATCGATTGCAGCGAAGCCGAGCATGCCACGGCCATCCTCGAGATCCTCAACGAGGCGATCGTGAACTCGACCGCGTTGTACGACTACCGGCCGCGTCCGCCGGAAGCGATGGTCACCTGGTTCGCGACGAAGCGCGCCAGCGGTTTTCCGGTCGTCGGCGCGGTCGATGAAGCCGGCACGCTGGTCGGCTTCGCGAGCTGGGGCACGTTCCGCGCGTTTCCGGCGTTCAAGTACACGGTCGAGCACAGCGTCTACGTGCATCGCGACCATCGCGGCCGCGGGCTCGGCGAGTATCTGTTGCGCGAGTTGATCCGGCGTGCGCGCGAAGCCGGAGTGCACGTGCTGGTCGGATGCATCGACGCGACCAACGGCGGCAGCGTCGCGCTGCATACGCGGCTCGGCTTCGTGCACGCGGGCACGATTACGGAAGCGGGATTCAAGTTCGGCCGCTGGCTCGATGCGGCGTTCTATCAGCTGAAACTCGAGACGCCGGCGCAGCCGGTGGATGGTTGAGGGCGTGCCTGTCATCGCAAGCGCGGCGACATCACCCTGTTCCGAACCGTTCCTTGACCCGAATTCATGAGCGACGCCTCGTCGAATCAATCGAACACGCCCGCGACACAAGGCACGGGCGCCTTGCTCGGCCGCCTCGACGCGATTTCGCGTCATCCAGCCATTCTGGTCGTCATCGGATTCCTGCTATCGGGAATCGTCGGCACATACATCACCAAGCGCGTCGATGAAAGTACCAGGCAGCGCGAAGCGATCACGAAAGACCGCGACTCGCTGCGATCCGCAATCGACGACCTGCGGGCCTCGTTCGAACTGTATGCCGCGGGCACCAAACACGTGATGATGACGCTCGAGTCAAATAGCGCGGACAACCTGCGTCAGCAAGCGACGCAAGGCTATGCGACGGCTTACGCGAATTGGGTACAGCGTCGAGTGATCGACTACACGGCAATTGAACAAAGATTTGCCGGTACGGAAAACGGCGATACGGTCACCAGCATCGGCAATCTTTTGGAGATCGGAACGGAACAGCTGGACAACTGCATCCAGCGACACCTGGAGGCCCATTCCAAAGCCGATCCTGTCACGCATGGATCGCTGAGCTGCGCCGCCCAGTTTCCAGTCGCAGCGTTCAATGTCGACTCGCGTCTTCTGTCACTGCGCCTCTGCATGCGCGTGCTGGCGATGGCAATTCGGCCGCATCCCGCCACCGACTTTGCCTCGCCGCGGGCGCGCGACGTCCAGACTTCGAAATTTCTTGAGCAGATTGAAGGCGCCTGCAGCCCAGCCCCGCTAGCCGGACTGAATATGCCGCTGAAGGATGCACCCGCACACACGCCTCCCGAGGGCCACTAGGTCGGTTTATCCGTCGGATCAAGAGCATGTTGGCCATGACCGAAGCAGAAAAAAGAAAAGCCCTGACGAATCAGGGCTTTATCTCGTTCTACTTGGAGGCGCGAGCCGGAGTCGAACCGGCCTAAACGGCTTTGCAGGCCGTCATATTTAATGGGAAATCAATCACTTAAACCAATTGACCACTCAAGATAACCGCTTCCAGGTTGCTTTGATGAATTGATTCGGGAGCTCCTGTAAGATCATCGCTTCCTATTGGAGACCTATATGAATCTAAACGATTTGAAGAAATTGGAAGATGCCAGAAAGCGGGTAGAAGCAGCTACGGTGCGACTGAAGCAACAAAACGAAGAAGCAAAGGCAGCACTTCTTCAGAGAGCAGCGACCGAATTTCGCGACTATTTTTCCGAGGCAGGCTTCTCCGTGCAACCCACTCAACAGGGGATCATCGCCACCATCGGGCAAATGTCGTTCAAGCTCGAAATGGATGGCAGTGATCGAATCGGCGCATTTGCGCACTTCAAAATTACTCCCCCGGCCGAGACCAAAGAAGAGCCCGTTACGGTCTTGCTCGTCCGAAAGTCGACGGCTGACACCACGCCCACCGTCATGCATGTAAAAGAGTTGACGCCTTTGGAGGAAATGGAGAAAAAGGCCGCCGATTATGAAGCGGCACTCCAGCGACCGTTTCCCGAAACGGTTTTTATGATACAGAAAGTCGCAGTGGCCAAGGTCGCACCGTACAGTTCGCGCCCGCAGCCCACTGCGACTCCGATATCTGCCTCACGGCAGCTATTCGAATCATTCACCGAAGTGCTATCTAACCTTTACCCGTCCTCGTAAGTGCACTATAGGCTGTAGGAAAGCCCGCTGCGAGCGGGCTTTTTGTTGCAGTAAGCGAGGGACATCCAACGAAAGTTACTTGGGCTCGGCGTACATCTCCGCCGACGGATAAAGCTGGAGCATCACACGTGCCGCCTCGACATTCGATGTATGCAACCATTCGTCATAATCGGCTGGGCGCAGTATAACCACCGATCGCTTTTCGTCGCCGGGTTTATGCATACGTCCCATTACTGGATGGCCGTCGGCATTGACGGTCAGCATGCTCATCCCAACCAGCGCTCGACCATCGCCCCCCTCGTAGCGCCGCCAGATGCCGGCGACGCAATACGATTGCCAGTCGGTTAGGCCGATCCGCTGCCATACATTCCGGCCCGTCTCATAACAAGGTTCGTATATCCAGCGGGCCGGGATCAGGCAGCGTTGCCCCGCTCGCCACGCCTTTCCGTAGAGCCGGGACTCTCCGACCGTTTCCGAACGGGCGTTGACCGTGTCGAGCTTTCTCCGCTTCTTGCCGTTTTCGTCGACGCGGTCAGGCTGCATGAACTTCGGCCAGAAGCCGAACACGGCCTTGACCACACCGAGGCCGTCACCAGCTGCCCACGCGATCGGTGCTGCATAGTCAGGATAGATGTCTGGCTCCCACGGATCGCGCCGGTACAGATCACCGATGCCGATCTTCAGCTCGTTTATCCCCGGATCTTCATCAGGCGCTTTGTAGTTTGTGCACACTGGCCGCCCCCAATTTTTGAGACTTGACGACCTCATCTTACCGCGCGATAAACTGTATATCCATACAGGCGCGACCTGCAAAGTCGCTATCACAACTGTCTCGCCAATAGCAATTGGACGGGACCTGCTGTTCTGCCAGCAGTAGCCTACTCGATCGTGCGTCGCTGGTAACGGCGGGGTGCGGAGCATCGAGGACAACGACTGGGGCCGCAAGGCCTAGCCCGAGCCGCGAGGCGAAGGCGACACCTGCAAGCATCGACGCGGGAGCCGGAAGGGCTCGGGTGGCACGGTTAACGGAAGTGAATTCTCGCAAGCGTCGTGATTACAGTCCAGCCAAAGATGCTGACAGGCTGAGGGCAAAAGCTACGCGACCGGGTGCATTCAGTCTGTGGTGAATGCACGCAGACCACGGTGTCGCCGGCGTAAAGAGGAAACCGTCGTCATCCCGTTGCGACAGCGGAACAGGGTAAGCCCATCTCGTCGCCCCCAGGGGCAGGCCAACCGCGAGGGAGGCTGCGGGCGGAGCGGGTAAAGGAGGTTGGAGAAAGCGAACGCCAGGCCGTAATGGCCGGGATACGAGCTGAAACATCGCTCGACACGAAAGTGGGCAGACTTCCAACTGGTCTCTCATCACGAGATAACTTGCGTAATCTTTGAAGGCGAGAAAGCAAATGAACGGGCTGTCAACGTGTGCACTGGCCGACCAAGGTACGTCGTGGCACAGCATCGACTGGGACGCGGCCCACGCCATGGTCAAAAGAATGCAAGCGCGTATCGTGAAGGCGACACAGGCCGGTCGCTGGAACAGGGTCAAGGCTCTGCAACGGCTACTGACCACCTCGTTCTACGGCAAAGCGTTAGCCGTTAAACGAGTGACGGAAAACCAAGGCAAACGTACACCGGGCGTTGACAAAGTGCTTTGGTCGACCCCGGATGCCAAATACATGGCAATAGGCTCGCTGACGCGGTGTGGGTATCAACCGCTGCCGCTGAAGCGTATCTATATACCCAAGAGTACCGGCAAGCTGCGCCCGCTGAGCATCCCCACGATGCGAGATCGGGCGATGCAGGCCCTTCACCTGCTCGCCCTCGACCCCGTATCCGAAACGATCTCTGATGGACAATCCTATGGATTCCGAAAAGAGCGATCTACCCATGACGCGATAGCGCAATGCTTCATGAACGCCCGATACCACGGCAACCCAAAAGACCGGGGCGCACGGGTCTCGGCGCAGTGGATTCTCGAAGCGGACATCCGCGGCTGCTTCGACAACATCGACCATGCGTGGCTCTTAAAGCACGTGCCGACGGACAAGGCCGTGTTGGCGAAATGGCTGAGGGCCGGTTACTTGAAGGACGGTGTATTCGCGAGGACGACCGAAGGGACGCCACAGGGCGGCATCATCAGCCCTGTGCTCGCCAACTTTGCGCTGAACGGGCTGGACAAGGTTTTATCGTCCGTTTTCAAATATCCGTCACATCGCGTAGCTCACAAGGTCAATCTCGTGCGATACGCCGACGACTTCGTCATCACTGGAGTGAGTCGGGAAGTGTTGCAGGACACAGTCACCCCGGCAGTCACCACGTTTCTTGCATCTCGAGGACTGGAACTCGCCCCGGAGAAGACGAAGATCACCCACCTGACGGAAGGCTATGATTTCCTTGGCCAGAACGTCCGGCGATACGGCAAGAAACTGCTTATCAAGCCGGCGCGGAAGAACGTGCAGTCCTTCCTGCAAAAGGTTCGAGACATCATCCGAAGGCTAAGACCAGCACCGCAGGACGTGCTGATCGACGCCCTCAATCCTGTGATCACCGGCTGGGCAATGTACCACCGTCACGTCGTTGCACAGGAAGCCTTCACCCGCGTGGACAGCCATATCTGGTACGCAATATGGCAATGGGCCAAGCGACGCCATCCCAAGAAGCCTGCGGAATGGGTGCGGCAACGTTACTTTCATCGGATTGGGCTAAGGCAATGGGTATTTGCCGTCGCCACTGATCATGTGGACGATAACGGACGCCCTATCCTCCGGTCTCTCCGGACAGCGGCGAGTACACCCATCGAACGACATCCGAAAGTCCAATCGGACGCCAATCCCTACGATCGTGAGTGGTACACCTACTTTGCGCAGCGCGCTGCGATTCGAAGTCGGATCTCCCGGGCACGTCGCAAGGGCAACGGCCGCAGCTAGTCTGCACGCTGCCATGAAGCAGGTACATAGGCCGGTCGGTACGTGGTGCCGCCGGGTTGGTTTAATCACTGGCCTTATAGAGGCTTGAGCCGTATGCGGGGAAACTCGCACGTACGGTTCTTAGGGGGCGGCGGCGCAGCAATGCGTCGCTGCTACCCGACT
>NZ_JBQEON010000053.1:0-35358 GCF_052045245.1 Burkholderia sp. 22313
CGGCAATTGCTTGATGCAGATCAGCGGCGTGTTCTTCGCGAACATCGTCATCCCTTCAACACGGCCAACGATGATTGGCGGCGGTTCAGGACGAGACGCAGGCGCGCCGGCAGCATTCATGTCGGTGTTCGACGCGGTGGTGCGAGCGTCCGTCACTCGCTGCGAAGCGAGAAATGAATCGGTCATTCAGACTCCTGAACGTGCTTCTTGATGAACTGCACCGCAAGCCGCTCGACCTGGTCGGCATCCACCGCCGGCAGTTGGCCTGCAGCGTCGGTCGTCAACTTCGACAGCGCCTCGGACGACTTCTCGACGTGGCCCGCGAACCCGGCCGCCGCGTTGCCGTCCGTCGACCGGACCAACTTCGGCACCCGGCCGAGCGTGTCCTGATCAAACGTCGGCATGTCCGCGCTCACGCTCGCGGGACCATCCCATGCATGGCCGCCCGACTTCACCGTGAAGGTGCCCGGGCACCCCAGCTCGATATCGCCACCATGCAGCTTGAGATATGCGCCGCCGGACGTAACGAGCACGATTTCGTCACGCGCGGTGCCGGCAAGTCGTCCGTCCGCCGCGGTCAGTTGAATGTTCTTCGCCGAATCGATTTGCGTATCGTCGTTCTGCGACTGAATCGTGACCTTCCCCTGGTTCGCGATTGCCGACACGCCGTCGCCGTGTGCAAACATCGCGACGCCGCGACCGGCTTGCAGACTGATGCGCTCGCCGCTCGTGACTTGCACGTGTTGCTGCGCGACCTGATCGACGTTCTCGCCCGCATAGATGACGTGCGTTCTGGGCGTGACGTGGAGCGCGCCGGACTGCGCGCCCAATGCGAGCAACGCGGACGCGTCGTCGGCCGCGCCGGCTTGCGCTGCGCCGGGGGTCCAGTTGCGGAATGCACTGGCGAGGGTGTCCTGGCCGGCGGTGTCGGCGGATTGCCCGCCATGCTGGCCGGCATGGTCGCCAAGCGATTTGAAGAGTTCGGTGCATCGATCGAGCAGGCGAATCAGTTCGTCACGATCGAGCTGGCCGCCGGTGGCCCGCGTGCGCGCATAGGTCGACAGCAGGATGCCGCGGGCGGCGCGCAACGCGGCCGCGGCATCGGTGCGCAACTCCGCGCCTTCGCCGCGATCGTTCCCGTGCCCGTTCTCGCGCGGCTGCGTCAGGTACCCGAGATTCAATTCGGTATGCGCGTGTTCGCTCGCCAACTGCGCCGAGATTTGCGACGGCGTATCGTCCAGACGAAGCTGGTTATAGCGCCTGCCCGCGATTTCCCTGGTCTTGATCCCGGAGAGGAACCGGTTGCCTGGAAGCGCGCCGGTATGGCTGAAGGTCACGGGCGGGTTCGCACCGTTGCTCAGGACGCCGATGATGACCAACCGGTCCGGGTCGCCGGCAAGACATCCCAACAGCACTTCCATCCCGACACGGGGCAGGAAGAGGGTCCCGAAGTTGCCGCCCGCCAGATTCGTCCCGACGCGAATGGGCGCACTGTCGCCAGCCTGTCCGTTCGTTCCGGCGCCTTGCGCATGCGCATGATCGGCCGGATCGTAACCGTGGATCCGCACACGCACGCGGCCGGCCTCGTCGCAAAACACTTCCTCTCCCTGCGTGCCGACGATCGTGCCGGTCAGCAGGTGAACCGGCGGCACATCGATCTTCGGATCGTAGGCGGGCTTGAGCGGCACACCGCGTCTCACGCAGGTGAATCGGTTCTCGTAACGTGTGTCGGTTTGCTCCGACGGATCGGCAAGTGTCGCCGGACTGGTGTGCGCCAGGTTCCGGCTCGCCGCGAAGAGTCCCTGCGCCCGACTCGCAAGCTGCTTCGGCAGGTTGTTCCGGATATCGTGTCGAACCGACGTGACGACAAACTGACGTTGTTCGGCCGGTTTCATATCAAGCTCCGGGTCGCCCGTCAGCGTGAACCAGTGGCCGACCGGCAAGTCGCGCACGCTGCTGATCCCGTCGTATCGCTCGGCTTCGAACTGGTGAGCCAGTATCCGGTCGTGCGTGAGGCGGTCGTGGTCGTTCCACGAATCGCCGACGTGCGGGATGTCGATCGCGACGTCGGTCAGCAGGTGTGCCAGATCGTTTCCCGATTCGCCCTGGTCGAGGCTGGTGACGGCCATGGAATCGTCGACACGAGCCGCCTTGTAGTCCCACGACGGACGGCGAACCTTGCCGGACGACAGGCTCTGGCGGTGCGCAAAGAGCGTCACCGTGTCGCGCTGCGCAGCCCCGGCGTCGCGAGGGTGAAGGCGCAGCGCACCGGCCGGCACCGCCCTCAGGCGCTGCGGATCGTCGCAAAATACGAGAGTGTGAACCGGCCGCTCGTCGGTCATGCCGTGAGCGCGTTCGACCGGCTCGGCCTTCACGAAGACCGTGATGCCTTCCCGGCGCAGCAGACGCCGGATGAAGCGCGCGTCCGATTCGTTGACCTGCCGCGTGAGCTCACGCACCGGATAGCGATCGTCCTGCAGCCCGGACAGGTCGAAATCGAATGCCCGCGCGAGGGCGGGGCTGCGCTGTTGCCATTCGCTCATCAGTGTCGCGAGGATGTCCATCACGCTGAGCGATCGGAACACGCGGGCGTTCGTGCGACCCTCCATCAACGACAGCGCGTCGCACACCTGCAATTGATAGACGGTCAGCTCGCCGTCGGATTGACCGGTCCGCACTTCGTGCACGATCGCATTGATCGCTCGTACGCCGCCCCGATCGGTCGTCAGACGCACTGACACGGGCAGCCCGAGAAACAGCGCGGGCGACAGATGGTCGTGGGTGGATACGCAGGTCAGTTGCCCGTCGATTCCGGACATCACCCCTTCATGGATATCGGCGTGATGGAGCGCCAGCAAATGGCCGACCGCGCGTTGCGCCCGCCCGAAATGGAGGTCGACTGGCCGCGTGTTTCCGGTAATCAGACCCGACGCAAAATTACGGAGTGTTTTTGCTATCGACATCACCCTGATCTCATTGCTTTGTTCTGAATTCTGATTTGTCTGAAATTGAATATCGTTATGGTGAAGGGCGGGAGTCCGCTAAATCGCGCGGCGAAGATTAACAAATTTATCTGGTTGAAAACAATGGTTTTTATTTTGAGATTTTGTGATTTGACTTTAAGAAACAGTGGTTTGCGTTTTTGGTGATTTGTTTGTTTTTTTGAAAAATCTTATGTCTTGGTGAGATTGATGAGGTCTCGACAATTGTTGGGTGAGCGGCAGGGCGTGGCCGGGTTGTTTAGTACGGTTAAAAGGGGTGTGGATTTTTAAAAACTCGATTTGTCAGATGTGAGGGCGAACGACTGCGTGTTGCGGTATCAGAGAAAAAATGCGAACGGGATCGTACGCGGGCCTGCGCAGGCCATGCGCGTGAACTCGCGATGTCCATGAGGGATTCCCCCGTAACGCGCCGGTGAGCGTCATGTCGACGCCGCGGCCGCTTGCGCAGCGCCGGCCCGTCGACACTTCCTGCCTCCCGCCCCCGATTATTTGCATTTCGCGAATGGCGCGTTCGCCGGTTGTTCCATACCCGATCCGCAGCCGCGCCCCTATCGTTCGGGCGTCGGCTGATTGAATTCGACGCCTGCAACCGGAAAGGCGGCCGCCACTTCCTCGCGACTCACGTCGCATCGCACACCAGGACAACGGATCGGGCTCATGCACGGACGCTTCGGCGCGCGCAGGCGGACCCATCCACGGAGACAGACATGAAAGCAAACGAGTGGGATACCGCCTACGAGTGGAAGGCGGTCACGCTGCTGGCGCTCGGCTTCGGGCTGGTCGGCCTCGACCGCTGGCTCATCGCGCCGCTGTTCCCTTCGATCATGAAGGACCTGCACCTGACCGCACAGGACGTCGGCAACTGCATCGGCGTGCTCGGCCTGTCGTGGGGCATCTTCGCCGCCCTGATGGGCGGCATCTCCGACAAGATCGGCCGCCGCAAGGTGCTGATTCCCGCCATCGTCCTGTTCTCGCTGCTGTCGGGCTTCTCGGGCCTCGCGGGCGGGCTGCTCGGCCTGATCGCGATCCGCGGGCTGATGGGCGTCGCCGAGGGCTCGTTCTGCCCGACCAGCTTCGCGGCGACCGCCGATGCATCGCATCCGCGGCGGCGCGGCCTGAACCTCGGGCTGCAGCAAAGCGGCTTCGCGCTGTTCGGGCTGGCGCTGTCGCCGATCATCGCGACGCAACTGCTCAACTTCGTGTCGTGGCGCTGGGTGTTCGCGCTCGTGGCCGTGCCTGGCCTGATCCTCGGCGCGATCATGTTCGTCGTGATCCGCGAACCGAAGCGTGCGAAGGAGGTCGCGTCGGAACACGCGCCGGCGTCGCTCGGCCATGTGCTCAAGCGCCGCAACATCCTCGTCGCGATGGCCGCGCTGTGTTGCGCGATGACCGGCGTGTTCGTGCTCGGCGCGCTGCTGCCGCTGTACCTGACGGACTACCTGTCGCTCGACACGCAGAAGATGGGCCTCGTGGTGTCGGCGATCGGCTTCGGCGGCTTTCTCGGGCAGTTCGGGTTGCCCGGCCTGTCCGACCTGGTGGGCCGCCGCCTCGCGAGTATCGCCGGCTTCGCCGGCACGGCTGTGATGCTCTACATTTTCCGCGGCCTCGGCCCGCAGCCGGTCACGCTGTTCGTTGTCCTGTTCGTCGCGTCGTTCTTCACGCTCGGGTTGGTGTCGCTGCTGTCCGGGCCGGTGGCGACCGAAGCGGCACCCGTCGGCCTCGTCTCGACGTCGATCGGCGTGGTGGTCGGCTGCGGCGAGATCTTCGGCGGCGGCATCGCGCCGGCGATGGGCGGCTATGTCGCCGCGCACTTCGGGATCCAGAACATTCTGTGGCTGCCGATGGGGGCGGTGATGCTCGGCATCGTGGTCAGCATGCTGCTGCGGGAAACCGCGCCGGCCGTGCTGCAGCGCCGTATCGGCGCGCAGCCGGGACTGACGGCGGGCAAGCAGCCCTGACGTGCGCGATGCGGCTCGCGAGATTGACACCTGCCAGGTGACAGTGTGACGCGTTCCGCATCACCCAACCGGCCGCCCGGTACGGTTAGACTGCCTGTTTCGCTTTCAGGAAGGGCGCGGTATGGACCGGTTTCTGAGCATCGAGGCATTCGTCAGGGTCGCGGAGGCGAGCAGTTTCGCGGAAGCGGCCCGGCAGCTTGGGGTCACCAGTTCGGTCGTGACGAACCGGATCCAGCAGCTGGAGAAGTTCGTCAACGCGCCGCTGTTCCATCGCAGCACGCGCCACGTGCGGCTGTCCGAAGTGGGCGAGACCTTCTACCGCGAGTGCGCCGAGGTGGTCGGGCGCGTCAACGAGCTGACCGACCAGATGCGCGAGTTGCGCGCGACACCGACCGGGCGGCTGCGCATCCAGATGCTGCCCGGCTTCGCGCTCGATCACTTCGGCGTGCCGCTCGCCGAATTCAATCGCCGCTACCCGGGCATCCAGCTCGACATCATCGTCAATGACCGTGTCGTGGACCCTGTCGAAGAAGGGTTCGACATCGCGTTCCAGATCTTCCCGCCGATTTCCGAGTCGCTGATCGAGCGGCGCCTGTTCGTGGTCCGGCGCCTGTTCTGCGCGTCGCCGGCCTACCTCGAAGCGCATGGCGCGCCACAACATCCGCGCGAATTGCTGCAGCACACCACGGCGCTGTATTCGGGTTATCCATCACGCAATCGCTGGACGCTGACGCGCGGCGACGAAGTCGTCGAAATGGAGTTGCCGGGCATGATCCGCTCGAACTCGGTGCACTTGCTGCGCGAGTACGCGCTGACCGGCGGCGGCGTCGTGTGCCTGCCCACGCTGGTCGCGAGCGACGCGCTCGTCGCGGGCCGGCTGGTGCCCATCCTCACCGACTTCGAGATCGCGCCGCTGAGCTTCGCCGCCGTTTATCCCGCAACGCAGCGACAGGCGTTGAAGGTGAAGGCGCTGGTCGAATTCCTCGTCGAATACATCGGCGACGAGTCGCCGTGGGACCGCCCGCTGCTCGAGCGCGGCTGGGTTCGCTGAACGAAGCGATTATTCGCGAAACGCAAATGCCGTAGTCGCGGTCCGTTGCCTTGTTGAGGGGCGCGCTCGCCCCTAAAGTTGAATCCAACAAGCGGTTCAACTCAGGAGACAGCAATGACCGACACGGCATTCCATACCGTCTTTGGCTCGCTCGACGGCTACGCCCGGGGCGAGATCGAAATCACCAGCGGCAGCGCCAAGCACTACGCGTTCTCGAACGTCTTCGACGTGGCATCGAAGTCGGCGCCCTACGAGAAAGTCGTCGCCGGAAAAAACCTCGAATACGTGATCGAAGTGCTGCGCACCGACGGCCAGTCGCCGTGGTTCGCGTGCGCGCATGACGAATTCGCGATCCAGATGGATGGCGAAGTCCGCATCGAATTCATCAAGCTCGACAACCCGCCCACCACCGGCCGCGGCACTGTGCATGCCGGCACGCAGCCGGCCGGCCGCGAGATGGGTTACGTCGTGTTGCGCAAGGGGCACCAGGCACTGCTGCCGGCCGGCTGCGCGTATCGGTTCGCCGCGGGCAAGCCGGGCGTCGCGCTCGTGCAGACCGTGCTCGGCGAGCTGTCCGTCGAGAAGTGGGCCGATATCTGCCTGCACTGACCCATCCGACCGCCCCCATTCGACTATTCAGGAGACACGTCATGGCCACCCTCGAGACCCTCGATCTTTCCGCAGGCTTCGCCGCCGATCTGGTGCAGGCCACGGAAGCCGATGCCGTCACCGGCTACCGCCGCTTCCACCTCGGTGAATTCTCGTTCCAGCGCGACGAGTACTTCGTGAAGATCGGCTGGCCCGCCAAAGGCCAGACCCGCACGCATGCGATGCCCGCGGACGCCTTCCTGCGCGCGATGATGCGCGACGTCGCGTGGGGCTTCTTCTACGGCTGGGTGAATTTCGATCACGTGTTCGGCACGCGCAATCACTACGGCAAGGTCGACATGTATGCGGGCACCTTCAACGGCATCCTGAAGGAAGCGGGCGTCGACTACACCGAGACGTTCGACACGCCGATCATCATGGCGACCTTCAAGGCCATGCTGCACGACTGGACCAACGAAGGCTTCGATCCGTTCGCGGCGCCCGAGGAAACCGGGACCGCATTCGGCCGCAAACACGGCGAGAACGGTGCGGCGATCGAGCGCACGCGCATCGCGACGCGTCGCATGCCGGGCCTCGAAGGCGACTCGCCGTTGCGCGACGAGCTGCCGGTCAACCGCGCGTTCCTCGACGTCGCGCAGGACGAGCCGGAAGTGCACGTGAAGCCGGGCTTCGAAGGCGAGCTGCACGCGTTCAACCTGTTCAAGTACCTGTCGCGTTCGGACGTGACGTGGAATCCGTCGGTCACCTCGGTGTGCGGGCGCAGCCTGTTCTGCCCGACCACCGAGGAATTCATCCTGCCGGTGTTCCACGGCAACGACCGCGTCGAATGGTTCCTGCAACTGTCGGACGAAATCGTGTGGGACATCGGCGACAAGAACACCGGTGCGCCGCGCGCGCGCATCACGATGCGCGCCGGCGACATCTGCGCGATGCCCGCCGACATCCGGCATCAGGGCTACTCGACGAAGCGTTCGATGCTGCTGGTCTGGGAAAACGCAACGCCCGACCTGCCGCAACGCTACGAGAGCGGCGAGCTTGCGCCGTATCCGATCGCGTTCTAAGCGCACACACGCATACCATCGAGGACGATTCATGCAAACCCAACTCTTCATCGACGGGCGCTTCGTCGACGCCGTCGAGCGCGGCACCATCGACGTGCTCAATCCGCACGACGGCTCGCTGATCGCGAAGATCGCCGCCGCGACCGCTGCAGACGTGGATCTGGCCGTCGAAGCGGCGACCCGCGCGTTCCCGAAGTGGTCGGCGATGCCGGCGGCCGAGCGCGGCCGGCTGCTGCTGCGCCTGGCCGATGCCATCGAGGCCAATGCCGAAGCGCTCGCGCAGCTCGAATCGCTGGACACCGGCCACCCGATCCGCGATTCGCGCGCGCTCGACGTGCCGCGCACGGCCGCCTGCTTCCGCTATTTCGGCGGCATGGCCGACAAGCTGCAAGGCTCGGTGATTCCGGTCGAAACCGGCTTCCTGAATTATGTGCAGCGCGCGCCGATCGGCGTCGTCGGCCAGATCGTGCCGTGGAATTTCCCGCTGATGTTCACGAGCTGGAAGATGGGCCCGGCGCTGGCCGCCGGCAACACGGTGGTGCTCAAGCCGTCGGAAATCACGCCGCTGTCGACGTTGCGGATCGTCGAACTGATGGCCGAGGTCGGGTTCCCGGCCGGTGTCGTCAATATCGTCCCCGGCTACGGCCATACGGCCGGCCAGCGCCTTGCCGAACACCCCGGTGTCGGGAAGATCGCGTTCACCGGTTCGACCGCGACCGGCCGCCGGATCGTCGAGGCGTCGCAGGGCAACCTGAAGCGCGTGCAGCTGGAGCTGGGCGGCAAGGGCGCGAACATCGTGTTCGACGATGCGAACCTCGACGCGGCCATCAACGGCGCCGCATGGGCCATCTTCCACAACCAGGGGCAGGCGTGCATCGCGGGCTCGCGCCTAGTGCTGCATGAGCGCATCGCCGACGCGTTCCTCGAGCGCTTCGTGTCGCTGGCGTCGTCGATCCGCGTCGGCAATCCGCTCGATCCCGACACCGAGATGGGCCCGCTGACGTCGAAGCAGCACCTCGAGCGCGTGCTGTCGTTCGTCGACGTTGCGCGCGAGCAGGGTGGCCGCGTGCTCGCCGGCGGCAGCGCGCCGCAGGATGCCGCGCTCGCCGACGGCTACTACGTGCGTCCGACCATCATCGAAGCGAAGAGCGCGGCCGATCGCGTCGCGCAGGAGGAGGTGTTCGGGCCGTTCGTCACCGTGTTGCGCTTCGGCAGCGACGAGGAGGCGTTGGCGATCGCCAACGCGACCGAATACGGGCTTGGCAGCGGCCTGTGGACCAACGATCTTTCGCGCGCGCACAAGCTGGCGTCGCAGATCGACGCGGGCATGTGCTGGATCAACTGCTACAAGCGCGTCAATCCGGGCAGCCCGTTCGGCGGTATCGGCAAGTCGGGCTATGGCCGCGAGATGGGTTTCGAGGCGATGCACGATTACACGGAAGCACGCTCGGTGTGGGTCAACGTCGACGGCAAGGTGCCGCCGCACTTCAAGCGCTGAGGCTGCGATGGAGCGCTTCGTGTATCAGGGGACGCCGTCGCGCGTCGTGTTCGAATGGGGCGCGCTCGCGCGCTTGCCCGACGAACTGGCCGCGCTCGGCGCGCAGCGGGCGCTGATTCTGTCGACGCCCGAGCAGCAGCCGCTCGCCGAACGGGTCAGGGACGTGCTCGGCGAGCGTGCGGCCGGCGTATGCGCGCAGGCCGTGATGCACGTGCCGGTCGAAGTGGCGCGTGCCGCCCGCGAGATGGCCGCCGGGCTGGGTGCGGATTGCTGCATCGCGATTGGCGGCGGCTCGACGATCGGGCTCGGCAAGGCGATCGCGCTCGAATCGTCGCTGCCGATCCTCGCCGTGCCGACGACCTATGCCGGCTCGGAGATGACGCCGATCTACGGGCTCACCGAAGGCCGGCTGAAGCGGACCGGGCGCGATGCGCGCGTGCTGCCGCGCACGGTGCTCTACGACCCGTCCCTGACGTTGTCGCTGCCGCCGGGGATTTCGGCGGCGTCCGGCGTCAATGCGATGGCGCACGCGGTCGAAGCGCTCTATGCGGACGATGCGAACCCCGTGATCGGCCTGATGGCGGAGGAATCGATTCGGGCGCTGGGCGACGCGCTGCCCCGCGTGGTGCGCGAGCCGGCCGACCGGGAAGCGCGCAGCCGCGCGTTGTATGGCGCCTGGCTCGCCGGCATGTGCTTGGGTGCGGTCGGGATGGCGTTGCACCACAAGCTCTGTCATACGCTCGGCGGGACTTTCAACCTGCCGCACGCGCAGACGCATGCCGCGATGCTGCCGCATACCGCGCACTACAACCATGCCGCGGCGCCCGATGCGCTGCGCCGCGTCGCACGGGCACTGGGCGGCACCGACGCGGCCGACGCCGGCCCGCTGCTGTTCGCGTTGAACCGGCAGCTTGGCTTGTCGGCGGCGCTCGCCGACATCGGGATGCCGGAAGCCGGCCTCGACGAAGCCGCCGATCTCGCGTGCCGGAACCCGTATGCGAATCCGCGGCCGATCGAACGTGCGCCGATTCGCGAATTGCTTCAGCATGCGTGGGAAGGGCGCGAGCCGAATTGAGCGGCCGGCTGAAACACAGGAGACGAACGTGACGAATGATCATCATGACGGCGATACCCGGCTGACCGAGCAGGTCGTCGCCAGCTTCGGCGGGACGCCGAATCCGCGCTTGCGCGTGTTGATGCAGAGCCTCGTGCGGCATCTGCATGCGTTCGTCCGCGAAACGGAGTTGACCGAGGCCGAGTGGATGGCCGCGATTCGCTTCCTGACCGAAACCGGGCAGATGTGCGACGACGTCGTGCGCCAGGAGTTCATCCTGCTGTCGGACACGCTGGGCGTGTCGATGCTGGTCGATGCGATCAACCATCGCCTTGCGACCGGCGCGACGGAAACGACCGTATTCGGGCCGTTCTACATCGAGGGCATGCCGGATCGTGCGTATGGCGAGAACATGGCGTTCACGCCCGGCACGCCGGTGGTCGTGCAGGGTCGCGTGCGTGCCACCGACGGTACGCTGGTGCCGGACGCCGTGCTCGACGTGTGGCAGACCGCGGACAACGGCATGTATTCCGGGCAGGACAAGGCGCAGCCGCACGGCAACCTGCGCGGGCGCTACCGGACCGACGCCGAAGGTCGTTATGCGATCAGGACGATTCTGCCGGTCAGCTATCCGATTCCGACCGACGGGCCGGTCGGGCGGATGCTCGACGCCACCGGCCGTCATCCGTGGCGGCCCGCGCATCTGCACTTCATGATCGACGCGCCGGGTTATCGCAAGCTCGTCACGCATCTGTTCGACGAGGACGACGAATACCTGAAGTCGGATGCCGTGTTCGGCGTGAAGCCGTCGCTGATGGTCGCCTATCGTCCGCGTGCGGCGGATGACGAACTCGCGCGCCGGATTGGTATCAGCGGTGCTTACCGCGAAGCGACGTACGACTTCGTGCTCGACCGGAGCTGACCGACATGGCGCGATTCTTTGCGGTGTTCGCGACGGACCAGCCCGGGATGCGCGAAGTGCGCGACCGCGTGCGGCCCACGCATCGGCACTACCTGCGCTCCGCCGCGCAGCACGGCGTGGTTGTGCGGCTCGGCGGGCCGACGCTCGATCCGCAGGGCGATGCGATGAACGGCACGCTGCTCGTCATCGAGGCGGACGACATCGACGCGGTGATGCAGTTCGTCGGCAACGATCCGTATGTGAAGGAAGGACTGTTCTCGCGGGTGGAGGTGCGTCCGTGGAACTGGAGCCTCGGCAATCCCGAGCGGAGAGTGTGAGTCATGGGTGCCGCGCAACTGTGTCGCTTCTCGGATGTGCCTGACGGTGGGGCACGGGTCGTCGATGAAGTGTGCATCGGGCGCTCCGTCATCGTCGTGCGGCGCGGGGAGCAGGTGTGGGCTTATGTGAATCGTTGCCCGCATTTTTCGGTGCCGCTCGATTTCGTGCCCGGCAATGTGTCCTGTTACCGGTCCCAGGTGCTGATGTGCGCGCATCACAGCGCGCTGTTCCGGTTCGACGACGGGATGTGTATCGACGGGCCGTGTGCGGGAGCCGGGCTGGAAGCCGTGGCCGTCGAGGTGGATGCGGCGGCGTGGGTGATTTGTCGAGGGGATTGAACCGGTAGAGGGACCCGAGCGTCTCGGGGTGGATGAGGGCGGGAATGGGCGGAATCTCATCCGTTTCGTCGATTCAGTACAACGAACTAAATTGGGAAATACCGGCCCGGATGCAGCCTGATTCGGGCGGGGAAGGTGTTGTTTCACGAAGCATTGGCCGAGCGCCCACGACGTAACGGGCGCATGGCTCACATTTCAAAAAAAGACGGAGACACCATGAAACTCAGGTTTGGAGCAGTCGCGATGCTTGTCATCGCGCAGGGTGCGTACGCCCAAGGCAGCGTGACCCTGTTCGGTCTGATCGACAGCGGCATTTCGTATGTCAGCAACGAGGGCGGCGGGAAGAACGTCAAGTTCGACGACGGCATCTTCACGCCGAACCTGTTCGGCTTGCGCGGCACGGAAGACCTCGGCGGCGGTTATCACGCGACGTTCGCGCTCGTGAACCAGTTCTCGATGGCGAACGGCAGCATCATCGGGACCGGGATCTTCGGGCGTAACGCGTACGTGGGTATCGAGAGCGACCGGTTCGGCAGCATCCGGCTCGGGAATCAGTACGACTTCATGGTCGATTCCCTGTTCTCGAAGGGGAATGCGATCTCGATGGACCTCACGGGGCTGTACGGGTTCAGGAACGGTCCGTTCCAGCGTCTTGCGCTGCCGGGCAATCCGACCGGCGCGTTCGACTGGGACCGCACGGCGGGCAGCAAGGCTATTGCGAATTCTGTCAAATACAGTTCGCCGACGATTGCGGGGTTGTCCGGTGGCGTGATGTATGCGTTCGGCGGCGTGGCCGGCTCCGTCGGCGCGGACAATGCCGTGAGCGCCGGGTTGAACTACGACGTCGGGCCGTTCGGGATCGGCGCGGCCTATACCAACGAGAAGTATGGCCCGGCGCCTGGTACGCCGTCGACCAGCGTGCGCAACTGGGGCGTCGGGATGCACTATGACTTCGGCGCGGTGACCGCGAAGGCGCTGCTGACCACCGTGCACAATTCGTTCAACGATGCCGGCGTGTGGATGGCCGAGGCTGGCGGCGTGTGGCACATCAGGCCGGACGTCGTGCTCGGCGCGAAGTACATGTACATGAAGGGCAACGAGGCCGTGAATGACAACCATGCGCATCAGGTGAGCGTCGCGCTGCAATACCTGTTGACGAAGCGGACGATGGTTTATGTGTCTGCCGACTACCAGCGCGCGAACAGTGGCGCGAACGCGCAGATCAACGGGGTGCTCGATCCGAACGGGGCGTCGAGTTCAGCGACCCAGGCGGTGGCCCGGATCGGGTTGCATACGATGTTCTGACGGGGTGGCGGGCGGGCCTTGCGTCGAGGCCCGCCGTGCACCGGACTACTTCGCCGCGGCGGCTGCCGTTTTCGCCTTGTCCTGTTCCGCTGCCAGCGCGGCATCCGCTGCCTGCGCGCGCTGGATCGCCGGGCGGGCAAGCACGCGATCGATATAGGCACGAATGCGCGGCGTTTCCGGCACCAGCTTGAACATCGTGGTCCAGTTCAGCGCCGAGGCCCACAGCACGTCAGCCGCCGTAAGGCGTTCGCCCAGCAGGTAAGGTCCCTTCGACAGTTGCGCATCGATCGCGTTGACGACGGTATCGAAGTCGCCATAGGGCGACGTCGAGTACGCGGCAGGCGGGCGATTCATCGAGCGGTCGACGAGGGCCGGCTCGAAGCACGACCCATAGAACGTCATCCAGCGCAGGTACGGGCCGCGCAGCGCATCGCCCGGCGCCGGCGACAGGCCGGCTTCCGGATACAGTTCCGCCGCGTACATGTAGACGGCTGCCTGCTCGGTGACGATCACGTCGCCGTGGCGCAGTGCCGGGACCTTGCCCATCGGGTTGATGGCGAGGTAATCGGCTTCGTGATGCTTTCCGGTGGTGAGGTCGAACGCGTGCAGTTCGTAGTCGGCGCCCAGTTCCTCGAGCAGCATGCGCGCGCCGGCCGAACGACTGCGCGGGGAGTGGAACAGGGTCAGGTGACGGTCTTGCGGCATCGCGGGCTCCGGTGTGCGTTGGGGGCAGGTCTTCCAATGTAGGACGGCGGTGCGCCGCCGTCTTGGAAAAATTCGCTGTGGCGGTGCATCATCACGCAGTCACGTCAACGGTTCGCGACCATGGCCGACTTGCGCCACGTGACGGGGGGAGGGTGCGGATGCTCGATGGCGGATCCCGGCGATCGGTGAATTTCAAACAGGGGATGCGTTGCCGGTGATTCCGCCCTATAGTGCTCGTCGTTGATCGATCTGCAAGAAAATCAGGAGCTCATCGTGCTTCACCGGAAATCCAAGTTGGGCCGTTCGAACGTCGCGTGCGTCGTTGCCCTGATGATGATGCTGGCGCCCGTCGCGGCGCTTGCGGCGGCGGACGCTGCCGACGGCACGACGCACGTCGCGTCCGCTGTCGATCACGACACGCCGCCTGGACGACCGATCGTCGGCGACGACCCGGTTGCCATTCGGGATACGCTGAAGAAGCTGCACATCAGCGCCACCGCACCTTCGTTGAGCGACCGGGTTCGCGGCCTGGTCTCCGACGCTACCGACCGCCATGCGCCGAATCCCGACCTGGCGGCCGTCGGTCTGGATCGTGACGTCACGTTCGTCGTGCCGGTGCGGTACGGGCTGCGGTACCAATCGAAGCGGCACCTGTTGACGCTCGACGTCGACCTGTTCGACGCAGGGCGCGACGACCGGACGGACATCCTGCTCAGAAAGGTCACGAAGGGGCCACGGGGGCGAGGGCTTGTGATTGCACCCGAAGCGAAGGCCAAGGGGTATATCCAGCAGGTCGACATCATCCAGCTCGAGGCCGGACACGGCAAGAAGACCACGGTCAGGAGCAGCATGCGGATTTCGCCCGCGGTGTATGCCCAGGCGAATGGCGACTTCGCACTCGTTTTTTCCGGGCGTCTGGTTCGGCCTTACCTGACCGAAAAAACCGAGCACGCCGATCCGAGCATCGAGGAGCCGACGGATATTACGACCCGGACTTCTACGTTGCACATGGATATCGAGACGATCTCGCTGGTGAGTCCGTCGAGTGGGGTCGTGTTGTCGAGGAAGTTGCGGTTGTCGAAGTAGGGTTATTCCTCTGAGGCGGCGATCCTGGCAGGCATGTCCAGCGCTCCAGACAGAAATCAAGAAGCGTTTATCGAAAAACGCACAGACGCTGCTTATCTCGACGGTCGTCAACACCGGGCTCTACAGGGCCCGGTGTGCGTGATGCGACGCAGGCACTTCGCGGCACGCTGACCTGTCGCGCCAGCTCGTTGTTTAGGCCAGTGCGACAGGCAGGTACCGCTGTGCAACGAGCTTGCTAAGTAGCCTGGCCGGCGGGTTCAGAGGATCTAACTTCGCCTCAGAAATTACTGGTCGTCGCCTTCGGTCTCGCTCGGCGACTTGTCGGCCGGCAAATTGTCCTGCCATGCGGCATAGGTAATCGTCGTTCCTTTGAGACGCCACGAATTCCGCCCGTTGTCCGTTCTGCCCAAGACGGTAGCGGACGCGGCGCTGGGACTGACGAAGTTCACATCCTGCGAGAACACCAGATGTGAACCGTCTGCCGACAGTTGTAGAGAACCAAACGTCCGCAAACTTTCTCTCAACTGTTGGTATGAATGTGGCTGCCCTGTCCATTCCAATCGCGCTTGCGATTGCGCGAGAATGGTGAACGTGCTGCTACTTTTCCGTGCCACTGCAGTGAGGCCGTGCTTGGCGCTTTCCAGTTCGAAGTAGATGCCATCGCTGTCCGATGAAAGCTCGCCAAGCAATTCCTTGGCAATTTCTGATTTGCTCTTGCGCTCCTCCAGACGCCAGTGCGTCTCGAACACTTGCATCATCGAAGCCTGCTGCGCTTGCATGATGTCCACGGTCCACTCCGAATGCTGCAGCACTTGAGTGGTAAGAGCGAAGCCGCATACACCACCTTTGGTGAAATAGGAGTTCTTCTTCCAGGAAAACTCTCGGTTGCTCGCGGAGCTATTCTTCTTGCGGCTCAATAGCACGAGGTTGCCAAGCCGATGGACCCAGCTTTGATAGATTTTCGCATCGGGAACCCACGTCGCCCATTGGCTATTCGGCGCGGGCTGTTGCGGCATCACATGTTCGACTGAGACGACGTCATGTTCGTACACCGCGGAGCCATCTGACAAAAGACGGTCTAGGCGTAAGAGCAGCAGCGCTACGGCACGTGCAGAATGCGTGTCATACAGCGGGCCGTTCAGCACCGAATAGGTGTCATATTGCTCACTCGGGGAAAGTTGCAACGCTGATGCCTCAGCGAACAGATTTTGATCATTTTCGATGGAGCCCGTTAACGCCGAGAAGCGCTCGATACGGCCATTGACCCCAATTTTTCGCGCGAGCATCGAATACGCAAGGCGTTCGAGGTCGCGGAAGAAAGTCAGCATCAAGTCCGGATGCTCGGAATGCCGAACGTAAAAGGCCAAGGCCGGTGGCAACCAGTCCTTGAATTCCAGCTTGTTAAGCCAACGCAGATGCTCGTTCACGAGCTCCGCATGCATCGTGCTGGCGTAATCGGCGTCGGAGAGCGCGGCGAGCGCTCTCGCCATCGGTAGGAGCACCGTGTCGACAAACATCTGCGGCTCAGTTGCCTGGGTAACATGCTCCTTGAACTCCTTCAGCAATGTCCCTTGCGGCTTGGCTCTGCGGTACACCATTCGGATATGGCTGAATAGGTCGCCGAACTCGTCGCGCCCCAAGTCCTCCTCTGCGTCTTCCCATTTTTTCGTGTACGTCTCGCGCAGTCCGGATTCAATGCCTCCAATGATTTCCGCCTTCAAAATGTCCGTAGCGCTCAAATCGAGACCGCGACTATTGAGAACACCAAAAATGCGATATGCGGAATCGAGGTCTGGCGTAGCGACGGTGACGAGATAGCACCGTGTGATGATGAACTGAACCAGCCTTATTAGCTCGGATTCGCTCAAATCCGACAGGCCGCTCATGAAGACCCTGGCGTTTGCTCTCAACCGCTCCTGCGCGCTGGGCAGCGTTGAGTTCAGTTTAATGAGTTTGGCGAGGCCGTCCTCGTGTTGGATGTACTGACGGAAAAAATCTCTGTCTCGCTCGCGCAACGACAGCCGGTAACTGGCTTCGGTGGCCGACACGACGTCGCCATGTTCATAAATGCGCTTCGTGATACCAGTCTGCACCGCTCGGTCGCTGATTGAGGCTCTGATGGCTGAAAGAAGCAGCGTCAGCGTGGTCAAGCGCTGTTGGCCATCGACCACCGTTGCATCTGGCGACGTTTCGCTCTTTATGAGGACAATGCTGCCGAGAAAGTACGGTACACCATCCCCGAGCTGTTCTGGGGAGACTTCGAGTGCACCCAGCAAGTCATCGAGGAGCTCCTGCGCCTGGTCATTACCCCAGGAATAGGGGCGCTGATAGCCTGGAATTGTAAATACGTATTCATCGCTGAAAATTTTCTGCAGCGTTTGTTCTTTTGCTGTGAGCGTGTGTGGCACGTGAAATCCCCGGAAATCAATCTGAAGCGCTTTGAGTTGGTCAATATACCGGTTTTCCTGGGGTTATAGCTACCAGAACGCGCCTGCTACTCCACCGTCACCGACTTCGCCAGATTCCTGGGCTTATCAATATCCGTCCCCCGCGCCAGTGCAGCGTGATAAGCCAGCAGTTGCATCGGCACGGTATGCAGAATCGGCGAAAGCGGCCCGTAGTACTCATTGAGCCGAATCACCTCGATGCCTTCGCTCGGCACCAACCCACAGTCCACATCCGCGAACACGAAAAGCCTGCCGTTCCGCGCACTGACTTCATGCATGTTCGATCGGAGCTTTTCCAGAAGCACGTCATTCGGCGCCACCGCGATCACCGGCATCTCGTTACTGACCAACGCCAGCGGCCCATGCTTCAACTCCCCCGCGGGATAAGCCTCTGCATGAATATAAGAAATCTCCTTCATCTTCAGCGCGCCTTCGAGCGCGATCGGGTAATGCATCCCGCGTCCGAGAAACAGCATGTTGTCGCGTCGCGCGAGCAGTTCCGACCAACCCATGATCTGCGGCTCGAGCGCGAGCACCTTCGACATCGCATCGGGCAGATGCCGCAGCGCACGCAGATGCTCCTTCTCCTCGTCATCGCTCAACCGCCCACGCACTTGAGCCAGTGACAACGTCAGCAAGAACAACGCCACGAGCTGCGTCGTAAAGGCCTTCGTCGAAGCCACCCCGATCTCGATCCCCGCACGCGTGACGAACTGCAGCGCGCATTCACGCATTAACGCGCTCGTCGCGACATTGCAGATCGCAAGCGTATGCATCATCCCGCGCTGCTTCGCGACATGCACCGCACCCAGCACATCAGCCGTCTCCCCACTCTGCGACACCGCGACGACCAGCGTGCGCGGATTCGCCACACTATCGCGATACCGAAACTCGCTCGCGATCTCGACACTCACCGGCAGTTTCGCGATGCGCTCGATCCAGTACTTCGCGGTCAACGCCGCGTGATAACTGCCGCCGCACGCGAGCAGCAACACCGAATCGACGTCGTTGAACACGCGCCACGCGCCGTCGCCGAACAGCTCCGGCATGATCGACCCGACATCGAGCAGCGTATCGGCCACCGCCTGCGGCTGCTCGAAGATCTCCTTCTGCATGTAGTAGCGATACGACCCGAGGTCGGCCGCCCCGCGATGCGCGGCGACCCGCTGCACCGCACGCTCGACGCGCTGGCCGTTCGCATCGACGATCCAGTACCGATGCAGTTGAATATCGGCAACGTCACCGTTCTCGAGGTACGCCATGCGATCGGTGATGCCCGACAACGCGATCGCATCCGACGCGAGAAAATTCTCGCCATCCCCGACACCGACGACGAGCGGCATTCCGTCGCGCGCGCCGACGATCCGGTGCGGCTCGTCACGGCACATCACCGCGATCGCATAGCTGCCGCGCAGTCGCGCGACCGCGCGCCGTACCGCGTCGAACAGGTCGCCGTCATACAGATGGTCGATCAGGTGCGCGATCGCCTCGCTGTCGGTCTGGCTCGCGAACACGTAGCCGTGCGCCTGCAGCTCCGCGCGCAGTTGATCGCAGTTCTCGATGATCCCGTTGTGCGACAGCGCGATGCGCGCGTTGTCGTCGCTCGGCGAGAAGTGCGGATGTGCGTTGAGCGTGACAGGCGCGCCGTGCGTCGCCCAGCGCGTATGCGCGATGCCGGTATAGCCGGACAGCGCTTGCGCGGCGATCTCGCGCTGCAGGTTGGCGACGCGATCGACGCTGCGCGCACGCGCCAGCGCACGGTCGCGATAAACCACGACGCCGCACGAGTCGTAGCCGCGGTATTCGAGCCGCTTCAGCCCGTCGACGAGGTTCGGCAGGATGTCCCGCTGGGCAACCGCCCCGACAATTCCACACATATCGCGCTCCGTAAATGTCCTGTCTGGACTCGTGACAGCGATGGTAGAAGCGGCCATGTGGAATTAAATTTCAAAATACATCGATAAATGAAACGACCGGGCGATCGGATATCATGTTGAAATTAAATTTCACACCCCGACCGGAAGGAGCCGCCCATGGCCGGCCTCACGCTCGACGATCTCGACCTGCGCATCCTCGCGATCCTGCAGGACGACGCTTCGGTGTCGAACCTGCAACTCGCGGAGCGCGCGCTGTCGTCGCCGCCGACCTGCATGCGTCGCGTTCGACGGCTGGCGGAGGCGGGCGTGATCCGCCGCCAGGTCGCGGTGCTCGATCCGGTCGCGATTGGCACGGCCGTGACGGCCCTGATCGAGATCAGCCTCGACCGGCAGACGACCGAAGACTACGACGCGTTCGAAGCCTACGTGTGCGCTGAGCCTTCGGTCACGCAGTGCTACCGCGTGTCGCCGGGGCCGGATTTCGTGGTGGTGGCCGATCTGGCCGACGTCGCCGAATACGACGAATTCGCGCGAAGGTTGTTCACCGGCGCGTCGAATGTTCGCAACGTGCGGACGTTCTTCTCGACGCATCGCGCGAAGTTCGAGGCGAACGCGCGGGTCGCGCATGCGATGCGCAAGCGCAGCGACAACTAAACCATCCGACGCACGCCAACCCGGCGAACATGCGACATCAGAACGCGAGCGACTGCTGCGTCGGCTGATGCTCGCGGCGCGCGAACCCCGCGCCTTCGAGCGACAACAACGCGCGTTTCCGTTCAATCCCGCCCGCATATCCGGTCAGGCTGCCCGACGCGCCGATCACGCGATGGCACGGCACCATGATCGATACGGGATTGCGCCCGACCGCGCCGCCGACGGCACGCGCGGCGCTCATCGGCAGCCCGACGCGTTCGGTGATGTCGCCGTACGACACGAGCTCCCCGAACGGAATCGCGAGCAGTTCCCGCCACACGCTGCGCTGAAACGCGGTGCCGCACAGGTGAATCGGCACCGAGAAGGTTTCGCGCATGCCGCTGAAGTATTCGGCGACTTCGTCGGCGACCTGGCGCACGAGCGGTGATGCGGGATGTGCGTCGACATTCGCGTCCGACGCGATCGCCAGCGACGGATAGTATTTCTGGCCGACGAAGAACAGGCCCGTCAGGGCATCGTCCTCGATACGGATGGCGATGTCGCCCAGCGGGCTCGGAATCAGATGAGCGGGAGTCATCGCGAAGCTTCTCCATGAAGGCGCCATACATGCAGTGCGGCATATGCGCGCCACGGCGCCCAGCGCGCCGCATGCGGCACGAAGGGGGGGCATTTACGCATATTTGCCGACAGCGGCATCAACGGCCGACACGCGCGCCGATTGAAACTGCTCTAAGGTTTTGCCTTGATCGTCGTGCTTACGATCTGCGATTGGCTGAGCCACATCGCCGTGAAGTTGCAGCGGTAGTGGATGAGCGACATGATCTTTGCATAGTCCTCGGTCAGGTTCCGATTGAAGATCGGCTCGTGATGGGCGATACGATTGCGCAGGAGCCGGATGTTGTCTAGATGGTTGAAGATTGTGTCGCGATGGACCTTCACCGGCATCTCCTTGTCGAGGTTTGGAAGTACGTCGCGGAGATATCTGTTCCAGAGACGTCCATCATGCCGCTTCGTGAACATCCTCTGCCAGAACGCGAACTTCAGCTCTGGAATCACCTTGCCAATCGTTTCCGCCCCCTTTCGTGCATCGAGCAGATCCTTGTGCTGACAATATCCCTGCGGCGGCCTTGGCAGGCTCTGTTCGAATGAGTCCGACCATGCCCATTTCGGTCCATAGAGCGCTTCCAGTGCATCGGAAACCGCATTGCGAACAACAACTTCGCAGACGTGCAACACCGGGAGCAACGCTCCAGAGATCGCGGCGTTCCAGGCATACAACTGCAAGGACGCCATATCTTGCGCGTCCTTGGGTTTTGCGCCCGCCTCGAACGTCGACATTCGTGAGCGGGACAAGGCCGAAGTAATGGCCTCGATCACAACCTGGTTGTTTGACATCACTTTTGGGTTTGGGTAGAATTGATTTCATTAGCTACGGGACTTGTTGGCAACTGCCTCCCCCCGTGGACATTCGATAGTAGTGAAGAAACCCGCGTCCAGCGGGTTTTTTCATTTCTGCTCTTAGTTCGGGCTATCCGGTGGCAGAGAGCCCAACTTCCTGACGACTCCCTGAGCCGTAGCGTCCCACTTGGATTCCCGCTTGGCAATACCACGTCGAGCCAGATGATCGCATCCTCCTCGATGCGTTCCACACATGGACGATTCTGCCCATCCGGACCGCACGCCACCATGCCCCGGCTATTGCGATCTCGCACGCTTCTCAGCTTGTGGCAACGGTGAACCGCAGATCAGCGCACTGTCCTCTGGCAGTGCGGAGGCGCATGCGACGACCGTAAGCCATCCGCGCCGCCGCTTCCGGCTGGAACCGGACCTGTGTATCGGCGCGCCGGCCCGCGTGAGCGCCGGCCCGCGTGATGGCCCCGTTTTACGCTCGGGAAAGTCCCGGAAAAACGGTTAATGCCACTCTCCGAAACAGTCGTCTCTTTTACGCGACCAGTTTCGAGATGACTCATCGAAATCCCCGACTGACACGGCACCGGCCCGCGCCCTATCCTTCGAAAAACGTTTTCCAGGATCACGCGGACGACCGGCGGCGCCACGACAGGGCCTGCCGCCGCCCGCGCCGGCGCCCGTCGCCGGTCACGGACAGGCATCGACTGCGGCGCGACGGGCGCGACCGCGCATCGGAGACATTCATGCAATCTGCCGTCGTCGGCGCGGTGCGCGCCGCCGCCAGCCGCTACCGCTGGACCGTCTGTGCGCTGCTGTTCTTCGCGACCGTCATCAACTACATGGATCGGCAGATCCTCGGCCTGCTCGCGCCGATGCTCCAGCACGACATCGGCTGGAGCCAGGTGCAGTACGGCCGCATCGTGATGGCGTTTTCCGCGTTCTATGCGATCGGCCTGCTCGGCTTCGGGCGCATCGTCGACTGGCTCGGCACCCGCATCTCGTATGCGGTCGCGATGCTGGTGTGGAGCATCGCGGCGATGCTGCACGCGATGGTCGGCTCGGTGATGGGCTTTGCCGCGGTGCGCGCGCTGCTCGGGATCGGTGAGGGCGGCAACTTCCCGGCCGCGATCAAGACGACGGCCGAATGGTTTCCGCGCCGTGAACGCGCGCTCGCCACCGGCATCTTCAACTCGGGCGCGAACATCGGCGCGGTGTTCGCGCCGGCGATCATCCCGGCGATCGCGGTGGCCTACGGATGGCGCGCGGCGTTCGTGATCATCGGCGCGATCGGCATCGTGTGGCTCGCGGTGTGGCTGGTGATGTATCGTACGGCCGACACGCGCGCGCTCGCCGCGGAATACGACGAGCCGCGCGACGAAGCCGAAGCGCTCGACGCGGCGAACGCGGACGCCGGCGCGCCGCGCTGGGGCGAACTGATCCGCAAGCGCGAGACGTGGGCGTTCCTGATCGGCAAGTTCCTGACCGATCCGGTGTGGTGGTTCTACCTGTTCTGGCTGCCGAAGTGGCTGAACGAGTCGCGCGGAATGGACATGCAGCATATCGGCCTGCCGCTCGTGTGCATCTATGCGCTGACGACGGTCGGCAGCATCGGCGGCGGCTGGCTGTCGTCGGTGCTGCTGCGCGCGGGCTGGAGCGTGAACGGTGCGCGCAAGACGGCGATGCTGATCTGCGCATGCTGCGTGCTGCCGATCGCGTTCGTGTCGCAGGTCCAGAACCTGTGGATCGCGGTGCTGATTGTCGGCCTCGCCGCGGCCGCGCATCAAGGCTGGTCGGCGAACCTGTTCACGACGGCGTCCGACCTGTTCCCGCGCCGTGCGGTCGCGTCGGTGGTCGGCATCGGCGGGATGGCCGGCTCGATCGGCGGCGTGCTGTTCTCGGAAGTGATCGGCCAGGTGCTGCAACGCACGGGCCACTACTGGGTGCTGTTCGCGATCGGCGCGCTGGCGTACCTGCTTGCGCTGGCGATCATGCACGCGCTCACGCCGAAGATGAAGCCGGCGAAGCTCGACGCGTAAGCGCGTGCCGGCATACGAACGCGCCGCCCGCAGGCGGCGCGTTTTCATGTGCGGCGCGACGACGCGTTGGCGGCGGGGCGCGGCGCGCACTTCAACCGACCGCCGCCGTCGACGCGCGCATGATCAACCGCGGCTCGAACGTCGAGTAGCTCGCGTCGTCGCGGCCCGCGAGCGCATCGATCAGCTTCTGCATGGCGAGCTCGCCCATGTTCTCGCTCTGGATGTCGACGGTGGTCAGCGCGGGCGCCGCGTATTCGCCGTACGGCACGTTGTCGATGCCGGCGACGGACACGTCCTGCGGCAGCCGGAACCCGAGCGATGCGGCTTCCTTCATGAAGCCGAGCGCGATCAGGTCGTTGTAGCAGATCACGGCCTGCGGGCGCTGCGGCCCGAGCATCACGCGCGAGCACGCGCGCTCGCCGGCCTCGGCGGTCGGCGCATGCGCGTCGTGCACGTCGAGCGTGAGCCCCGCTTCGGCGAGACAGTCGCGCGCGCCCTGGATCCGTTCGTCGTTCGGGCGCGCCTGCCCGAAGCCGAGATACGCGATGCGCGTATGGCCGAGATTGAGCAGGTGACGCGCGAGCATGTAAGTGGCGAGCCGGTTGTCGATGCCGACGCTCGGAATCGGCAGGCCGGGGCTGTGCCGCAGCAGCACGAGCGGCTTGTGCAGGTCGAGCATCCAGCCGGCTTCCTCGGCGGGCATCCGCGTGCTGACGATCAACCCGTCGACGCGCTGCGCGAGCGCCTCGATCAGCGAGCGTTCGCGTGCCTGGCTCTCGTCGGTATCGACGAGCAGCAGCGTGTAGTCGTGCTGAAGCGCGACGCGGTTCGCGCCTTTGACGATGTTCGTGAAGTACGGGTTGCTGATGTCGAGGATCACGAGGCCGATGGTGCGCGTGCGCCCGGTGATCATCGAGCGTGCCAGCGGATTCGACCGGTAGCCGAGCCGCTCGATCGCTTCCTTGAGCCGCGCCTCGACGGTCGGCGAAAAGCGCTGCGTGCCGTTCACGTATTTGGAGACCGTCGCGACCGACACGCCGGCTTCCGCGGCCACGTCGCGAATCGTCGGGGAAACTTTTTTCATCGCAAGGGTAACGTTTTCGTTCGATTGCCCCGGATTGTGGCAGAAAAAGCCGGCGTCCGGCCAGCGGCCGACATCGGGAAAGTGCGGATGGCCGCGAGCGGGTTCAGCCATTGACGTTCGGCTTTTGCCCCGCGTATAGTTGGAAAACGTTTTCCACCTTTCGCTATTCCCTCGGGCCATCCGGGACAGATTCAAGGAGACACTCTCGATGAACGCCACATCCACCGGCGCACGCAAGCCGTTCGGGCGCCTGCTGTTGACCGGCGCGGCCGGCAATCTCGGCCGCCAGGTGCGCGGCGCGCTGGCGAACTGGGCCGACGTCGTGCGCGTGAGCGACATCGCCGCGCTGGACGACGCGGCTGCGCACGAAGAAACCCGCGTCGTCGACCTGGCCGACCGGCCGGCGGTGATGGAACTCGTCGACGGCGTCGATGCGATCGTCCATCTCGGCGGCATTTCGGTCGACGCGCCGTTCGACGATCTCGTCGATGCGAACATCACCGGCACGTACAACCTGTACGAAGCCGCGCGCAAGCACGGCGTGAAGCGGATCGTGTTCGCGAGCTCGAACCATGCGATCGGTTTCCATCCGGTCACGGAAGTGCTCGACGCCGATTCGCCGCTGCGGCCGGACAGCCTGTATGGCGTGACGAAATGCTTCGGCGAGTCGCTGTCGCGGTATTACTTCGACCGCTTCGGGATCGAGACGGTGTGCCTGCGGATCGGTTCGTCGTTCGACGTGCCGAAGAACCCGCGCATGCTCGTGACGTTCCTCAGCTATCGCGACTTCATCGAACTCGTGCGCTGCTCGCTGCTGACGAACCGCGTCGGGCACGCGATCGTCTACGGCGTGTCGGACAACCCGGTGAAGTGGTGGGACAACACGAAGGCCGGCTTTCTCGGCTTCCGGCCGCAGGACAGTTCCGCGCAGTTCGCCGGGCTGTTCCCGGTGACGGCGCCGACGGCCGAGTACGACGACGCCACGCAGCGCTATCAGGGCGGCGGGTTCGTCGTCGGCGAGCCGATGGCGCGCAACGCGAAGTAAGTGTGGCGTGAGCCGGCGGCGGCGTCGGTCAGCGCGTGAGGTCGGTCGCCTTGCGCCGTTCGCTCACGCCGTCGCTCAGGATCAACGGGCCTTCCGCGCGCGCGTCGCTCACGCGCGCTTGCGTATCGGCCGCGGCCGCGGGTGCGGGTGCGACACCGACACCGACACCGACACCGGTGCCGGCTCCACCTCGGCCGTTTCCTTGCACAGCTTGTCGAGCATGCACTGCGCGGCGCTCGCGCAATCCTCGCCAGCCGGCTTGTTCGCGATCTCGTGGATCAGCGCTTCCAGGTGGCGGCGGTTCTGCGCGAGCCGCTGTTCGAGCAGCGCGATTTCGTCGACCTTGTGCCGCAGCGCGAGCAGCAGTTCGTCGCGCGGCCACGCGCTGAAGTCCGGCGGCAGCACCGCGCGGATTTCATCGAGCGTGAAACCCGAGCGCTGCGCGCGGTCGATGATCGCGAGCCGCGTCAGCGCTTGCGGCCCGTATTCCCGATAGCCATTCGCCTGCCGGCGCGCCGGTTCGAGCAGGCCGCTCGCTTCGTAGAACCGGATGCGCGACGCCGCGATGCCGCTGGCGCGCGCGAGTTCGCCGATCTTCATGGTTGTGCTCCGGAGGGGCTTGACCTTGAAGTCAACTTTAAAGTTATGGTTGGGCATCGTCAATCGAGGAAGTCCACCACCATGAACCTGTTTGCGCCCCTCACACTGCCCAACGGCGCGGTGATCCCGAACCGGCTGGCCAAGGCCGCGATGGAAGAGAACATGGCCGATGCGGATCACGCGCCGTCCGACGCGTTGCTGCGCCTGTACCAGGCGTGGGCCGCCGGCGGGGCCGGCCTGATCCTGACCGGCAACGTGATGGTGGACGGCCGCGCGATGACGGGGCCGAACGGCGTCGTGCTCGACAACGCCGCGCCGCTCGAGCGCTTCCGGCGCTGGGCGCAGGTCGCGCGCGCCGGCGGCGCGCACGTGTGGATGCAGATCAATCATCCCGGGCGCCAGATGCAGGCGGCGCTCGGCCAGGCGACGCTCGCGCCGTCGGCCGTGCCGCTCGCGCTCGGCGCGCTGTCGAAGCAGTTCCCGGTGCCGAAGGCGATGACGGAGGCCGACATCGCCGACGTGGAGCAGCGCTTCGTGTGCGCCGCGCAGCTCGCCGAGCAAAGCGGCTTCACCGGCGTGCAGATCCATGCGGCGCACGGTTATCTGTTGAGCCAGTTCCTGTCGCCGCTCACGAACCGCCGGCAGGACGCGTGGGGCGGCACCATCGAACACCGCGCGCGGCTGCTGCTCGACATCGTGCGGGCGGTTCGCGCGACGGTCTCGCCCGCGTTCGTCGTGTCGGTCAAGCTGAATTCGGCCGATTTCCAGCGCGGCGGCTTCAGCGCGGACGATGCGAAGCGCGTCGTCGAACTGCTGAATCCGCTCGGTGTCGATCTCGTCGAATTGTCGGGCGGCAGCTACGAAGTGCCGGCGATGCAGGGCGAGTCGCGCGACGGGCGCACGCTGGCGCGCGAAGCGTACTTCCTCGAATTCGCACGCGACATCACGGCCGTCGCGGCGATGCCGCTGATGGTCACGGGCGGGATCCGGCGCCGCGCGGTGGCCGAGCAGGTGGTCGCGAGCGGCGTCGCGATGGTCGGCATCGCGACCGCGCTGTCGATCGATCCGAACCTGCCGCGCGACTGGCAGGCCGGCAAGGACAGCGCGCCGGCGCTGCAGCCGATCCGGTGGAAGAACAAGGCGCTGGGCGCGCTCGCGAACATGGCGGTCGTCAAGTTCCAGCTTGCGCGATTGAGCGTTGGACGCCGCCCGCATCCGGGCGTGTCGCCGCTGCGTGCGCTGGTGTCGCAGCAACTTGCCGCGCAGTGCCAGACGCGGCGTTACCGGAAGTGGATGGCGGGGCGGGCGGCGCGCTAGTCGCGGCGGCGGTGCGTGGCGCGGCAGGGCGCTGGCTCACACCGGATACGCATCGTCGACCTTCAGGTTCGCGAGGCGAAACAGCGTGCGCAGCGTCTGCGGATGAATGTCGCGGTGCGCGGCGAGCGACGTCAGCATGAAGTCGAGCACCTTGGCGTAGCGCAGCAGCACGAGACAGCGCGCGAGGTCCGCGTTGCCGCCGCGCATGCCTTCGGCGAAGTGGACCATCTGCGTCGACAGCGCGCGGGCCATCTCGAGTTCCATCTGCTGTTTTTCGGTCCATTCGAGTTGCGGTTGTTCAAGCAGTTTCGCGAGGAAGAGCTGGAACGACGTATCGGACGAGTTGGGCAGCGCATCCATGAAGGGCCTCGCAGCGTGCGTGGATCGTTCGGACGGTTTCGGCGAACGGACCGGATCCGGGTTCAGGTGCGCGCCGAGCGGCGGCGCGGTTGTCACTGCAATGCGAATGCAGGTTCCGTACCAGCCCCGGATTCCGATTGGCGAGCAAGGGTGACGCCGTGCGCGGCAGCGGTCATCGCGCCCCGCCGATACGGGCTGGCACGGACAATCCAGGCGGGCATCCATACGCCTCGCAGGACCGCGCTCGACCGCGCGACACCCCCCTGACGGATGAAATGCTTCAGCGATGTAACGTAACGCCGGGGTAAAACCGGTTGCATGTTTCGGGCCACGAAGCGCCGGGATGTTGAGGCACAGGTGCGTCGGCGGCGTCCCCTCGGCCTGCGGCCGGTTGCACACCGGGTGCCGCGACCCCATCCGCCACGCGAAGGCAGGCCGCGGCCCATGCGCCGGATGTTTCATATCCGAGACGTTTTGCCGGCGACGATCCCGATGCCTGCGCAACGTATTTCGCCTGCGCGCGCCGCAACTGGCCCAGCGAATAGCCGGACAACTGTCCATGGGCAGCGGCGTCGTCTTTGCGAACAATCTCCGCATCATCCCCGCGAGGTTCGACATGAGCGTGCATGCCTTCTTCTCGGCCAACCTGCTGCTGGCCTACACGGCCTACTTCGTCGGCACGGCCAGCCCCGGCCCGAGCAATCTGGCGATCATGGCGGTCGCCGCGAACCATGGCCGCAAGGCGGCGCTCGCATTCGCGCTCGGCGTGATCTCGGGTTCGATGTTCTGGGCGACGGTGGCCGCGCTGGGCGTATCGGCGGCATTGCTCGCGTGGTCGAAGCTGCTGGTCGCGATCAAGCTGTTCGGCGGCGTGTATCTGCTGTGGCTCGCGTTCAAGTCGGGCCGCACCGCGTGGTCGGCGAAGGCGGCCGCCACGCGGAAGGCGACGCCCGGGCAGCGGCTGTCGCGTGTTTATGCACGCGGCGCGATGCTGCACCTGACGAATCCGAAAGCCATCCTGGTGTGGGTGTCGATCGTCGCGCTGTCGTCGAACGGCGCGGGCGCGTCGCACGGCGCCGTCGTGCCGGGCTGCCTTGCGATCGGCTGCCTGGTGTTCGGCGGCTATGCGCTGGTGTTCTCGACGGACGGCGCACGCCGCCTGTACGTGCGCGGCCGGCGCGCGATGGAAGCGTGTCTCGCGGTGGTGTTCGGCGTGGCGGGGATCCGGTTGCTGGCGTCGAACGTGTGAACCGGCAGCCCGCACGCGTCTGACCAATCGATCCGCCGCGCGACCGCGCGGCGGATCGTTCACCGCATCGCTGCGGCTTCAGCGCTTCAGAAAATGAAGCCCGTGTTGATGAACTTCGAGTGGTGATCCGACACGATCGAATCGAGCAGCTGCTTGCTGTCGTCGGTCTGCTTCGCCGCGACCATCGAGCGGATCGAGAACGCGCGCAGCGCATCGGTCACCGACAGCGTGCCTTCCGCCGAATCCTTGCGCCCCGCGAACGGGAACACGTCCGGCCCGCGCTGGCACTGGCAGTTGATGTTCACGCGGCACACCTGGTTCACGAGCGGATCGACGAGCGCGCCGATCTGCGCCGGATCGGAACCGAAGATGCTGACCTGCTGGCCGTGCTCGGACGTCGTCACGTAGTCGAGCGCGGTTTCCACGTCGTCGAACGGCGCGACCGGAATGATCGGCCCGAACTGCTCCTCGCGATACAGCTTCATGCCTTCGGACACGGGATACACGACGGCCGGGTAGAACAGCGTCTTGCTGAACTCGCCGCCCGAGTGGTTGACGACCTGCGCGCCCTTCGCCTTCGCGTCGTCGATCGCATCGGTCATGTAGGTGGTGCGATGCATGCCCGGCAGCGGCGTGATGTTGACGCCTTTCTCCCACGGCATGCCGATCTTCAGCTGTTCGAGCGCGGCGATGAAGCGCTTCAGGAATTCGTCGACGATCGAGCGATGCACGAGCAGCATCTTCAGCGCGGTACAGCGCTGGCCGTTGAACGACAGCGCGCCGAGCAGGCACTCCTTCACGGTGAGATCGAGATCGGCGTCGGGCAGCACGATCGCCGCGTTCTTCGCGTCGAGGCCGAGGATCGCGCGCAGCCGGTGCGACTTCGGATGCTGCTTCTTCAGGTGATCGGCGACCTTGCTCGAGCCGATCAGCGCGAGCACGTTGATCTTGCCCGACGCGAGCATGTGCGGCACGACCACCGCGCCCGGTGCGTAGATCGTATTGATCACGCCCTTCGGGAACGCATCGCGGAACGCCTCGAGCAGCGGCTCGAACAGCAGCGTGCCGTACTGAGGCGGCTTGAACACCACGGTGTTGCCCATCAGCAGCGCGGGGATCAGCGTCGCGAAGGTTTCGTTCAGCGGATAGTTGTATGGCCCCATGCACAGCACGACACCGAGCGGCGTGCGGCGGATCTGGCCGATCGTGCCTTCCGCGATCACGAAGCGCGAGTTCGCGTTGTCGAGCTCCTTCAGCGCGTCGATCGTCTGCGCCATGTACGTGACGGTGCGGTCGAACTCCTTCTGCGAATCGGCGAGGCTCTTGCCGATCTCCCACATGATCAGGTTCACGACGCGCTCGCGCTGCGCGACCATCCGCTTGATGAAGTCCTGCATGCACGCGATGCGTTGCTCGACTTTCATCGTCGGCCACTCGCCGCGGCCCGAGTCGTACGCGCGCACCGCGGCGTCGAGCGCCGCGTCGCTTTCCGTCTCGCCCATCACCGGATAACTGCCGATCTCCATCTGCGCGACGCTGCCGTCCGGCTGGCGCACGCACACCGGCGACAGCACGGTCTTGGTCGTGCCGTCCCACGGACGCAACGCGCCGTCGACCAGCGACACGCGCTGGTGGATCGGTGCGGCGAGCCGGAACGCGGCGGGGATGTCTTGATAAGCGGGAAACAGCTGCTGCAGGGAGGCGGAATCGGGCATGACGGTCTCGTTTGACGGGGTGTCCGGGAAGGACGGGCGATGCGGAATCCTGAGCTGATCGATCCTCGATCCTGAATCGGCATCATGACGCGCGGACGACGCTACGTCACGCGGCGGGCTGGCCGAAACGCGGAATGGAACCAGTTCCATTAAAAAGGAACGCCGCACCGATTGCAAGATTTGCCGAACGCGATCGCCGATTGCGTAAGCGATTTGAAGGACTGTGTCCGAATGGCAAGGATCAGCCGTTCAGTGCAGGCGCAAACGTTTCACTCCGGCTGGTTTGAGCGGATAATGGCTCGGCGCGGCGAAGAAAAAATTGCCCCGGAACCTGAGAGAAAACACACGCAGTGAAGAAAAGAGAGAAGGTCCGCCGCGCCGTCGATGCGAGGTCGGCTGCCCGGAGCGCCGGGTCGGGGTTGCCCGGCCCGGCGCGCACCGGACTTCCCGTGAACCGCCACGATCACTCGACGTCTTCGTCATCCTCCGCATCGACGTCATCACCGTCCAGATCCCGCCCCGGCGCCGCATACGCGCTCGCCTGTTCCAGCAGCCACGCACGAAACGATTCGAGCGGCTTGCTGTGGCTGAACTCCGTCGGATACACGAGGTAATACGCGGAATCGCCGACCGTCGCCGCGTCGCACGGGACGATCAGGCCGAGTTGCTGCAACTGTTCCTCGACGAAGAACTTCGGCACCAGCGCGATCCCGAGCCCGGCCGCGGCCGCGCTGATCAGCATCGTGTGCAGTTCGTAGCGCACGCCCTGCATCGTGCGGATGTCCTCGACGCCGTGCGTCTCGAACCACTGCGCCCAGGCGCCGGGGCGCGTGGTCGAGTGCAGCAGCGGATACGCGAGCAGATCCTCCACGCGTTCCACCGGCCCTTCGAGCAGCGCCGGCGAGCAGATCGGCACGACTTCCTCGCCGAACAGATAGTCGGACGACGTGCCGGGCCAGGTCGGCTTGCCGTAGTGGATCGCGGCCTCGAAGTGAGTGTCCTCGAACGAGAACAGGTCGGTGCGGCTGCCCATGTTCACGCGCACGTCCGGTGTGCGGTCATAGAAGCTCTTGATGCGCGGAATCAGCCAGTGCGACGCGAAGGTCGGCAGCACCGCGAGTTCCAGATAGCCGCCGCCGCTGCCGTGCGCGATGATCGACAGCGTGTCGCGGTCGAGCGCTTCGAGCGCGCGCCGCACCTGGGTGCCGTACAGCTTGCCGGCGCGCGTCAGCACGACGCGCTGCTTCACGCGCGCGAACAGCCGCACGCCGAGGCTGGCTTCGAGCGTCGCGATTTGCCGCGACACCGCGCTTTCGGTCAGGAACAGCTCCTTCGCCGCGTGCGTGAAGCTCTCGTGGCGCGCCGCGGCTTCGAAAGCCACGAGCGCACCCATGTTGGGGATCTTGAATTTGCGCATGATGCTCGTTTGATCTGACGAACGGACCCGCCCGCGGTGGATCGGCGGACAGGCGCGGGGGGCCGCGAATAATTCCAAAAACTCATTACATGTCAATTTAATCTCGCTTTACGCCCCGCTGCAACCCTTTGAATAATGCATCCCACGCAAGGCCAGGCGCCCGCTGGGCGGCCGGCCACCCGAGTTGCCGGCACGTTTGCCGGCGGTCCTCCGACACGAGAATCCTGATGCGCAATCCGAATATCGAGAGCTTGCTGACGAAGCTGCTGGGACAGGCGAAGACCGACGCCCTGTTCGAGACCCTGAACATGCCGGCCATCCTCGACGAGTGGGAAGCCGACGTCGTCACGCGCGCGGAAATCGCGCAGGCAATGAACATGGCGCTGTTCGAAGGCCTGCTCGAGCGTTCGGCGAACGGCCGCGCGTACACGGCCGAGGCGATCGAAAACGGCGGCTCGGTGTATTTCGACCACGGCGCGCTGCGCACGGTGCGCTGGCCGCACACCGGCGCGCTGCCGCCGGGCGAAGCCGCGTTCACGCGGATCCTGCGTCCGCTCGGCTTCCGCCTGAATGGCCGGTATCCGCTCGACAAGCTCGGCATGACCGGCCGCGCGTATGCGCACGAAGATGCACCGGACGAGATCGCGCAGTTCTTCGTCAGCGAACTGCACCCGGAACGTTTCTCGAAGGAATTCCAGCAGGCCGTGACGAACGTCGTGAGCTCGTCGCGCGATCCGCTGTCGCCGGCGGCTGTCGCACTGTTGTGGGAAATCGAGCGCGAAGGCTGGCTGTCGCTCGACGCCGCGCATGCGCTGCTGCCCGAGATCGTCGGTGCGTTCGCACGCCAGCACGACCTGCCGAACGAACTCGACTACGAGACGCTGCTGCTCGAATCGGCCGAGATGGCGTGGATCGCGACTGAAGGCAACGCGTTCAACCATGCGACCGATCGCGTGATCGACGTGTTCAAGCTGTCCGACGACGAGAAGGCGAAGGGCCGGCCGATGAAGCCGGAAGTCGAGCGCTCGCGCTCGGGCCGCGTGTTCCAGACCGCGTATCGCGCGGATATCGTCGAGCGCGAGTTCCGCACGCGCGACGGCGGCACGGTGAAGCGCAACGTGCCGGGCTCGTTCTACGAGTTCATCACGCGTCGTCGCACGTTCGACCAGGCGGCGCGCCGCTGGGTCACGGACCTGCGTTTCGATGCGGGTAACGCGCAGGGGATCTTCAAGATGACGGCGAACGCGGCGAAGTAAGCGCGACGCACGGAGAGAAACGGGCCGGCGGCTGATGACAGCCGTCGGCCCGTTTGCATTGCATGGGCGCCTCGATCGTCAGAACAGATGCGTGACGAGATAGAACAGCACCAGCACGCCGAGCGGCACGCCGAGCAGCCATGCGATCCGATATTTGCCCATGTCGTTGTCCTGCGCGTGGCCGCGACGCGGCAAGCGCCGCGGCGGGGTGAGACGACTGGCACGTTACAGCCCGCGGTCGAAATCCTTCAACTGCTTCTCGGCTTCGTCGCGCGCGATCCCGTAACGTTCCTGGATCCTGCCGACCAGATAGTCGCGGTTGCCTTCCGCGACGGCGAGATCGTCGTCGGTCAGCTTGCCCCACTTGGCCTTCAGCTTGCCGGTCAACTGCTTCCATTGACCCTTGATCTTGTCCTCGTTCATCGTGTGCTCCTTTCGTAAGGGGAGAAAAGTGCGGCGCGCGGCCGCGTGATAGCTCAGGCCTTCGACTTCAGGCCCGATGCGTCGACGTGCTTCACGCCCTTGATCGAGCGCGTCACGGCGACGGCCTTCTTCACGGCGATCTTCGACGGCAGCACGCCCGTCAGCGTGACGACACCGTCGATCGTCTTCACGCTGATGTCGGTGCTCTTCACGCCGTCGGTGGTCGCGAGTTCGCTCTTCACCTTGGTCGTGATCCAGGTATCGGTCACGGGCTGGTTCGATTCGCTCGTCATGCCGTTGCCGGCCGATGTCGACGCTTGTGCCTGTGCATTCGTGAGCGACGCGGCGGAAAGCAGGAAGGCCGCGCTGACGGCGAGCAATGTCGAAAGGTGCGAGGTCTTGTTCATGGATTCCTCCTTCGATGGGCGTGGTGGATCAGTGACGCGCTGACCGCATGAGCGTCGTGCGGCCGCTACCGCGCGATCGGCGTGTCGTAACCGGGCTCGCGCGGCGGCATGTCCGGGCGCGGCACGTCGGGCGGCAGCGGCACCGGCGGATCGGTGCCGGGCGGCGGTTCGGGCGGATTGTCCGGGGCCGGTTCGGGCCGCGTCGGATCGGGTGTCTCGTGCAGCTTCATCAGGGGGGCCTCCTTTGCGATATGGAGGGGCGGCGTGTGAGCGCCGATGCAGTACCAGCGTACCGGCACGAACGCACGCGGACATCGCGCAAATTCACCGGATCGGCTAGGGCGTGTTCACACTATCGCAAGCCTTCAATGATCAAGGCGAAGTTGATAAAGGCAATGAACATCACATCGAGCTTGTCAAAGCGCGAGAAGATGCGCCGAAAGCCCTTCAAGCGGCGGAACAGTCGTTCGACTTCGTTGCGACGCTTGTACATTTCGCGGTCGTACTCCCAAGGCTCAACGCGTGTCCGCAACGGCGGTACGACGGGAATGAAGCCAAGGTCGAGCGCGAGTTGCCGGGTTTCGTTGCCCTCGTACGCTTTGTCCATCAGGAGGTACAGCGGCCGGTTCGGCGGCCCCAGACTTTCGAGAAGTGCGCGCCCCTGCGGAGCATCGCCAGCTTGGCCGGGCGACAGAGCAAACGTTACGGCTGTTCGAGCATCCGCGGCAACCATATGAATCTTGGTTGTCCATCCTCCGCGAGATTTGCCGATGGCTTGTGGACCGTTTTTTTTAATGCGCCGGTCCCGTCAGGATGAACTTTGACGATTGTGCTATCCAGCGATACCGCTTCGATCCGGACACGGATAATCTGCGCGCGCTGCAACTCCGTGAACACCCGGTCCAGCACACCGCTGCGGGACCAGCGGTTCATGCGCGTGTAGATCGTGTGCCAACGGCCGAAGCGCGAAGGCAGGCCGCGCCACTTGCAGCCATGCTCGGCTACGTAAAGGATTGCATTGAGCACTTGCAGGTTCGACAGACTTACATTGCCTCGTTGGCGCGGCAGGCAATGTTCGATCTGTTTGAATTGGGCTTCGGAGATTTCCATCTCCGAAGCATAACCTCAAACCGATAGTGTGAACACGCCCTAGT
>NZ_JBQEON010000054.1:0-35158 GCF_052045245.1 Burkholderia sp. 22313
TGAGGCTGACCCGTTTCCGTGAACGGTTGGGCAGTTAAATTTTAAGCAGGTGGAGTTCCTCCGTTTGGCGTGGTGCTGTGAGTTGTCCACGGCCGGCCGGCGGGTCGCCTATCACGAGCATGACGCTGGCCGGCGGTGGGCAACTCACTCGGCGAGCACGGTCGGTTTTGTTCGCGGTGGATCTGCTCGTAGATGATCGGCGAGCGATAGCCAAGGCTGCTGTGGCGGCGATGCGGGTTATACCAACCTTCGATGAATGAGAAGATCGCGCGGCTGGCTTGCTCGTGGGTTTCGAATCGCGTGCGAGCGAGCAATTCACATTCGAGCGTGGCGAAGAACGACTCGCACATGGCGTTATCAAAGCAGTCGCCCACGGAGCCCATGGATGGGTGCACGCCGGCCTCGCGGCAGCGCCGCCCAAACGCCAGTGAGGTGTATTGGCAACCTTGATCGGAATGGTGAATGACACCCTTGGCGTGGCGTTGCGCCAGCGCCATATCCAAGGCCTTGAGCATCAGCTCCGTGCGCAGGTGGCGACCCATCGCCCAGCCGACGATGCGGCGACTGAATACGTCCAGCACCACGGCCAGATAGAGAAAGCCTGCGCGGGTCGGCACGAAGGTCGCGTCGGCGACCCACAGCCGATTCGGCGCATCGGCGTTGAAGTGCCGTTGCACCAAGTCTGGTGCGGCGCGTGCTCCGGCTTGTCGTTGTGTCGTGGTGATCCATTTGCGTCGGCTCACGCCACGCAGACCCGCGATGCGCATCAGTCGCGCGACCCGTTTGCGGGCGACGTGGATGCCTTGCTCGGCAAGTTCCGCATGAACGCGGGGCATGCCGTAGGTGCCGCGTGAGCCGGCGTAGATAGCACGGATGCGGGCCGACAGATCTGCATCACTGCGAGCATGCGACGATGGTGCTCGTTGGCGCCAGACGTAGAAGCCGCTGGCAGAGACCCCCAGCAGCCGTGCCATCGTCGCAATAGGCCAGGTGGCCTGATTCGCTTTCATGAACTCGAACCCTTGTCGGGCAGCGTTCCGGTCTCCCTCGCGAACCAGGCCGCGGCTTTTGCCAGAATCTCGCGCTCAAGCTTGAGCTGGCGGTTCTCGCGGCGCAGGCGCGAGAGTTCTTCGCGTTCGGTCGAGGTCAATCCGTCGGGCCGTATGCCGGCGTCACGATCGGCCTGGGCAACCCAGCCGTAGATGGTCGGTATGCTCGGACCGAACTCCTTGGCTAGTTCCTCGGGGCGACGCCCGGCATGTACCAGGTCCACGATCTGTTGCCGAAATTCCGGTGCATAGGGCGCTCGGTATTTGGACATGATCCGTACCTCCTCCTTGACAGGATAGATCGTGTCCACGAAAGCGGGTCATCTCCAATCAGCTTGTGAAGCTCCTGGTCGAACATGACGTTGGTGTTTCGACCGCCAGCACTTACAAGATCAAGAAGATCGACTCAGATTACTTCGAGGGTGACTCGCTCTAATCGAGGCTATCCCTCGTAGTCTGCTGTATATCGACGGCATTCCGACGACAACCGATGAATAAAGGGAAGCACCTCCCCGAGTTCGGCCTGCAACCGACCCACGGCAGCAACGTGGGCAGCCTTGATCTGCCCATCCGTGATTTGCGCCGCTGTATACGCGTACATCACCCCTATTGCTGCCAACCCCTCATGCAAGATGTGGAGCGCCGTCTCGCCTGATTCTGCGAGGTGGATCAGGTGATCAGGCCCGGCATTCGTGAAGTCGGGTTCGCCAGATGGTTCCGGAGTAAGTCGCACGAGTCCCGCCATCAAATCCCGCAGTGAGCGACGGATCAGGTCCGGCGTCGCTATCTCGGGCGCGATGGGATGCTTGCCATTCATGGTCAATACTCGCTCGGAAACAGCAGCGTCGTCATGCGCCGATCTGCCTCGGTAATGATCCAGACGTATTTGCCCGCTATGTCGTAGCTCGACAAGATGCGCGCTCCATGCACGACGGCACGGTGATTGGCCCGTGCGTCCTCGGCTGGCACACTGCCCCAATCGCCGTGAGCGTGACGGTCTAGGTACAGGAAAGCGGAGATGCGGTGGCGTTCGAGATGGGCCGCTACGCCGCGCGTCGCAACAACCTGGCCGAGTGCGAATAGCGGCCGGCTCATGAGCGACCGCCAGAGTAGATGCCCCACGCTGACTCGATCAACGTCGCAGGGACATCGCCGGTCTCGAATCCCGGCACGTCTTCTAGCAGTGCCAACAGATGGTCCGTGAACTCGGCCCGCGAGAAATCATTGCCGAACGCGTCTTGGATGGATTCCGCTAGCCCCCGAATCTGCTCGATGGTCAGCGGTGGGAAATCGTTGGGGTGTTTGATGTCGTCCATGCGACGACTATCCCGGCATTCTCTCCGTCAGCACAACGACCCTGCCGGAAATGCGATTGACCTAAATCTCCTCATCACGGCCATTTCTGCTGCGGTGTCAAACGACTGCCTCGCGAAACAGGTGTGTCGAACAATCATCATCTGTTCGGGGTATGCTTCTGACATTTACGCCACGAGCAATCAGAAACCCGACATGCACGAAATCCCGAAACGACTGCCACCAACGCTGCCCGTTCGTCAACGCCTTTTTGCCTTATCCAGAAACATTTGCGCTTATCGTGGCTGCACGAGTGCTCTCATCAATGAAAATGGCAAGTTCGTAGGGCAAATCTGCCATATCGAAGCGGCTTTGCCAGGCGGTGAGCGTTTCAATCCGAACCAATCGAATGAGGATCGACGTTCGTTCGAAAATCTAATGCTCATGTGCTATGAGCACCACATAGAAACAAATGACGAGCATAAATATAAACCTTCAACCCTCCATGAAATGAAGGCCGAGCACGAAAAAAATACAAACCATATCAAGCAAGATATCGATTTGATGGGGAAATTTCTAGACCAAAGTCTTGATCAGGAATTCACCCTACCAATTAATCTAAATCAGCTTGACGTTAGAGGCTGTGAAGAAGACTTCTTTAAACATGCTCCGATACTGCTGAGCAAGATAGCGAGGCTCCCCCAAAAAACCAGAAGTCTCTATGCTCACGCATTTATTCGCGCGATCTCCGGAGACCTATTCTTGTGCTTCTCCCCTTCCCAGCTAGAAATCACATTGAATCAAACAGAATGCGATCTTGCGCCGCACCTGGATATCCTTGAGAGAGAGGGCTTAGCTGTACGCTGGGAAGCTGATGAAGGTGACTGGAGGAATTTGCCGATCCGCGGACCACGATATTATTTAAGCGGACTTGATAGAGAGGACAATGGGATCTTTCTCCTCTATCTGATTCATCAGCGTTTTCGTCACAGCCCTTACACGATCCTGGACTTATTCGAAAATCTAAACTTCCAACTTTTGGAAATTTAGAAATCCAGTGTGTGGCTTGAAGTGCGCTCACACGCATATTACCGCATGGACTCCAAAGCCAATCGCTACCGAAGACGGGGAACTTCACCCCGTCCAAACGAGCCCCCTTCCCTATTCCCTCGGATCAACTTGTTCAATGCCTGATCTTTCAAACTATACGGGCAACCTGCCGAATGCGTTCGCAAGGAGCGTCATTCATGCGCTGGAAGCAGAAGGCTTTACTATCGCCCCCACGACGCGGGGTCCGAATGACCAGCGAAAGACTCTGCGTATCACTTGGCGCGGTGTCCATGTCGGGAATATGCACGAGAACCTCTGGGGGCATAACCCTCCATATGCTTGCTTGTACCGGTTCGAGAAGAATCGCGCCAAGGCTCCTCCAAACTTCGATAAGGTCGAGTTCGCCCTGCGACATGGGTGTGACCCGAGTCTATTGCAGGTCAATAGTGACTACAGCGGTTCATATCTTTGGGTCCAGGACGAAGCGACGTGCCTGCTTCTGATGCAAGACTGGGCGAGAAGGATCGATGAAGAAAATCGGCTTGAATCGGATTGGTCCGAGCCAGAATTGAGAGCGTCCGTCGTCGCGTATCTCGACATGGCACGTCGACTCCGGAACGGGCAACCCGTTGTAAAGAAGCAGGTCTATCGAGACCTCTCCGTGGGAATTGGCCGGTCCGAGAAGTCGTGCGAATACCGGATGCAGAACATCTCTCATGTCTTAGCTCTCATGGGACGGGACTGGATACCCGGCCTTCCACCGGCAAAGAACGTTGGAGTGAGGGTCACTGAGCAGATAGAAACGCTCATCTGCGAACTGGAAGGCCGCCGCGACTCGGCGAGGGCTACCGAAGCAGCTACGGTCGCCAAGCTTCGCAAGACACTGAAGCAACGCCCTGCAGGAAGCAAAACGCCTAAAAGGACCACATCGACCACGACCAGCGTCGTACGAGATCCGCAGGTCAAAGCCTGGGTACTCGAGCGAGCAGATGGGACGTGCGAGGCTTGTGACCAACCGGCTCCGTTTATCGGCGCAGACGGCTTCCCATTTCTGGAGGTCCATCATCTCCGCAGACTTGCGGACGACGGATCCGATACGCCAACGAATGCGGTCGCCGTTTGCCCGAACTGCCATCGACGGCTCCACTTCTCGGAAAATGCTCGTGCATACCGAGAAACGCTCTATGAAAAGGTCGCTGAGCTGGTGCGCGAGTAGAATCTCAAGAATTGGGTGGGCGACCGTTGTATGTCGCCCATGCCAATACGATGAGCCTCGTATCCACCTCGCCCACCTCGAATCCCGGAACATCTTCGAGAAGCATCAGCAATCTTTCGGTGAAATCCGCTCGCGAGAGGCCAGGTCCGAAATTTTCGCAGATTGCCGTAGCCAGATCGCGCATCTGGTCAATGGTCAGCGGCGGTAAATCGTTGAGGTGTTGGGTGTCGTCCATGCGACGACTATCCCTGCAGACCACCGCTCAACACAACACTGTGGACAACTGAAGCGTGGCGATCGCCCCCATTATCACCATTTACTTCCGACGATCAATCTCATCCGATACGGGTCACTAACCCTTGAACGCGAACTTCTCAGCGATGTACTTCGCTGAATTTTCAATGTACGGAAACACCGTACTCTCGTTGATATTGAGCTGATCTAGCTGACCAAGCACCAGCTGCTTGTTCGTCACCGCAATTCTCTGAACTGCAATCTCCGAAGTGCCACGCTCATCCAGCACAGCGTCATGCCCGAACAGCAAGAATGCTCCCGATTGGAATGAGATTCGGTTGTTTGTATGTTTTCCTTTAACGCAAATGACAGATCGCAAGTGACGGGGATCCATCCTACTTTCAAAGAATGGTTTTTCCTCTTTTACGAAATGGAGCAACTGCTTAATCGGTTGCTGCTTATTGAATTTTCGGACATCGTTGCTGCCGTAGTCGATGGAGTCCTTCCTCTCCTGCGGAAGTCGCGTCAAGTTTGCGATGCAACTTGCGGTATCCGAATCGAAGTACTTGATTTGACTCCGCTCCATAGAAAACACGATCACTTCACCATCATTACCGGGATTGCTTTTGCAAGCAAAATACAAGGCAATCAGAGGATTCGATGTGATATCAAGCAAACGTGTAGGCAACGAGTAGTGCTGCATTCGCACGAGCCGATCCAACGTGTACACGTCCCCTTGGAAATCCACTGAATTCGAGACAAGCAGCTCTCTATACATCCGGTCTTCCGAATCACGGTTGATAAAATTCCCGCGCTCGTCCTTGCGAAAGATGGATGGCTCGAGTCGATACTTGGTTCGATTCGAGTGTCCCCGATAAAACACCTCGCGACCACCATGGTCGAGATTCAGCACCTTCTCAATGAACGCACCGACGTTGCCAGCCTGGAGTTCAGGAGCGGAGACTGGGGGTAAGTCTGATTTCTCGATCCTCGAACTATTCGCATTACGTGGGACTAGGCCCGCGCGCGCCAACACATCAAAAAGATCCTCATCCTTGATCGCCCAATGTGTCCGATTTAACTCCCAACTACGAATGTCTAGAGAGGTTTGAAGCGGCTTAATCTGCTCAAAAGGAATGGGCGGAACGAGGGGATCCAAGTCCGGTTCGAGATATAGCGTGCGCTCGCTGTTTCGCAACTTGACCTTCTTCAGACGACCGACTCGCATAGGCTCATCAGTGCCTTCGTAGGCAAACAAACACGGCATTTCCGTTAGTGCTTTCAGCTGTGGAGCCTTCAGTTCCCGCACACTAGCAGAGATATCCTCGCTTGTATATTCAAGAAATCGACTCCGGTCGTACTCGTAACCGGGTCGATCCCAAGCTCCAATTTCAGCTGTTACAAGGAAGTTGAACATGCCACCCGTCGATGTCGTAAATTAAAAACAGCACCTCTCCGTACCGCCCAATTACGTCAAATAAACTGCAACAGATCGTCCAACGCATCCTCACACTCTTTCACACGTGCCGCATTAACCTGAACCTCTTGACCGTATATATCGTAGTAGCCACCGGAAAGTTGAGATAATGGACGGCCAAGATGAGCAGCAACGACCCCTGCCGTATTGAAGTCTCTCAGCGATACGGAATACTGATCACGGAAAGTCGTCACATCACTGACCGAGCCTGCCGGCCGCTGAGTGAAATATGATGGATGATTGCCATACTGAGAAAATAAGGTATCCGCCGTAGCATCTGACAGTGCCTCAAAAGCTGCCGCCGCACCCAAATGCTGGGTAAGTCGGTTCCCCACCACCACGTGAATTTGCGGTATGACAATTCCATGATTATGCGCCTGAGCTGCGAAGGTCCAATTTCCATACACGGGATGAGGAGGAGTCTGACCGTGCAACAGAATGAACATCGCATTTGTAGCAACACGAGAAGAATCATCCGCATTAACAGGGACAATCAAATAATCGACAGTAGAAATCGCGAGCTCAGTGTAAATAGAGAAGCTCGGATTCGTATCAACAAAAACCGTCACATCTTTTGCGCCAGGCTTTGATGCCAATTGCTCAATCAACCGACGGAACACAAGATGAACCCATTGCCAAGGTTGGACAGTAGGCATAAGCGCTGGTGCATTTGCCGCCTGCACAATGGCGGGAGCCATCGGCTCCAGGTTCCCGTCCCCACACAAAAGCATCAGATTGGGAGGGGCAAATACATTTTTCGTGGAGACCTGAACCAAAAAATCATTTGGGTTTGGCATCGGAGCGCCAGCACCTTGCGCAATTACAGTACTGAGATACCCTACAACCGTCTGAGGCACAGCCTGTGTGCCGTAACCTAAAACTGCATTTTCACCAGCAACCCCGCCCCCCAAAAGCATCATGCTCGAGTTAGCCTGAGGACACAGGTCGATAACAAGCACTGTCTCGTCGGGATTTTGCTCGGCATACCGTGTAGCGACATGAAATACAATTGTGCTCTTACCGACACCACCCTTATTATTCCATACTGCAAAACTTTTGATGTTAGCCATTCAATTTCCCCGTTGAGTGCGTCTTTGTTGGATGATATCGCTCACGCAGTGAGTATTCATATCTGCCCGACTATGTTACTCCGACTTCAAGGTCATAGCGCAAGCGAAGCCGAGGCGACCGAAACATTATTCGCTACTCTAGTCGTCTTGCCGAACACGCGATATGTACCACACCGGTTGATACAAACTTACCGGTCGCAAGCACGCCCTACCGCTGCCAGCGATGCCAGCGCTCTAGCATCGAGTCATGCCAGTTTCGATGCCAGCCGCCAAAACCACCCCCTTGCCATCCCCACCCGAACCCCTGTAGAATTACGCGTTCTGCGGGCGTCGTATAATGGCCATTACCTCAGCTTCCCAAGCTGATGACGTGGGTTCGATTCCCATCGCCCGCTCCACCTCGAACCTAACCGGTTGATTTTGTTCCGGTTACGGTCCTGACAGCTCGAATACTCCGCGAGACTACTACAGTGGTGGTCCGTCATGCAGGGTATCTCCTGCCTGTATCGCCGTCCTAGCGGCATCTACGCAGTGCGCCTTGTCGTCCCCAAGCGGTTGCGCGAGTTCGTCGGCAGGACGGAAATACACACGTCTACCGGCGTCCGAAGTCTGGCGGTTGCGAAGACTGAGGCGCTTAGAATCCAGCTTCACTGGCGCACACACTTTCAGGCGATGGACGCGGAAAAACTCAGGAACGAAAGCCCGCTGATTGCTGGCGACGGCATGATTTCAATCACGGCGGCGGCGGACGCTATCGGCATCTCACCCGGCGCACTCGCTGGCGAACTGCTAAATGACCGGGCGCAGGTCTATACGCACGTTCAAGGTCTACGCGGTTGGGCGGTTCCTGACTTGGACGACATCGAGCGCGACTATGGCGGCGGACTCATCCTGAATGACGTGGAAGACAAAGGCGTCGAGGCGACCCATTCCGGTATGGTGCGGTTCCTCGATACGCGCGCCACGCTTGGTCGGTTCGTCATAGGCGAGCGGTCCGTAGAGTCCGTTTTGCTGCACGGCGTGCGCGCCGCCGTCATTCTGGATGACGAGCTGGAAGTGTCGCTGTCCGAGTGCGTCACGACCAAGACCGCCATTGCGAAGGTGCGTGCCCGCCTTGCCTTGTCCGTGCCGCCAGCAAGCCCTGTCGTGCCGACTGCCACGACGACGCCGCCGACGCCGTCAGCAAGCCCTGTCGTGACGCCGAGCATAGCGACGCCCATCATCCACGATCCGATCACCGCACGGCACGGCTCCAAGCGCTTCTCGGAGCTGTTCGAGCTGTATCGGAAAGACCGGGACTGGAGCGTTGGCACGGCGAAACGCAACACGACCGAGGCCGAGCTGTTCGCGGGCCTGATGGGTGATCCAGCGCTAGGCGACATCGAGAAAGAGACCGTGCTGGAATTCGCGCGGCTGCTCGCCCTACTGCCGAGAGACATCTACCAGTCACGGCGCAACTATCGCCGCACGACCGGCGAGACCAAGACCCTCCACGAGCTGATAGAGCTTGCCAAGCGCGACGGGCTGAAACGCAAGAACGAGGATACCGTGAAGCGCCACGTCGGGCACCTGAGCGAGATTCTTGGCTACGGCGTCAAGGCGGGCATGATGCGCTTCAATCCGGCGGCAGACTACAAGCGTGGGCGCAGTGCGGGTGCGGGTTCGCGTCCGCAGGACGACCGGCAGACGTTTGCGCCTGACGAGCTGGACCGCATCTTTTCACAGGACTGGTTCGAGCGTGGTGCGGGAACCGTCAGGGCGAACGGCTTCACGCACTGGCGACCGCACTACTACTGGTTGCCGCTGCTGGGCCTGTTGACCGGTGGGCGTATCAATGAGCTGTCGCAGCTCTACCTAGACGACATACGGCAGTCTGAAGCCGGGGTGTGGTATCTGGATTTCAACCTCGACGGCGACAAGGTAGAGGACGTGCCCGACAAGTCGCTGAAGACGGTCAACGCCGAACGAGTCGTGCCGATACATGCAGAGCTGGTGCGTCTCGGCTTGCCCGAGTATGTCGAGCGGCTAAGGCGGGCGGGCCACACCCGCCTGTTCCCAGAGCTGAAGCGTGACCCGGTGAAGGGCTACGGCAAGCCCGCTGGATCGTGGTTCAACGAGCGCTTTCTCGGCAACAGGCTCGGCATCGAGCGCAACGGGATGAAGACGTTCCACTCGTTCCGGCATACGTTCATTACAGCGCTTGAACGGCTTGAGCTGCCTGAACGCGTGATGACGCAATTGGCCGGGCATGAGCGCGGCAAGACGCAGAGCGGGAAACGCTATGCGAAAGACCGCGACGCCGACGAGCTGGCAGAAATTTTTGCCCGGTTGCACTTCCCGGCACTCACTGGCGTAGCGCCGTTCAGGATTGACGATGCTCTGGCCGCCATCAAGTGCGCAGCGCGTCAGAAGGTGGCGGCGGGCCGACGCGAACGGCGTTGATTTGCGCCCCGCTGGTCTGCCCCTATTTGTTGACTTATACTCTCAAGCCGCATTCGAATCGCTGTCGGTAACACCTAGCATTCGCCGCACTTGCGGCACAAATCGGGGAAATAAAAATGAATATCAAAAGAATCGCCGCGCTGTCCCTTGCCTCATTCGCGCTGAGCGCCTGTATGACTATTGGACATAAGTTCGACCCTGAAGCGGTGGACTCCATGCGTCCGGGTATTACCACGATTCAAGACGCGGAGACAGCACTCGGCAAGCCCGCGTCGTCGTCAGCGGTAGTGAATGGCGGCACATTGCTGCAATGGATTTACACGCAGGGCTCTGTGGTCGGCGCTTCGTCGGCACACGTCGCCGTGCTGTTCGACAAGGACGGCAAGATGGTGCGCGTCACGCATCGGAGCCAGATGTAATCAAGCATAGCGCCGCGCTGTCGGGTTCGTCCGGTCCGGGTGCTCTCTATAAGGTTTTCCGAAAACTGCCGCCAGTTGAAACACGGTATCCCTTCGAGGTCGGCTGATTTTTCTAGGGGTTCTTACCGTTTCGTGCATGCCGCTTTTTGTTGCGTGGCGGCAGTGCTTCGTCTCACTTTTTGCAGCGGGGCGTGCGCGCTGGATCAAGTGTAGCGGCAGCTTGAACGGTCAAGGGCACGCTCAATCCGCGTGCTCCCTCTGGTTGTCTATCCACACGTAGAACAGGAGAATAAATGAAAAAGCTGCTTTCGGTGGTTGTAATCGCTGCGACTCTATCGCTTGCTGGCTGTGCAGATTTGCAGCCCTCACCAGAACAAATGGCGGCTGCCGACTATGGCAACCAACCAAGCGCGACTGAAGCTACCTCCCTCGTGCAAGCATACCTCCAAGACACTCTGATTGATCCCAATTCGCTTATCTTAAGGGGGCCGACGAAGTTAGAACGCGGCTGGATGAAAGCCAACGGAAGAACCGAGTTTGGGTATCTTGCATATTTCGGAGTTAATGCGAAAAACCGGATGGGCGGTTATACGGGATCTATCCCGAAGGCGTTCTTTATCAAGAATGGCAGCATTCTCGCAACCTACACTGTCTATACAGACGGCCTGCGCCCCGATCTCTAATGCAGGCGTGAAGAAACCTTGTCTGTGAGCAATGTGTATATGGTTTACAGTTATTAGGCTTGGCGAACGGTCTCTAGGCCCGACAAGGGTTTGGTGGACTTGAGGCCGTTTTTTTCGCCCGTGTTTTTGCGCAACCCGGTCAAACCTTCAGGCGGCGCAAGGCATACTCGACTGCGCGCTGAAGATCGTTGTCCGCTTGCAGGTGACTGCTCTCGCTTCGTTGTTTCCGCCACTTATCGCGCTGTCCAACCGACCGGAAGCTGTGCAAGCCGCGTGCTGGTGTAGCGTCCTTCAAGCGCCTGTTGATCGTGATCGCAGTGAGCTTGAACCGGTCGCCTTTGGCTTGCGTCTCGGGATCTATCGGAGTGCGGAACCGGAAGAAGGGCGCGAGGTTCGTGAATCGGTATCCATCAAGGTCCGCCAGCTTGACTAAGCCGGTGCTCTTGAGTGCATCGCCTTGCAATGTAACCTCGACGCGTGCGCGCCACTCGTTCGGCGGAAGCGGTTGGCCGCTATCCGTGCGTTTCCAATAGCACTGCCATGACACGTCATCCCATTCGTTGCCTTCACGGTAGTTTTGCAGGGGGTCTAGACGCTCTCCATGCACATCCATGAAGCGATTTTTTCGGATCGCAGGATCGAACTGGCGGGGTTTGCTTCCGTCGGTCAACAGACTCGATTGCAAGCGATAGGTCATTGCGATTGTCGATACGTCTCGCTCTACCTCTCCGGTGTGCGAGAAGTCACACGCGACCTCGATTGCTGCGATTTCCGGGTCGTGGGCGAGCGGATACCGTGCCGAGAATTCCGCGAGCGCCTTGCTTAGTGCCGCGTAGTTGTTCGCCAGACGGTCGGTAACGCGCACCACGAACGTATCCGCCACGCCGCCGGGGCCGGGGTCGATAGGGTCTACGTAGAGCTTCCCCGCACCCGTTGCATCGAGCGCTGATTGGACGTGCTGGAACTGGGTTGGACGTGAAGTGCGAAGCCTCACGTCCAGCCAGTCCACACAAGCCTTTCGTCGGAAGTGTCGAAGATCGGCCATGATGCTACGTGCGCGCGACCAGAGCCGGAGCTTTCGGGATTTTCTGATGTCGCCAGTTGATGGCATCGTCAAATTCCACAACGAACCCTTTCGGCGCTTGCTTCGCGACCGCGAGCGTGGTCGAGGCGTGGACGGCCCTGATAAATGCCTTGATCGCACTGCTTGCATACACCGGACGCCATGCACGCCCGTCGTAGTGCTTCGCAGCGGGCGTCAGCACATGACCGCACACATCGGTTTTGCCCTTGCGCATATCGGCGAGTGCGTCATCCCACGACCGCATCGCACCGAGGAAGTCGCGCAGGATCAAGGCGGTTTCGCCCGCCGGATAGATGGTTTCCTTGACCTTCATGCTTGCCCCCTTATGCCGTAGCTCGTTTGCAGGCGTCAACGGCTGCCGACAGTTCTTCCAAGACGGCCACTGCTTCCGCCACTTCGATCCGGTAGACCATCAGAGGGTCATCGGTGATTAGCTGGACATATGGCTTCCCAGCCTCGTCCACCTGCGGGTGGATACCGGACACCTTCAGCTTCCTGCCGGTCGTGCTGCCACCCTTCTCGCCGATGCCATACGCGCGCATGACTTCAGCCGCGCGCCCCGTGAGCGTGACGCTGCCGAGTTGCCGTTGCTTCTCGAACTCGACAAACCGGGCAAGTTCGTCCACGTCATAGTGAGCGGCCTTGAAGCCCACTACCGTTTGGAATGGGATGCGATACGGGACACGCCTCGTTTGACTGCGATTATTGGTCAGCCAGCGTTGCCAATATCCAACCGACTCCCCCGGCAGGGCCTCATTCAACCATTCGGCTGCCGCCTTGCTGCTCAAAAGTTCCACGTCCTGCTCCTTCTCAATTTTCGATGGAGTCATTCTACATGCCATTCAAAAACCATTCAACTTATGAGTTGTGTAAGTTCGTTTTGGGTTATACTGGCCTCACATTAAACGTTCGTCTCGTCGTGAGGCCACTTGCAGGAGGATGGAATGGCACAAGGTCGGTTTGTCGCGTATTACCGGGTTAGCACGGCACGTCAGGGTGCGTCCGGTTTGGGTCTCGACGCACAGCGCGAAGCGGTTGCCCGCTACCTAAATGGCGGCGATTGGGAACTGGTGGGCGAGTTCACCGAGACAGAGACCGGCAAGGGTGCGAACGCTCTGGAGAAGCGTCCGCAGCTTCGTGCCGCGCTGGAGCTGTGCAAGCGTCGTGGTGCGACGCTCATCATCGCCAAGCTGGACCGTCTGGCCCGTAACGTGCATTTCGTGTCTGGCCTGCTGGAAACCGGATGCGACTTCGTAGCCGCCGACATGCCGCAAGCGAACAAGGTCATGATCCAGATGCACGCGGTCATGGCAGAGTGGGAACGCGATCAGATCAGCAAGCGGACGAAGGACGCTCTGGCGGCAGCAAAGGCGCGTGGCGTGAAGCTCGGAACGGCAGGGGCCGCGAACCTCAAACCGAACGTAGAGGCCCGCCAACGCGCCGCCGACGCCTTCGCGGGCAAACTGACAGGCATGGTGGCAGGGTTCCGGGCGCGGAACCTCTCTCAGCGTGACATGGTGGCCGAGCTGAATACTCTCGGCATCAAGACGGCGAACGGCGGTCAATGGCATCGAGGCCAGCTCTGTCGACTGCTCGAACGGATCGACGCGGCGAAGATGCGGCAACAGGTCGACGCCAGCGCAGCGCCGACGGTCTGATATACTCCGCGCTACATTTGTTGGTTCCAGCGGGCGATGTTGCCCGCTTGTTGTTTCTTTCTAATCAATGCTTTGCGTAGTGTTCGAAGCGAGGGTTTGATTCCCATCGCCCGCTCCACGTTCTCCGGCTGCAAAACAGCCTGCGCATAAGCCGCCTCGTCGAAGGCGGCTTTTTTGTACCATGTGCCGGTTCACCCGGCGCACTGCTGCGCGCAACGGGCCCGCGCCCCGAACCGAGCCTTTCTCTGTCACCGATGATGCACGACGATCCGAACGAAGCCGGCCTGCCGCCGGATGACGCCGCCCTTCCCGACGAAGCCGCCGACGGCGCCGACGAAGTCAATCCGCTGCACCGCCGCCGCATCCGCAGCTTCGTGACGCGCGCCGGCCGCGTGTCGACCGGCCAGCGCCGCGCGCTCGACGATCTCGGCCCGCGCTTCGTCGTCCCGTACGCGGCTGAAATCCCCGACTGGGACGCCGTGTTCGGCCGCAGCGCACCGCGCATCCTGGAGATCGGCTTCGGGATGGGTGCGTCGACCGCGGAAATCGCCGCGCACCGCCCGGGCGACGACTTCCTCGGCGTCGAGGTGCACGAGCCTGGCGTCGGCGCGCTGCTGAAGCTGATCGGCGAACAAGACCTGCCGAACATCCGGATCATCCAGCACGACGCGGTCGAAGTGCTCGAGCACATGCTCGCGCCGGAAAGCCTCGACGGCGTGCACATCTTCTTCCCGGATCCGTGGCACAAGGCGCGTCACCACAAGCGCCGGCTGATCCAGCCGCCGCTCGTCGCGCACCTCGCGTCGCGCCTGAAACCCGGCGCGTACCTGCATTGCGCGACCGACTGGCAGAACTACGCGGAACAGATGCTGGAAGTGCTCGGCGCCGAACCGACGCTCGAAAACACGGCCGCCGACTACGCGCCGCGCCCCGACTACCGCCCCGTCACGAAGTTCGAACGGCGCGGGCTGCGGCTCGGCCACGGCGTGTGGGACCTGGTGTTCCGCAAGCGCGCAGCCTGAACCCGTTCGCTACGGCGCGCTGCATGCTGCGCGCCGCGCAATGGACAACGGCCCGACCGGCATCTGCCGATCGGGCCGTTTTTCCATTGGAAGCACCCTCGCCTCCGCGCCGGCATCACGCCCAGTTCAGCCACCCGCTGTAACCCACCAGCAGCACGAACAAGCCGAATGCGATCCGGTACCACGCGAACACGGTGAAGTCGTGCGTCGCGACATAGCGCAACAGCCAGCGCACGCACACGAACGCGCTGACGAACGCGGCAACGAGCCCGAGCACGAACAGGCCGAGTGAATCGACCGTGAACGCCTGCCAGTCCTTGACGGTTTCATACAGCGTCGCGCCGAAGATGATCGGAATCGCGAGGAAAAACGAGAATTCGGTCGCGACGCGCCGGTCGAGGCCGAACAGCATCCCGCCGATGATCGTCGAGCCCGAGCGCGACATGCCGGGCACCAGCGCGAAGCATTGCGCGAGGCCGACCTTCAGCGCGTCGAGCGGCGTGAGCGCATCGACCGACTGCACGCGCGGCGGCTCGGTGCGTTCGCGCTGCCGCGCCTCGGCCCACAGGATGATCGCGCCGCCGACGACGAGCGCGAACGCGACCGGCACCGGCGAGAACAGCACGGCCTTGATCTTCTTCTCGAACAGCAGGCCGAGCGCAATCGCGGGAATCGTCGCGATCACGACATTCAGCGTGAAGCGTCGCGCGTCGGGCCGGCTCGGCAGACCGGACACGATGGACACGATCCGCTGCCGGTATTCCCAGCACACGGCGAGAATCGCGCCGAACTGGATCACGACGTCGAAGGTCTTCGCGTGCGCATCGTTGAAATTCAGGAAGCTGCCCGCGACGATCAGGTGGCCGGTGCTCGACACCGGGAGGAATTCCGTCAGCCCCTCGACGACGCCGAGGATCAATGCCTTGCAGATCAGGATCCAGTCCATCCGTGGCCCAACTCCGAAGTAGTCGAAAGAAAGGGCCGCGTCACCGCGCGCGGCCCGCCCGGCCGCGCGCGATGTGCCGTCACTTTTCGACGATCGCCACGCGTATGCCGTTTGTAAGAATCGTAATTGTACCGGGTTCGTAGTTCACCCCGGCAAATTGCAGCTGTTCGGGCTTGAACGTGTAGATCGGATAGTTGGTCAGCGCCTGGGTCGCCAGCAGGCCGGCGGCCGCGCTGATCTGCTGCGCGTACATCTGCGCGTCCCCGTCGAGCACGAGGCTGTCGACGGCCGGCGCCTTCAGCACGACCGAGCGGCTCGGCGCGTCGTACGCGAGCTGGCCCGACACGGTGAACTTGCCGCTCACCGGCGCGCGCAGGAACGGGCTCGCGAAATGCGCGTCGAGCTGCACGGCAACGCGGTTCTGGTCGGGCAGCAGATTGACGGCCGGATTCGCGAGCGACACGTCGACGACCTGCGCGACCGTCTTCTGGTATGGAAACTTGCGCGCGACGGCTTTCTGCACGTCGCCGCGCGAGAACGTGTAGTGATCGGGAATGAACGGGAACGTCGACGCGCAGGCGGCGAGCGATACCGACACGCCGATGGCGCCGACGCACACGGCGAGGAAACGGCGCCGGCCGGGCGTGCAAGATGCGGTCATGCTGGACAATCTCCTGTATCGGGCGAAGCGGCAGTCGGGCGATCGGCGCCGCCCCACGTGGTGCCGCGGACCGCAGTTAGTGCGGTGGTGCGGGCCGCCGGTTCCATGCGCGGGCCGCTGGACGGCAGCGCGATGACGCGTTACCGGGCGGCGGCGCCAGGCGACGGCTGCGTCGCAACCTCGAGGCGCGTCAGCCACGCGAGCGCGTCGTCGCGCGACGCCCCGCACATCTCGGCGGACGGTTGCAGCCCGGAGCAGCACGCCGGCCGCTCGGGCCGGCCGAAGATCCGGCACCGCAAGTCATCGCCGAGCTGCACGCAGCGCACGCCGGCCGGCTTGCCGTCGGGCATCCCCGGAATCGGCGAGGAAATCGACGGCGCGATGCAGCATGCGCCGCACCCTTCGCGGCACGCATGCGGCGGCGGAACATCGGCGGACGCCGGACGGACAGGGATTTCGACGGACACTCGGCTCTCTCGACAAACAACCCAAAAAACGGTGCGGCAACCGGACGCGGCGCGCGGCAGCCCACTGCGCATTGTGCCACCGCCGGCTGCGACGTTATTACACAATGCAGCCGAAACGGGCATTCATATACTCGAAAGCATCTAAAAAGCGCGAGACCATCATGAATTCCGGTTCTGCCGACATACTGTTCCGTCCCGATTTGCTCGCGAAGTATGGCGCGAACGGGCCGCGCTATACGTCCTACCCCACCGCGCTGCAGTTCCGCGACGATTTCGATCCGGCCGACTACGTGCGCGCCGCCGGCGATCCCGGCGCATCGTCGAGCGATCTGTCGCTGTACTTCCACATCCCGTTCTGCAACACGGCCTGCTTCTATTGCGGCTGCAACAAGATCGCGACCAACAACCACCGCCGCGCGCGCCCGTATCTCGCGCAACTGAAGCGCGAGCTCGCGCTGCAGGCCGCACGGTTCGATCCCTCGCGCCCGGTCACGCAGCTGCACTGGGGCGGCGGCACGCCGACCTTCCTGTCCGACGCCGAAACGGCCGAGCTGATGGCGGCGACCCGCGAGTATTTCCTGCTCGCGCCGGACGCGGACGCCGAGTTCTCGATCGAGATCGACCCGCGCACGGTCACGCCGGCGACGCTCGTGCACCTGCGCAACATCGGCTTCAACCGGCTGAGTCTCGGCGTGCAGGATTTCGATCCGGTCGTGCAGCAGGCCATCAACCGGATCCAGCCGCTCGCGATGACGGCCGATCTGCTGTCCGCCGCGCGCACGACGGGCTTCCATTCGGTCAGCGTCGACCTGATCTACGGGCTGCCGCACCAGACGGTCGCCGTGTTCGCGCGCACGCTCGAGACGATCATCGAGCTCGCGCCGGACCGCCTGTCGGTGTTCGGCTACGCGCACATGCCGCACCTGTTCAAGATGCAGCGGCAGATCGACACGGCGACGCTGCCGCCGCCCGAAACGCGCATCGCGCTGCTCGGCCTCGCGATCGACATGCTGACGTCGGCCGGCTATGTGTACATCGGGATGGATCACTTCGCGCGGCCGTCCGACGAACTCGTGCGCGCGCAACGCAACGGCACGCTGCAGCGCAATTTCCAGGGCTACAGCACGCGCGCGGATACCGACCTGATCGGCTTCGGCGTGTCGTCGATCGGCAAGGTCGGCGACGTCTATGCGCAGAACGCGAAGGATCTGCCGGCCTATGGCGCCGCGCTCGACGCGGGCCGGCTGCCGATCGCGCGCGGCGTGCGGCTCACGGCAGACGACCGGCTGCGCCGCGACGTGATCACGCAGCTGATGTGCAACCTCGACTTGCCGTTCTCCCATATCGAGGCCGCGCACGGGATCCGCTTCACCGATCATTTCGCGCGCGAGCTCGATGCGCTGCGCGGGTTCGAGCAGGACGGGCTGCTGACCGTCGCCGGCGACCGCCTGACGATCCATCCGGCCGGCCGGATGGTCGTGCGCAACATCGCGATGGCGTTCGACGCGTACCTCGGCCGGACGCCGCATCAGCGCTACTCGCGCACCGTCTGACGCCGCGCGGCCGCAGGCGGGCGCCGGTTTGATAAAGTAGCGGGCTCAACGCCCCCGCAAGAATCCGCACGATGCGCACCACCAAAGCAACCCACGCGGTCGAACGCCTGAAGACCCGTTCCGGCAACCCGCAGTTCGCGGCCGTCGCGATGGCCGGCGGCCTGTTCTATCTGGTCGACCGCTCGGGCGGCACCGCCGAGAAGCGCTGCGAGCCGCTGCCGCTCGACGCGTTCGTCAAGTTCGTCGACGAATTCGGCCCCAAAAAGCCGCGCAAGGCGAGCAAGCTCGACCTCGCATTCGAGGCGCAGATCAAGAAGAGCAAGGGGTAAAGGTCTGTTGCAGGCCGTCTGAAGGCTTCGCCGCCGCCCCGTTTGGTACAATCACGAAGTTTCTCTATCCCCGCTGATGGCCGACCTGGCTGCGTGACCACACCATGAATATCGAAAACGCGCGTTTCAACATGATCGAACAACAGATCCGGCCGTGGGACGTGCTGGATCTGGACGTCCTGGGCCTGCTGTCGATCGTCAAGCGTGAAAACTACGTGTCGCCCGAACACCGCGATCTCGCGTTCGCCGACCTCGAGCTGCCGCTGCCCGGCGGCCGCAGCAAGATGCTGTTCCCGCGCGTCGAAGCGCGCGTGCTGCAAGAGCTGGCAGTCAAGAAGCACGAGACCGTGCTCCTGGTCGGCGCCGGCTCCGGCTATCTGGCCGCGCTGTTCGCGCATCGCGCACAACACGTGACGGCCGTCGAGATCGATCCGGCCATCGCGAAGTTCGCGGCGGACAACCTGCGCAACGACGGCGTGACGAACGTGGAAGTGGCGCTCGGCGACGGCTCGCTCGGCTGGCCCGACAAGGCGCCGTACGACGTGATCTGCGTCGCGGGCGGCCTGCCGGTCGTGCCGCAGCAGCTGCTCGAACAGCTGAAGATCGGCGGCCGCCTGTCGGCGTTCGTCGGCGGCCGTCCGGTGATGAAGGCGCAGATCATCACGCGCATCGACGACAAGCAGTACCGTGTCGCCGACGTGTTCGAAACCTACGTCGACCATCTCGTCAACGCGATCGAGCCGTCGCGTTTCAAGTTCTGAGCGGCGGCCCCATGCAGATCCTGACACCCGCGATGCTCGCGCAATGGTTGGGCGATCCGGCGCGTCCCGCGCCGGTCGTGCTCGACGTGCGCGAACCCTGGGAAATCTCGACCGCACAGATCGCCGGCAGCGTGTCGATCCCGATGCAGCAGATCCCCGCGCGCAGCGAGGAACTCGACGACGAAGCGGAAATCGTCTGCGTGTGCCATCACGGGATGCGCAGCGCGCAGGTCGCGATGTTCCTCGAATCGCGCGGCTTCACGAAGCTGTACAACCTGCAGGGTGGCATCGACGCGTGGTCGCGCGACGTCGATCCGTCCGTGCCGCGTTACTGAGTGCGCGACCTGCCCGGCGGCGCATCGCGCGCCGCCACGCCGGGCGGCTCATTTCCGCCACTCTCGCCGGTCTCACCGGTCTCCGCCGAACGGGCGCGCTTTGCGCGCCCGTTTCCGTTTCTGCCGCCGCGTTTCACCCGCTTCCGCTGACTTCGGTGCGCCGGCGAACGCGCCGTGCACCATTTGCGCCCGCGCCATTGCACCGCGACGGATCGCGCATGCTGCACGACGCGTCATGCGCACCGGCCCCGCCCCCTAGGTGATCCCGGCCAGGCACGCCCGGCGTGCATCCGCGCGACTGGCACATGCCTTGCGTTACTCCGATGCCGGCGCCGTCACGGCGCACGCCCATCCAATACGTCAAGGGGAACCCGATGAAACGTCGCAGTCTGCTGAAGTTCGGTTCGATGGCCGGTGCGCTCGCGCTGGCGGGCAGGAGTCCGTTCGCGCAAGCGGCCGAGGCGGGCACGGGCCCGATCAAGGTCGGCATCCTGCATTCGCTGTCGGGCACGATGGCGATCTCCGAAACGTCGCTGAAGGACACGGCGCTGATGACGATCGCCGACATCAACAAGAGCGGCGGCGTGATGGGCCGCAAGCTCGAGCCGGTGGTCGTCGATCCCGCGTCGAACTGGCCGCTGTTCGCGGAGAAGGCGCGCCAGCTGCTCACGCAGGACAAGGTCGCGTGCGTGTTCGGCTGCTGGACGTCGGTGTCGCGCAAGTCGGTGCTGCCGGTGTTCGAGGAACTGAACGGCCTGCTCTACTACCCGGTGCAGTACGAAGGCGAGGAAATGTCGCGCAACGTGTTCTACACGGGCGCCGCGCCGAACCAGCAGGCAATTCCGGCCGTCGAGTACCTGATGGGCGCGGAAGGCGGCGGCGCGAAGCGCTTCTTCCTGCTCGGCACCGACTATGTGTATCCGCGCACGACCAACAAGATCCTGCGTGCATTCCTGAAATCGAAGGGCGTGAAGGACGCCGACATTCAGGAAGTCTACACGCCGTTCGGCCACAGCGATTACCAGACGATCGTCGCGAACATCAAGAACTTCTCGCAAGGCGGCAAGACGACCGTGATCTCGACCATCAACGGCGATTCGAACGTGCCGTTCTACAAGGAGCTCGGCAACCAGGGGATCAAGGCGACCGACGTGCCGGTGGTCGCCTTCTCAGTGGGCGAGGAAGAATTGCGCGGGATCGACACGAAGCCGCTCGTCGGCCATCTCGCCGCATGGAACTACTTCATGTCGGTGAAGAACCCGACCAACACGAAGTTCAAGGACCAGTTCGCCGCGTGGGTGAAGGCGAACAACCTGCCGGGCGGCGCGAAGCGCGTGACCAACGACCCGATGGAGGCCACCTATGTGGGCATCCACATGTGGAAGCAGGCCGTCGAGAAGGCGAAGAGCACCGACGTCGACAAGGTGCGCGTCGCGATGATCGGCCAGACGGTTGCCGCGCCGTCGGGCTTCACGCTCGCGATGGACGGCAATCATCACCTGCACAAGCCGGTGATGATCGGCGAGATTCGCGGCGACGGACAGTTCAACGTCGTGTGGAAGACGAAGACCGCGGTGCGCGCGCAGCCGTGGAGCCCGTTCATCGCGGGCAACCAGGGCAAGCCGGACATCGTCAGCTCGATTCCGGCGTTCCTGCGCCGGCAGCGCGCCGCGCTCGTCTGATGCGAGGCGAGGCGCCGCGCACCGGCGTGGCGCTTCGCTTGCAGGCGCAGGGGCGCGCAGACCGGTACTCGGCATAACGAACCGTACGCGCCCACGCACGGCCCCGCGCATTCGCCTTTCCACGTCCGACAGGATCTCCCGATGCCCACACGCTTTCGCCGCGCTGTCGTCACGGTCGTCGCCAGTGCCGCGCTGGCGGTCGCGCTGCCGCATGCCGCATTCGCGCTGACGGCCGCCGACACCGCCGCGCTCGCCGGCGACGACTTCGACGCGAAGACGGCCGCGATCGAACGACTCACCGCCGATACCGAGCCGCGCGCCGTCGCGCTGCTCAACGCGCTGTCGACCGGCGACGCGCTCGCGACCGGCGACGGCCGCCTGCTGATCCAGACCGGCGACACCGCGCACGACGCGCTCACGCAGGCCGCGACGCCGGCCGGCGACGCACAGCCCGTGATGTTGAACAACCTGCTGCGCACGAAGATCGCCGGCGCGCTGTCGGGTCTCGCACTCGCGTCGCCGGACCTCGCCGCGCGTCGCGACGCGATCGACGCGCTGCTGAAGTCGCCCGACCCGGCACTCAAGCCGATGATCGATCGCGCACGCGCGAAGGAAACCGATCCGGCGTTGAAGCGCCGCCTCGATGCACTGTGGGCGATCGCCGCGCTGCACGATGCCGATCCGGCGAAACGTCTCGAAGCGGTCCAGGTCGTCGCCGCGCGCCTCGATCTCGACATGATCGAGCAGTTGCGCCCGCTCGTCGCCAGGAACGCCGACGGCGGCAACACGGAACCCGACGCGCGCGTGCGTGCAGCCGCGCAGCAAGGGCTCGATGCACTGCACACGCTGCAGCGCCGCGGCGAGATCGCGGGCACCGTGTTCGCGGGCCTGTCGCTCGGCAGCGTGCTGCTGCTCGCGGCGCTCGGCCTCGCGATCACGTACGGGCTGATCGGCGTGATCAACATGGCGCACGGCGAATTCCTGATGATCGGTGCGTACGCAACCTATGTCGTGCAGACGCTGATCCAGCGCTTTGCCCCGGCTGCGTTCGACTGGTACCCGCTCGTCGCGGTGCCGGTGTCGTTCGCGGCGGCCGCGCTCGTCGGCATCGTGCTCGAACGGCTCGTGCTGCGGCACCTGTACGGCCGTCCGCTCGAGACGCTGCTCGCGACCTTCGGCGTGAGCCTGATCCTGATCCAGGCGACCCGCATGCTGTTCGGCGCGCAGAACGTGCAGGTCGTGAACCCTTCGTGGATGAGCGGCGGCGTGACCGTGATGCAGAACCTGATCCTGCCGTACAACCGGCTCGCGATCCTCGCGTTCGCGCTCGCGGTCGTGTTCGTCGCGTGGAGCGTGCTGACGAAGACGCGGCTCGGCCTGTTCGTGCGTGCGGTCACGCAGAACCGCCGGATGGCCGCGTGCGTCGGCGTGAAAACCGCGCGCGTCGACGCGTATGCGTTCGCGTTCGGCGCGGGCATCGCGGGGCTCGGCGGCTGCGCGCTGTCGCAGATCGGCAACGTGGGGCCTGACCTCGGGCAAAACTACATCATCGATTCGTTCATGGCGGTCGTGCTCGGTGGCGTCGGCCAGATCGCCGGCACCGTGCTCGGCGGTTTCGGGCTCGGCCTCGTCAGCAAGGCAATCGAGCCGTTCTGGGGCGCCGTGCTCGCGAAGATCGCGGTGCTGGTGATGATCGTGCTGTTCATCCAGAAACGTCCGCAGGGCATGTTCGCCCCGAAGGGACGCAGCGCGGAGGCCTGACGTGACTTCATTCACCGATTCGTTGTCGAACCCGGTCGCCGATACGCCGAAGCCCTCCGCGGCCACGCACGCGGCGCAAGGCTTCGCGCTCGGCCTGCCGCCCCGCCCCGCGCTGCTGTCGCGCCGCGCGTGGCTCGCACTCGTCGCGCTGTGCGTCGCGATCGGCATCGGCGTGCCGCTCGCCGCGCTGGTCGCGCCCGAGTCGAGCGCGTTCCATTTGTCCGCGTATGCGATGACGCTCGCCGGCAAGCTGATGTGCTACGCGATCGCCGCGCTCGCGCTCGATCTCGTGTGGGGCTACTGCGGCATCCTCAGCCTCGGCCACGGGCTGTTCTTTGCGCTCGGCGGCTATGCGATCGGCATGTACCTGATGCGCGAGATCGGCCGCGACGGCAAGTACGGCAGCGACCTGCCCGACTTCATGGTGTTCCTCGACTGGCATCAGTTGCCGTGGTACTGGAGCGGCACGCAGCATCTCGCGTGGGCGCTCGCGCTCGTCGTGCTCGTGCCGGCCGTGCTCGCCTGGGTGTTCGGCTTCTTCACGTTCCGCTCGCGCGTGAAAGGCGTGTACCTGTCGATCATCACGCAGGCGCTGACGTTCGCCGCGATGCTGCTGTTCTTTCGCAACGAGACGGGCTTCGGCGGCAACAACGGCTTCACCGACTTCAAGCGCATCGCCGGGTTTCCGATCACGTCGCCGGCCACGCGCACGGTGCTGTTGCTGCTGACCTTCGCAACGCTCGTGCTCGCGTTCATCGCCGCGCGCGCGATCGTCACCAGCAAGCTCGGACGCGTGGTCACCGCGGTGCGCGACGGCGAGACGCGGCTGATGTTCCTCGGCTACAGCCCGCTCGCGTACAAGCTGTTCGTGTGGACGCTGTCGGCCGTGCTGTGCGGAATCGCAGGCGCGCTGTACGTGCCGCAGGTCGGCATCATCAATCCCGGCGAGATGTCGCCCGGCAATTCGATCGAAATGGCGATCTGGGTCGCGGTCGGCGGGCGCGGCACGCTGATCGGGCCGATCGTCGGCGCGTTCGCGGTGAATGGCGCGAAGAGCTTCTTCACCGCGTACTTCGCCGAATACTGGCTGTTCTTTCTCGGCCTGATCTTCGTGCTGGTGCCGCTCCTGCTGCCGCGCGGCATCATGGGCCTCGTCGAAATGCTGCTCGCGAAGGGGAAGCGCGCATGAACGGCACGGCCCTCTACCAGTTCACGCCACCGCCGGAAGACGAGCTGCTGGCCGTCAGCGGCACCGCATCGATGGGCCGCGTGGTGCCGCCCGGCATCGACACGTCGCACGGCACGATCCTCTATCTCGAGGACATCGAGGTGAGCTTCGACGGCTTTCGCGCGCTGAACAAGCTATCGCTCGCGATCGACGCGGGCGAGCTGCGCTGCGTGATCGGCCCGAACGGCGCCGGCAAGACGACGATGATGGACGTCGTCACCGGCAAAACGCGCCCGGATGCAGGCAAGGTGTTTCTCGGCCAGACCATCGACCTCGCGCGGATGAACGAACCCGAAATCGCGCGTGCGGGGATCGGCCGCAAGTTCCAGAAGCCGACCGTGTTCGAACAGCATCCGGTGTGGGAAAACCTCGAACTGGCGATGCAGGCCGACAAGGGCTGGCTCGCGTCGCTGCGCGCGCGGCTCGACCGCACCGCGCAGGCGAAGATCGAGGAGACGCTCGCGCTGATCGGCCTCGAAAGCGATGCGTACCGCGCGGCCGGCGAACTGTCGCATGGGCAGAAGCAGCGGCTCGAGATCGGCATGCTGCTGATGCAGCGCCCCGCTCTCCTGCTGCTCGACGAGCCGGCGGCCGGGATGACCGACCACGAGACGATGGAACTCGCCGCGCTGCTCAACACGTTGCGCGGCACCTGCTCGATGATGGTCGTCGAGCACGACATGGCGTTCGTCGCGGCGCTCGCGGGCGACACGGGCCGCGTGACGGTGATGGCCGAAGGCGCGGTGCTCGCGCACGGCACGCTCGACCAGGTCAAACGCGACGACGCGGTGATCGAGTCTTACCTCGGACGATGATGCGATGCTGAAGATCGATGCACTGAACCAGTACTACGGCGGCAGCCATATCCTGCGCAACGTGACGCTCGCCGCCGACGACGGCAAGCTCACCGTGCTGCTCGGCCGCAATGGCGTCGGCAAGAGCACGCTGCTGCGCTGCCTGATGGGTGTCGTCGACGCGAAGAGCGGCAGCATGTCGTGGCGTGGCACGGCGCTCGGCGCGCTGCCGCCGTATGCACGCGTCGCGGCCGGGCTCGCGTACGTGCCGCAGGGCCGCGACATCTTTCCGCGCCTCACCGTCGAGGAGAACCTGCTCGTCGGCGCGGCAAGCCGCAAGGCGCCATCGAAGGTGCCCGACCGCATCTACGACCTGTTCCCGGTGCTGAAGGACATGCGCGCGCGGCGCGGCGGCGACCTGTCGGGCGGCCAGCAGCAGCAGCTCGCGATCGGCCGCGCGCTGATGAGCGCGCCGCAGCTGCTGATCCTCGACGAGCCGACCGAAGGCATCCAGCCGTCGATCATCCAGGACATCGGCCGCACGCTGCGCCAGCTCGTCGACGAGTCGAAGATGACCGTGCTGCTCGTCGAACAGTATTACGACTTCGCGCGCACGATCGCGGATCGCTACTGGGTGATGAGCCGCGGCGAGATCGTCGCGGGTGGCGATGCGCAGGACATGGAGACGAACGGCGTGCGGGAGCTGATCGCGGTGTAGCGACGAAGGCGGCGCGGGACGGGTGCCGGTCAAGCGTTCGTCGGCGCGGCGAGCTTCGGTACGTCAGCGCCCCGGTGCCGCCGCCAATCGTCCACGTCGCGTTCAGCCACGCGAAAGCTGAATCGTATAGTGTTGCGGTTGCCTTCCCGTCCACCGCGCCGCTCCCGCTCCTCACGTTCCCCGCCGATGTCCGCCCTCGACTCCCACGCTCCGCTGTCCCGCCCTGCCGTCGCCAAGTCGTGGCATGGCCGCCTCGAACTCGGCTTCGAACGGCACGGCGCGCGCACGACGCTCATGCACCGGCTGCACGACGGCCCGCTGCGCGTGCAGCGGCCGCTGTACCCGGAAGGCGACGCGATCTGCCACGCGGTGATCGTCCACCCGCCGGGCGGCGTCGCGGGCGGCGACCGGCTCGACATCGACATCGCGCTCGGCAACGGCACGCACGCGGTGCTGACGACACCCGGCGCGACCAAGTGGTACAAGTCGAACGGCCTCGACGCGACGCAGCGCATCGGCATCACGGTCGGCGCGCACGCGAAGCTCGACTGGCTGCCGCAGAACAACCTGTTCTTCGACGCGGCCCACGCCGCGCTCGACTTCACGGTCACGCTCGGCGCCGGCGCGAGCGCGATCGGCTGGGACGCGACGCAGCTCGGCCGGCAGGCCGCCGGCGAAACGTGGTCGGCGGGCCGCGTCGTATCGGGTTCGGCACTCGTCGACGCCGACGGCCTGCCGCTGTGGACCGAACGCGCGCTGCTCGACGCGCACGATCCGCTGCGCGGCGCGCTGCAGGGCCTCGCCGGCTTTCCCGTGTACGGCACGCTGTGGGCGGCCGGCGCCGCCTGCGACGCGGCACTCGCCGAAGCGCTCGCCGCGCGCATGCCGTTCGACGACACGCTGCGCGCGGGCGCGACCTGCGTGACGCCGGGCGTCGTGCTGGTGCGCGCGCTGTCGACGTCGATGGAAGCGCTGCAGCGTCACTTCACCGACTGCTGGCTGCACCTGCGGCCGATCGTGCACGGTGTCGATGCACGACCGCTGCGCCTCTGGCAAACCTGAGCACGCCGGGCTCGCCGCGCACCGTTTCGGCGCAGCATCGCCGCGCGCGCTGCCCCCGATCCATGCATCGCGCACCACGAACGCGCGGCGCGCGGCACTCCATCGACATGGCACAAGCCTTGCTCCTTACATAACGGATACACGACGCACGGAAAATGGCGCGGTGCTACGATGGTCCGCACCCTGCACGAAACCTCGCGCACCGATAAAAATTACGTTTTCCTGAACGACTGCCTTCATGAAACTGACTCCCCGAGAAAAGGACAAGCTGCTGATCTTCACGGCGGCGCTGCTGGCCGAGCGTCGCCGCGCGCGCGGGCTGAAGCTCAACTATCCGGAAGCGGTCGCGTTCATCACCGCCGCGCTGATGGAAGCCGCGCGCGACGGCAAGACCGTCGCCGAGGTGATGCACTACGGCACGACGCTGCTCACGCGCGACGACGTGATGGACGGCGTGCCGGAAATGATCCCCGACATCCAGGTCGAGGCCACCTTCCCCGACGGCACCAAGCTCGTCACCGTCCACCATCCGATTCCGTGACCGAGGCCACCCGCATGATCCCCGGCGAAATCCTCACCGACGACGGCGAGCACGAACTGAACGCAGGCCGCCCGACGCGCTCGCTCGTCGTCGCGAACACCGGCGACCGCCCGGTGCAGGTCGGCTCGCATTACCACTTCTTCGAAGTGAACGACGCGCTGTCGTTCGACCGCGCGGCCGCGCGCGGCTTTCGGCTGAACATCGCGGCCGGCACGGCCGTGCGGTTCGAGCCGGGCCAGACGCGCACGGTCGAGCTCGTCGAGCTGGCCGGCGAACGCGCCGTCTACGGTTTTCAAGGCAAGGTGATGGGGCCGCTGTAAGCCGCGCCCCGCTCTTCAGGAACGAGACATGACACTACGCTTGAGCCGCCGCGCGTACGCGGAAATGTTCGGGCCGACGACGGGCGACCGCGTGCGGCTCGCCGATACCGAACTGCTGATCGAGATCGAACGCGACTACACGATCTACGGCGAGGAAGTGAAGTTCGGCGGCGGGAAGGTGATTCGCGACGGCATGGGCCAGTCGCAGCGCGTGGCCGCCGACGTGCCCGACACGATCATCACGAACGCGGTGATCCTCGATCACTGGGGCATCGTGAAGGCCGACATCGCGATCAAGCACGGCCGCATCGCCGCGATCGGCAAGGCCGGCAATCCCGACATCCAGCCCGGCGTGACGATCGCGATCGGCGCCGCGACCGAAGTGATCGCCGGCGAAGGGCTGATCGTCACCGCGGGCGGCATCGACACGCACATCCACTTCATCAGCCCGCAGCAGATCGACGAGGCGCTCGCGTCGGGCGTGACGACGATGCTCGGCGGCGGCACGGGGCCGGCCACCGGCACCAACGCGACGACCTGCACGCCGGGGCCGTGGCACATGGAGCGGATGCTGCAGGCGGCCGACGGCTGGCCGATCAACCTCGGCTTCCTCGGCAAGGGCAACGCGAGCCTGCCGCAGCCGCTCGTCGAGCAGGTCGCGGCCGGCGCGATCGGGTTGAAGCTGCACGAAGACTGGGGCACGACGCCCGCCGCGATCGACAACTGCCTGTCGGTCGCCGACGACACCGACACGCAGGTCGCGATCCACACCGACACGCTGAACGAAGCCGGCTTCGTCGAATCGACGGTCGCCGCGTTCAAGGGCCGCACGATCCACACGTATCACACCGAAGGCGCGGGCGGCGGCCATGCGCCCGACATCCTGAAGGTGTGCGGCGAAGCGAACGTGCTGCCGTCGTCGACCAACCCGACGCGCCCGTACACGATCAACACGCTCGACGAGCATCTCGACATGCTGATGGTGTGCCATCACCTCGATCCGTCGATCGCCGAGGATCTCGCGTTCGCGGAATCGCGGATCCGCCGCGAGACGATCGCGGCCGAAGACATCCTGCACGACCTCGGCGCGCTGTCGATGCTGTCGTCCGACTCGCAGGCGATGGGCCGCGTCGGCGAAGTGATCATCCGCACCTGGCAGACCGCGCACAAGATGAAGGTGCAGCGCGGCGCGCTGCCGGAAGACGGCGCGCGCAACGACAACTTCCGCGCGAAGCGCTACGTCGCGAAATACACGATCAACCCGGCGATCACGCACGGCATTGCACACGAAGTCGGTTCGATCGAACCGGGCAAGTGGGCCGACCTCGTGCTGTGGGAACCGGCGTTCTTCGGGATCAAGCCGTCGATGATCCTGAAAGGCGGGATGATCGCGGTCGCGCAGATGGGCGACCCGAACGGCTCGATCCCGACGCCGCAGCCGGTGCACTACCGCGAGATGTTCGCCACGCGCGGCGGCGCGCTCGCGCGCACGTCGCTGACCTTCGTGTCGCAGATGGCCGCCGACGCGGGCATCGCCGAACGCTACGGGCTCGCCAAGCGCGTCGTGCCGGTGCGCAACTGCCGCAACGTGACGAAGGCCGACATGATCCACAACGCGTGGCGCCCGTCGATCAGCGTCGATCCCGAAACCTACGACGTGATCGCCGACGGCCAGTTGCTCACCTGCGAGCCGGCGGCGGTGCTGCCGATGGCGCAGCGCTATTTCCTGTTCTGATTTCCGGTTTTCGTTCCATGCGCACCCTCGACAAACGCATTGCCCCGAACGTGAGACTCGCCGCGTCGCTCGTCGCGCGCGCGCCGACGCTCACGCTCGCCTACGACGCCCGCTGCAAGAGCCGCCTCGCGGCGACGCTCGACACCGGCGAGGACGTCGCGGTCCTGCTGCCGCGCGGCACCGTGCTGCGCGACGGCGACGTGCTCGTCGCCGACGACGGCGCGCTCGTGCGCATCGCCGCGGCGCCCGAGACCGTGCTGCGCGTGCGTGCCGCCGATCCGCTCACGCTGATGCGCGCCGCATATCACCTCGGCAACCGTCACACGCCGGTCGAGATCGGTGACGGCTACCTGAAGCTCGAAGCCGATCCGGTGCTCGCCGACATGCTGCGCCGGCTCGGCACGCAGGTCGAGGAGACGAGCGCACCGTTCCAGCCGGAAGCCGGCGCGTACGGCGGCGGCCACAAGCACGGGCACGATGCGACCTTCGCCGAGGATTACGCGCTCGCGCAGCAGGTGTTCGGCGAGCACCACGGGCATTCGCATTCGCACGATCACGATCACGATCACGATCACGATCACGATCACGATCATCAGCATGGTCCGGGCTGCTCGCACGGCCACCACGGCCATGACCACCACTGAACTCGTCGCGCTGCTGCATCTCGCGTCGCCTGCACTGCCGATCGGTGCGTACAGCTATTCGCAAGGCCTCGAAGCCGCGCTCGACGCGAACCTGATCCGCGACGCCGACACCGCGCGCGACTGGATCGCGAGCGGGCTCACCGACGTGCTCGCGCACGGCGAACTGCCGTTCCTCGCGCACCAGCTCGCCCGCTGGCAGGCGCACGACGCCGATGCGCTCGCGCGCGAGAACGCGTGGTTCGTCGCTAGTCGCGAATCGTCGGAACTGCGCCGCGAGACCGAGCAGATGGGCTGGTCGCTCGCGCAGCTCTGCGCGTCGCTCGAATGGGGCGATACCGCGCGCCGCGCGACGCTCGCGTCGCTGGCGCCGATCGCGCTGCCGACGGCGTTCGCCTACGCGGCGGCCGCGCACGACGCGGGCGCCGACGCCGTGCTCGCCGCATACGCATTCGGCTGGGTCGAGAACCAGACCGCCGCCGCGCTGAAAGCCGTGCCGCTCGGCCAGCTTGCCGGCCAGCGCATCATCGTCGCGCTGCGCGGCGCGATCGACGCGGCCGTGCGGCGCGCGCTTTCCACGCCGCCCGACGCCATCAACACGTTCGCGCCGCAGCTCGGCATCCTGTCCGCGCGGCACGAAACCCAGTATTCGCGGTTGTTCCGCTCCTGAATCCGATATCCGCCATGAACGCACCCGCTCCCTCTTCCGCCCGCCGCACCAAGAAACTGCCGCCGCTGCGCGTCGGCATCGGCGGCCCCGTTGGCTCCGGCAAGACCACGCTGCTCGAAATGCTGTGCAAGGCGATGCGCGAGCGCTACGACCTCGTCGCGATCACGAACGACATCTATACGAAGGAAGACCAGCGCCTGCTGACGGTCGCGGGCGCGCTGCCCGAGGAACGCATCATGGGCGTCGAGACGGGCGGCTGCCCGCACACGGCGATCCGCGAGGACGCATCGATCAACCTCGAGGCCGTCGACCGGATGCTGTCGCGCTTTCCGGATGCCGACATCGTGTTCATCGAATCGGGCGGCGACAATCTCGCGGCGACGTTCAGCCCCGAGCTGTCGGACCTGACGATCTACGTGATCGACGTCGCCGGCGGCGAGAAGATTCCGCGCAAGGGCGGCCCCGGCATCACGAAGTCCGACCTGCTAGTGATCAACAAGACGGATCTCGCACCGCTCGTCGGCGCGAACCTCGACGTGATGGCCGCCGACACGAAGAAGATGCGCGGCGAGCGGCCTTACGTGATGACGAACCTGAAGGCGCTCGAAGGCGTCGCGGAGGTCGTCGCGTTCATCGAGAAGAAGGGGTTGTTGACGGTTTGAATAAGTATCCAGGCAGAACGACATAGCGTTTGCGCACGCAAGAGCGAGGCCGCTGCCGAAAAGCCTCCGGCGACTTTGCGACGGCAATTGACTTGGCTGGCATCGAATCCTTACATTACGCCTTCTTCGTAAGTGAGGATTTTCGATATGCCGATTCCAGCACATATGTGGCTGAAGGATGATGGCGGCGCAGACATCAAAGGCTCGTCAACCGTCCAGGACCGCGAAGGAAGCATTGAAATCATCAGTTTCGGCCACGGTGTAAATCTGCCGGTTGATGGTGCGAACGGCAAGATCACCGGCAAGCGTACGCATTCACCGATTGCGTTCGAAAAGGAATTCGACGCGGCGACACCCTATCTCTACAAGGCCGTGGCGAAGGGGCAAACCCTGCAATCGGCCGAGATCAAGTGGTATCGGATCAATGATGCCGGGAGAGAGGAAGTCTATTTCGTGATGCTGCTCGAAGGCGTAAAAGTCTGCGGCATCAATCCCGGCATGGCGAATACCAGACTGTCGCAAGCGTCCGCGCTCAATCACGTGGAAGCCGTCTCCATGATGTATGACCGCATCACGTGGCATTACCTCGACGGCAATATCAAATTCACCGATTCATGGAATGACATCGGATAAGCGGGAGCGGTCAATGGCTTATACCGGGAGATTTTTGGTGAATAACGAATTTTTGTCGCCCCTTACCGTCGATGGTTTGGGTACGTTCGATGCGTTCTCTGGCAACGGCATCTATCGGAATCGAGGGGGCTGTACGGCGGTGCCCGATAACGGTCCGATTCCAGCCGGCAAATACTGGATCGTTGACCGTCCTACAGGCGGTGTTGGGTCTCGCGCTTGGGCTTCGATAAAGGACACAGTTAATTCAGCGATTGGGAGTCCGGTAGACCATAGCGAATGGTTCGCGTTGTATCGAGATGACGGAATGATTGACGATGAAACGCGAATTAATGGTGCCAAGCGCGGACAGTTTCGATTGCATCCGGCAGGTGGTCAGGGCATTTCAATTGGCTGCATTACACTTCCAAGTCGTGTCGATTTCCTGAGAATCCGCACGGCGCTTCTGCATACCAAGAAAATCCCTGCCGGCAATTCAGGGCTTAACGCATACGGAACAATCGAGGTCGTCACATATGGCAACACTTGTCCGTAGGCTGTTCAAGGTGGCGCTGTTCGTCGGGCTGTTCTGCATCTCCGTACCGCACGTCCATACATATCCTGTACCAATGCCAGAAAGTCAAGCACTCGCTTGGCTACACGTTGCAAATCGGCTTGGCATTCGGGACCCCGATGATCTATACATTCCGCTCGTCCTGCTGGCTAATCTGCTCGTGGCAACGTTTGCGTATGTGGCGATCATGAGGCTGTGGGGGTACTATCACGGCAAAAAAGGCCATGTTGAGAAATAGCGCCAGAAAATGATCTCCCTTACTCGTAGGATCTTGAAGATCGCGCTGTTTATCGGCCTACTCTCTCTATCGCTTCGTTATGCCCGGCCATACCCCTATGAATGGACAGAAAGCCAGATGCGCGCATGGCTGTACACATCACAGGCGATCGGTATCCGCGACCCCGAAGATTTGTATTTCGTGGCGTGGGTAACTATTGAACTGATCGTGGCAGTGCTCGCCTACATAGCGATCATGTGGATGTGGCGACACTATCGCGGGAAAAACATGTCGATAAATAGTGACTGAGAATGACTTAATCCGCAGGCCTTTCAAAATCGCGACTGAAATTCGAGGCTTAATGCATTTTTAACAATTGAGGCCACCCTGCATGGCAACGCTTGCCCGTAGACTTTTCAAGATGGCGCTGTTTATCGGCTTGTTTCTTCTATCTGTGCGCTGCATTGGTCGGAATGGGGCGATGCCGGAAAGCGAGGCACTTAGATGGTTGAGCATCGCGCAAAACCTGGGTCTGCACGAGGCGGATGATGTCTATATCCCGGTGATGCTGACTTTTGATCTGCTTGTGGCAACGCTTGCGTATATGATGATCACAAAGCTATGGAAGCACTATCGTGGGGAAAAAGCCATGTTGAGAAATAGCGCCCGAGAATGATCTATCTTGTCCGTAGGCTATTCAAGGTCGCGCTGTTTGTCGGATTGTTTCTTCTCTCATTTCGTTATGTCCGACCATACCATGAATGGACGCCAGCCGAATCGCGTGCATGGTGGCGTGCTTCGGATTGGCTCGGTGTCCGCGATCCCGAGGATTTGTATATCGGGGTGTGGGTAACTATCGAACTGATCGTGTCAGTGCTCGCCTACATAGCGATCATATGGATGTGGCGACACTATCGCGGGAAAAAGCATGCCGAGAAATAGGTGACCGAGAATGACTTCTCTTACCTGCGGATTCAACCCGTCGATGCAACACACTTGAAGCTGCATAGCAGCAAGGAGTGTTGCCATGAAACAGAGACGGCGGATCTACTATACAGATACCCAAAAGGCGTTAATGTGGGAGCGTTGGCGCACGGGCGAGTCGCTGCAGCAGATCGCCCAGTTGTTTGATCGGAACCATTCCTCGGTACAACGGATTCTGGCGGAAGCGGGCGGCATACAGCCAAAGCAACGGCACCGTTCGAGATTGGCACTGACCCTTGCCGAGCGGGAGGAGATCTCGCGCGCGGTGATTGCTGGCGATTCGATTCGCGCGATTGCGAATCGAATCGGACGTGCTCCGTCGACCATTAGCCGCGAGCTCAAGCGGAACGGAGGTATGCCGGGCTATCGGGCGAACAATGCTGACGAACTTGCTTGGGAACGAGCCCGTCGCCCACAAATCTGTAAGCTCGTCAGGAACCGAGAACTTGCCCAGGTCGTGGCAAGCAAGCTCCGGCTGCAGTGGTCGCCCGAGCAGATCGCCGGTTGGCTAAAGCACGTGTACGCGGTCAACAGGGACTATCAGGTGTCGCACGAGACCATATACCGCAGCCTCTACATACAAGCTCGTGGTGCGCTCAAAAAGGAATTGCTCGAGCATTTACGGCGCTCGCGAGCTATGCGTCGTTCGCGTCATCACACGATGAAGACCGACGACCACGGCAGAATCTGCGACACCGTCCCGATTAGTGAACGCCCCGCGACCGTTGATGATCGTGCGATACCGGGCCACTGGGAAGGCGATTTGCTGTTCGGCAGCGCGAACAGCCAGATTGCCACGCTCGTCGAGCGTCAGAGCCGCTTCGTGATGCTGGTGAAGGTTGCCAGTAAGGATACGGAAACGGTCATCAACGCATTGATCCGACACGCCGGCAAGCTTCCTCATGAACTATACAAATCACTGACCTGGGATCGAGGCAAAGAGATGGCCGATCACACGCGTTTCACCGTGGCCACCGACATCAAGGTCTATTTTTGTGATCCGCAGAGCCCTTGGCAACGGGGCTCGAACGAGAACACAAATGGGCTCCTCAGACAGTATTTCCCGAAGGGAATCGACCTCTCGGCCTATTCACAGGCCACGCTCAACGCTGTTGCCAGGCGGCTCAATGAGCGTCCTCGAAAGACGCTAGACTTCGATACACCGGCTGAGCGCTTTCATCAATTCGTTGCATCGACGGGTTGAATCCGCA
>NZ_JBQEON010000055.1:0-34662 GCF_052045245.1 Burkholderia sp. 22313
TTGCGACTCAAACATTTCGCATGGCTGATCGTGGCCGCCGCACCGGCCGCCGCGCTCGCACAGACCAGCGTGACGCTGTACGGCCGTGTCGACGGCGGCGTCGAATACCTGAACCACATCGCGACGCCGAACGGCAGCTCGACGCGCTGGAGCGCGGAGGGCGGCGACTGGGGCACCAGCATGTTCGGCCTGAAAGGCGTCGAGGATCTCGGCGGCGGGATGTCGACCGTCTTCAACCTGGAAACCGCGTTCCAGGTGATGAACGGCACGACGGGCGGCGGACGCATGTGGTCGCGCCGCGCGTATGTCGGCCTGAAGAGCGACACGTGGGGCCAGCTGCAGGCCGGCCGCAACCTGTTCATCGACAGCGACGGCGTGTGGGAATTCGATCCGTTCGTCCAGCAGGCGTTTTCATCCGCATCGCTCGTGCGCGGCCGCAACTGGCAGCAGACCAGCAACAACATCGAATATCACAGCCCGGTGATCGGCGGCTTCGACGTGCAGGCGCAATATGCGTTCGGCAATCAATCGCGCGGCTTCAACTACGGCGCGGCCGACGACTTCGGCCGCTCGGACGGGATCATGCTGTCGTACCACTCGCCGCTGTTCGACGTGCGCGGCATGTACGACGAACTGCGCGACAACAACGGCAAGTTCAGCAACATCTTCACCGCGTCGCGCGAGTATTTCGTCGGCGCGAACGTGAAGGTGTCGAAGTTCAAGATCCAGGGCGCGTATACGCACTACCAGGCGCCGGACAGCCCGGCCGGTGTCGCCGATCGTGCCGATCACTACTGGCTCGGCGCGACGTATACGGCCACGCCGCAGTGGGCGGTGACGGGCGGCGGGTACTACGTGAAGGTCGGCGACGGCGGCGGCGATGCATCGCACGATCCGTCGGGCCACGCGATGATGTACGTGCTCGGTACCACGTACAACCTGTCGAAGCGCACGTTCCTGTACGGCACGGTCGCGTATGTGCGCAACGGCGGAAATTCGAACTTCTCGCTGCTCGCGTCGCCGCGCGATGCGACGTCGGGCACGAGCCCGATGACGGGCGAGTCGCAGACGGGGGCGTATGTGGGGATGATGCATACGTTCTGAGCGACGGATCTGCCGGTGCACCGGCGCAACGGTTAGCTCGTCGTCATGCGGTGTTGCCATCGGCACGCAAGTGTCATCGATGCAGATGCAGAGTCACGCTTCGCAAATGAACGCCTCGTATGGTTGCCAATGCTGCGCCGGACGGTCCATCCGGGCCGGATCGATTGCGTCCCTGCTTTCCTGTGCCCGGGCAGGACGGCTATCGCCGGCACCCGGGCCGCTCGCTGTTGCCTCGGTTCGCCGGGGTTTTTTCGTCGCGGCCATTTCCGCCAGGCCGGTCATCGGTCGTATTTCTCTCGCTAAGGTGGTGTCATGAAAATATTCAACAAGCAGAAGGATGCACTTGCCTCATGGCGCCGGCGTACGCCAGCCATGATCGGAACGCTTGGGCTGTTCGGCATGCTCGCAAGCGGTCCGAGTGCGGCGGCGGATTGGGTCTTTGCCGGTCAAGGGGTCGACAATACGCGCACCGCGCCGGACGAACACACCATTGGCGTCGATAACGTCGCGCAGCTTGCGCCGCGCTGGACGCTGGACACCGACGGCAACGTGTCGGCCACGCCGACCGTCGCCAATGGCACCGTGTACGTGCCGGACTTCGGCGGCTCGCTCTGGGCGGTCGATGCCGCCAGCGGCAAGGTGAAGTGGAAGAAGAAGATCACCGAATACAGCGGCATCGAAAACGATGCGTCGCGCACCAGCCCGGCGTACTGGGAAGGCACGCTGATCTTCGGTCAGGGCACCCAGGTCGCGAACAACCCGACCGGCGCGTTCATCATGGCGGCGAAGGCCGACGATGGCGCGCCGCTGTGGCGGACCAAGGTGGATTCGGATCCGACCGCGATCATCACCCAATCGCCGATCGTCGATCGCGGCGTGGTGTATGTCGGCCTTTCGTCGCGTGCCGAGGCGCTCAAGGACAAGCCGACCTACCGCGGCGCCATGGTCGCCCTCGACGCGAAGACCGGCAAGCTGCTGTGGAAGACCTATATGGTGCCGAAGGGGTATACCGGCGGTTCGATATGGAGCAACACGGCCGTGGTCGACCACGAGACCGGCCTGCTCTACGTGACCACCGGCAACAACTTCTCGGTGCCGCCGGGCCACTGCCGTTTTCCGACCCAGAAGAACTGCAAGGGCGATACGCCGGACAACATGATCGACAGCTTCGTCGCGCTCAATCTCAAAACCGGCAAGGTAGCCTGGCATAGCCGCACGCTGGCCGCCGACATGTCGACCAACTACAACCACGACGATGGCCCGGACTACGATTTCGGCTCGGGGCCCAACCTGTTCAAGACGACCATCGACGGCAAGGAGAGGACGGTGCTCGGTGCCGGTGCGAAGAGCGGCGTGTACTGGGCGCTCGATCCCAAGACCGGCAAGGTGCTCTGGCATACGCAGGTCGGCCCGGGCAGCCTGCTGGGCGGCATGCTGTGGGGGACGGCCGCTGACGGCAAGCGTATCTACGTGTCGATCGGCAACCTGAACGGAGCGTCGATCGACGTCGACAACGGTCCGAACGGCCAGAAGACGACCAAGGGCGGCATCTGGGCGGCAATCGACGCCGCCACCGGCAAGGTGCTGTGGCGCACGGCCGACCCGCAGGGCAAGATGGACACGGTGGCGATGTCGGCCGCGAACGGTGTCGTCTATGCCGGCTCGTTGGCCGGTACGGGCGCGAGCATGTATGCGCTCGATGCGGCGACGGGCGCGATCAAGTGGAGTTACGAGAACAACGGCGCGGTGGTGTCGGGCGCTGCAATCGTCGATGGGTCGGTGTACTGGGGGGCGGGCTACCACACCAAGGTGCTCGGCCTGCCGTACGACGGCACGAGTCACAAACTCTACGCGTTCGGTCTTGCCGCCAAGCAGTAAGTGCAACGCAACCGGCCACGCACGTGTGGCCGGTTGCGTTCGATCGCCGGCCGGCTTTCGATGCATGAGTGCCAATGGACGTGCAGTCTGCAGCAGACGCAGGCAATACCGCGCAACTGCGGAGCGGGTAATGGTAAATGAACGGACTGGTGCAGATACTGAAGTACGCGGATGATGTGTTGCTCGTGCGCTGGCGCAAGCCCGGACAAGCGGATGAAGAGGAGCAACGCTGGATACCGGGCCGCGCACTGCGCTCTGGGCAATGCTCGTTTTCCGGAGCAAAGGTCATGTGCGGCGATCCGGTGTTCAGTCCGAAAGGCGCATCGGCCCATGCAAGAATGATTCTTGTCTCTGCCCTTGATTCAGCCTACCGCTCGACGACACGTCCGAAAATCGAGATCCTGGAACACGTGGAAGGCCTGTTGCTGGTGCGATGGGTCGAGCCCGGACGCGCCCACTACGGCGAGCAGACCTGGCGCCTGGCACGCGCATCGCGGCCCGGGATATGTGTGCTCTCGGGGGCGGAGATCGTTCCGGGCTACGAGGTGTTCAGGCCAAGCGGACGGCCGGCGCCGTCCAATGCGCGGGCCATGATCTGGGCCGCGGTACTGAGCAAACTTTCAATGAAGCGGCGCTGACCGGCGCAGCGGCGCGAGCGAGATCGCCCGCCTGGTTGGCGCAAGCGACGGCAAGCCCGTCATCACCTGACCTTACACGAGAGGCGATATGGTTCTTCGGCAGAACATCGGCAGCCGGCGCGATGTGTCCTTTGAGGTCGCCGCATGGGACGGCGTCGGCGCGCAGGTCGATCTTTCCTGCGGCTGCATGTTTGCCCGCGAGGCGACGGGCGATGGCCCCACGGGCGGATTACGCCATCTCGACGCCGCACTGTCGGGTGCGCTCACCGGCTTGCGGCGCGAAGGCCGTTTTTCGGCCGCGCCGATGGAAACGCTGTTGATCAGCCGTGTGCCCGCGGGCATCTCGGCGCGTACCGTGTTGCTGGTCGGACTCGGCGATCCGGCAAGCTGGACGATCGAAACAACCGCGCAGGCCGCCGCCACGGCCGCGCGGACGGCGATGCAGCACGGTGTCGAAAGCGCCGCGTTTGCGCCGAGCATACTCGACGGCGGGCTGACGACCGCCGTCACCGGAGGCATGCCGGCAGCCATGGTGAACGCCGTGATGGCCGTGATCGACACCCAGTATCGGCTCGCGGAGCTGGGCCTTGCTGCGCCGCCCGCGTTGCGCCGCTGGGTCTTCGATGTCGGCGCGGCGCGCTTCGACGGCGCGGTGGAACATTTCGGCCACGCGCTTGCCGCCGCACGGACCTGATCGATCCGTCTCGTTTTCCCGTACCGCATTCCGCGCAGCGACGTGTCGGGTGCCGCGGATCGCGTTTGCCCCTTCCCGAATGACCCTGTCCGCATTCATTCGAATGCGGCAGGTGCTGCCTCCGGCGGGCGTCCAGTCGATATCTCCCGCGCCGCATCCGGACAAACCCCTGTCCGCCAAAATCCCCGTCAAACCCGCGCCACGCAAGCCACAGCTGATGCATAGTGGTTTCCACTCATAGTCGCAAACAGTCAAGAACAGGTCGCCGCCGGTCGTCTTGCGACCAATATGGCTCGTTACTTTTACTCCCACGATGCAGGCCGGGACGCACTCCGCGAACCCGTCGGACATCGGTCCACTGGGGAGAAACCATGAAGTCGACAAAGATCGCCGCGTTCGTCGCGGCCGTGCTGGCGACCGGCGCGTTCGCGACCGCGGCGCAGGCCGAAACGGATGCCGCGACCTGCCGCAACGTGCGGTTCGCGGACATCGGCTGGACCGACATCACGTCCACGACGGCGCTCGCGTCGACGGTGTTCGAAGGGCTCGGCTACAAGCCGACGACGACGATCGCGTCGGTGCCGATCTCGTTCGCCGGCCTGAAGAGCAAGCAGCTCGACATCTCGCTCGGCTACTGGTGGCCGGTGCAGCAAAAGCAGCTCCAGCCGTTCCTCGACAGCAAGTCGATCAACGTGGTCGAACCGCCGAACCTGTCGGGCGCGAAGGCGACGCTCGCGGTGCCGAGCTACGAATACCAGGCCGGCCTGAAGACCTTCGAGGACATCGCGAAGCACCGCGCGGAACTCGACGGCAAGATCTACGGGATCGAGCCGGGCAGCAGCGCGAACGCGACGATCCAGAAGATGATCGACACGAACCAGTACGGCCTCGGCGGCTTCAAGCTGGTCGAATCGAGCGAGGCGGGGATGCTCGTCACGGTCGAGCGCGCGATTCGCGAGAAGAAGTGGGTCGTGTTCCTCGGGTGGGAACCGCATCCGATGAACATCCAGATCAGCATGAACTACCTGTCCGGCGGCGATGCGTCGTTCGGCCCGAACTACGGCGAAGCGCGCGTGTACACGTTGACGGCGCCCGACTTCATCTCGCGCTGCCCGAACGCGGGCAAGCTGGTCGAGAACCTGCGCTTCTCGACGCAGCTCGAGAACCAGCTGATGCAGTCGGTGATGAACAAGACGAAACCGGCCGACGCCGCGAAGGCTTACCTGAAGAAGAATCCGCAGGTGCTCGATGCGTGGCTCGCCGGCGTCAAGACGTTCGACGGCAAGGACGGCCTGCCTGCCGTGAAGGCGTATCTTGGCCTGTAACGGCCCGTGCGCGCCGTCCGCGGGTGGCGCGCAGCGACACATCATCTGCAGTACGACGTAAATCGAGCGACACACACCGAATCAAGCAGCGAATCAAGCGAGGGCATTCAGCATGAACCACGAAGTCATCATCACCTGCGCGGTCACCGGTGCGGGCGATACGGTCGGCAAGCATCCGGCGATTCCGGTCACGCCGAAGGAAATCGCGGCCGCGGCGATCGAAGCCGCGAAGGCCGGCGCGACGGTGGCGCACTGTCACGTGCGCGATCCGCAGACGGGGCGCGGCAGCCGCGATCCGAACCTGTACCGCGAAGTCGTCGACCGGATTCGCTCGGCCGACGTCGACGTGATCATCAACCTGACGGCCGGCATGGGCGGCGATCTGGAGATCGGCCCGGGCGAGGATCCGATGCGCTTCGGCAAGGGGACCGATCTCGTCGGCGGCCTCACGCGCCTCGCGCACGTCGAGGACCTGCTGCCGGAAATCTGCACGCTGGATTGCGGCACGCTGAATTTCGGCGATGGCGACTACATCTACGTGTCGACGCCCGCGCAACTGCGTGCCGGCGCCAAGCGCATCCAGGAACTCGGCGTGAAGCCGGAGCTGGAAATCTTCGATACGGGCCATCTGTGGTTCGCGAAGCAATTGCTGAAGGAAGGGCTGCTCGACGATCCGCCGCTGTTCCAGCTGTGCCTCGGCATTCCGTGGGGCGCGCCGGCCGACACCGGCACGATGAAGGCGATGGTCGACAACCTGCCGCCGGGCGCGCACTGGGCCGGCTTCGGGATCGGCCGCATGCAGATGCCGATGGTCGCGCAGGCGATGCTGCTCGGCGGTCACGTGCGCGTCGGCCTCGAAGACAACATCTGGCTCGATCGCGGCGTGCATGCGACCAACGGCACGCTCGTCGAGCGCGCGCGGGACATCATCGAACGCCTCGGCGCCCGCGTGCTGACGCCGGCCGAAGGGCGTCGCAAGCTCGGCCTGCCGGCGCGCGGCGAGCGTCCGCTCGAACGCCGCGCGGTGACCGAATTCGCGTGAGTCTCGACGGCTGATGCCGATTCAATCCGGCGGCACGCGCACGCGCGCGGCCGCCGTTCGATTCCCCTCGATTTGAAGGATGCGTTGACATGGCTGTGAAGACCGACATCAAGACGTTCGCCGCGATCGGCACCGGCGTGATCGGCAGTGGATGGATTTGCCGTGCGCTCGCGCACGGTCTCGACGTGGTCGTGTGGGACCCGGCACCGGGCGCGGAAGAGCGGTTGCGCGCGAGCGTCGCGAATGCGTGGCCCGCGCTCGAACGGGTCGGCCTCGCGCCGGGCGCCGATCGCGCGCGGCTGCGTTTCGAAGCGACGATCGAGGCCTGCGTCGCCGACGCGGACTTCATCCAGGAAAGCGCGCCCGAGCGCGAGGCGCTGAAGCTCGAACTGCACGAACAGATCAGCCGCGCGGCGAAGCCCGACGCGATCATCGCGTCGTCGACGTCGGGGCTGCTGCCGACCGACTTCTATGCGCGTGCGACGCATCCGGAGCGCTGCGTGGTCGGCCATCCGTTCAATCCGGTCTACCTGCTGCCGCTCGTCGAGGTGCTCGGCGGCGCGCGCACGTCGCCGGAAGCGGTCGAGGCCGCGATGGAGATCTATCGCAAGCTCGGCATGCGGCCGCTGCACGTGCGCAAGGAAGTGCCGGGCTTCATCGCCGACCGGCTGCTCGAAGCGTTGTGGCGCGAGGCGCTGCATCTCGTCAACGAAGGCGTCGCGACGACCGGCGAGATCGACGATGCGATCCGCTTCGGCGCGGGCATTCGCTGGTCGTTCATGGGCACGTTCCTGACCTATACGCTGGCCGGCGGCGACGCGGGCATGCGACACTTCATGCAGCAGTTCGGCCCCGCGCTCGAACTGCCATGGACGAAGCTGGTCGCGCCGAAGCTGACCGACGAACTGATCGACAGCGTCGTCGAAGGCACGGGCGAACAGCAGGGCACGCGCAGCATCAAGGAACTCGAACGTTATCGCGACGAGTGCATTACCGAGGTGCTGAAGGCGATCGCCGCGGTGAAGGCGCGGCACGGAATGCGATTCGAGGACTGAACCAACATGACCGGCGATACCCCGCTGACGATCTACCGCGACGTCGTACGGCCCGAGTGGGTCGACTACAACGGCCACCTGCGCGACGCGTTCTATCTGCTGATCTTCAGCTTCGCGACCGATGCGCTGCTGGAGCGTATCGGTCTCGACGACGCCGTGCGTCGCGAGCGGGGCCGCTCGGTCTATACGCTCGAAGCGCACGTGAACTATCTGCAGGAGATCAAGGAAGGCACGCGCGTGCGCGTCGATGCGCGGGTGTTCGCGCACGACGCGAAGCGCGTGCATCTTTACCTCGAACTGTTCGCGGACGGGCACGAAGGCGCGGTGTCGGCGAGCGAGCAGATGCTGCTGCACGTCGACACGCGTGACGGCGCGAAATCGGCACCGTTCGACGACGACGTCGCCGCGCACGTGGCCGAGCTGCATGCGTTGCAGCGCGATTGCGCGGCACCCGCGTATGCGGGCCGCGTGATCGGATTGCCGCCGCGCCGCTAGCGGCGACGTTCGACGTTCAACCTTCGACCGCGGAGCGCACCCGATGCTCGAGCCGGAAATCGCGGCGTTCGTCGCCGCCGTCGCCGCCGCGTATCCGGCCGACACGGCGGCGCGCTCGCCCGACGAGCAACGCCGCCTCTACGATCGCTTCGCGGCCGCGTGGACCCCCGCCGACCTGCCGGCCGGTGTCGTGCAGCACGATGCGCTCTGGTACGCACCGGCCGGACACGCGATCGCGCTGAGGCGCTACGCGCGGACACAGGGCGAGCCGCGCGGCACCGTGCTGTTCTTTCATGGCGGCGGTTTCGTCGTCGGCTCGCTCGACAGTCACGCACTGATCGCCGCGCAACTGGCGGCCGACACGGGGCTGGCCGTGATCGCGGTCGACTACCGGCTTGCGCCCGAGCATCGCGCACCGGCCGCACTCGACGATTGCCTGGCCGTCACGCGCGCCGCGCGCGATGCGGCACGGTGGCCGTTCGAATCCTGCGCACGGCCCCTGACGCTCGCGGGCGACAGTGCCGGCGGCAATCTCGCGGCGGCCGTCGCGACCGCGCTGCGTGATGCGGGCGAGGGCGGCATCGACGGGATCGCACTCGTTTATCCGATGCTCGGCATCGAGCCGCAATCGCCCGCGCGCGAAACCGAAGCGCACGCGCCGATGCTGACGCTCGACGATGTCCATCGCTATCGCGCGCTGTACTGGGGGGATGACCGGGACGTTGCGCAGCGCGATGACGATCCGCTGCTGCGCGCATCGGTGCCGCTCGCGGCGTCGCGTTTCGACGGGCTGCCGCCCGTGCTCGCGATCGGCGCGGAGCACGATCCGCTGCGCGACGATGCGCGCGTGTACGTCGAACGGATTCTTGCGGCCGGCGGCGCTGCGCGCTACTGGATGGGGCAGGGGCTCGTGCACGGCTGCTGGCGTGCGCTCGGCACCAGCCCGCAGGCGGCGCGGCTGCACCGGATGGTCGGCGCGTTCCTGCTTGCGCCGCACGGCTGAACGCCACGTTCTTCCCGCAGACGAAAAAGCGCCCGGACGCATGGCGCCCGGGCGAAGCCTCCCGTTGCCGGGCGGCGGAGGTATGCGTTTCACAAAAAAAGACGAGCCCGCATGACGGGCTCGTCCGGATACTGCTTCGTCGCGCAATGTGCGTGCGCGGTGCGCCCGCCGGGGGCGCGTCGGCTTACTGGCCGAAGAAGATCGAGTCGCGAGCGTTCGACGACGCTGCGGCAGCGGGGGCGCCCGAGTGGACGACCGGAGCCGGTTGCGCGCCGTAGCCGCTGGCGTCGGCACCATGAACACGCGCTTCCGCCGACTGGATGTCGTTCGGGTAGTACGGGCTCGCCAGGCCCGGCTTGTAGCCGGCTTGTTCGAGCTGGACCAGTTCGTTGCGCACTTGTGCGCGGGTCACGGTGCTTTGAGCGAATGCGCTGAACGAGGCGGACAGGGCGACAGCGGCAACAACTGCGGAAACGAGCGATTTCATGATGACCTCCGGTGTTTTATTTGCTTCGCTCTCGACACCATGTCTTGAGCGATTGACCAAATGTTAGTCACCGGACGATTCAGGGTAAACACTGATTTTGACGATAGATTGTTTCCTGCGTGGTAACAGTAGCGCGTCGCATCAGTCTTTCAACACGCTTTCGTTTCCGTAAGTGCAATAAGTATGAAGAATGACGCCGCGATTGAAGCCGCTCGACGGGGGGAATCAGACCGGCACTTCCAGGGCGGGCATGCGCGTTTCGCAGCCGGCCCAGGGGAGGCCGCGGCCGGCCGGCGCTATCGGCTGCCGGCCAGCGCGAGCACTTCGGCGGCGGAGATCATCGCGGCCGCGTTCGCGGGAGCCGGGCGCTCGGCCGGGCGGAATACTTCGTCGCCGCGCTGGATGACCTGGCGCGACAGCGCGCAGGTGCCGGTGCGCTGCGCGAAGCGGCGGCGCCAGCGCTGTTCGCCGTAATGACAGCGGCCGGGTTCGACCCAGCGGACGACGAGCAGCGTATCGGAACGTTCGAGGATTTCGACGTGGACGTCGGCGGGATCGAGCGCAGGCAGGGATTTGGAGGCCTTCATTTTGCCGTTTCCTAAAGCCCGTGCGGGTTCGGCCATGGCAGTGGATGTCACTACCCAGAGACGAATCCGTAGCGGTTTCCATGAGTGGTGCGCTAAATGTAAGCGTCTGTGACCGGAAAAAACATCCTGTTTGGCTCAAATTACCTTTTGCCGATTTAGAAACAATCGACGCGCATTTTCTTGGAAAACCAACGACAAAAGCGCCCCGGACGCGAACGTCCGGGGCGAAAAATCGGCCCGCGCCACCGTGTCTGCTCGCTCAGTCACGTGGACACCGCGGGGGACGGAGATGCCCGTCAGGGCGTTGCGACGGGCGGGGTGCGGTGTGCCGGGAAGCGCGGTCCGGCAACACCATGATGGCGCGCACCCCCGGTTGAGACGCTGACGAGAACATGACTTTTTTGTCAGTTTCAACGGGCGGCCGTGCGACCCGGTCGCGCTTGGACCGGCGCAAACGCCCGCCGGTATTGACTTGGCGCGACAGGCGGCCAGTCGCCGGGGCCTGAAAAAGACGGCATTCGAGGCCCGCGACGCCGCCTTCCCCCCGATTCTCCTGCTCGGGAAAATACTGAATCACGCGATCGTGACAAATCCCGGATCTGTTTCTATGATTGGTTGGACCTTTGGTCCTTTGTGCCAATCAGCCGGCTTGGCCGGCTTCTACAGGAACGGGAGAACTGCTCATGAGATTGCAGGGCAAGCGTGCGCTGGTGACGGCGGCCGGGCAGGGGATCGGCCGCGCGACCGCGCTGCGGTTCGCGAGCGAGGGCGCCGACGTGCTGGCGACCGACATCAACGAAGCCGCGCTCGCGCAACTCGCGGCGCACGCCGAGCGCGCGGGCGGCCGGCTGGCCACGCGGCGGCTCGACGTGACCGACGCGGGCGACGTCGCGGCACTCGCCGCGCAGGAACGCGCGTTCGACGTGCTGTTCAACTGCGCGGGCTTCGTCCACCACGGCTCGATCCTCGACTGCGACGACGACGCGTGGTCGTTCTCGCTGAACCTGAACGTCACGTCGATGTACCGGCTGATCCGCGCGCTGCTGCCGGCGATGCTGGAAGCGGGCGGCGCGTCAATCATCAATATGGCATCGGCCGCGTCGAGCGTGAAGGGCGTGCCGAACCGCTTTGTCTACGGCACGACCAAGGCGGCCGTGATCGGCCTGACCAAGTCGGTCGCAGCCGATTTCGTCGAGCAGCGCATTCGCTGCAATGCGATCTGCCCGGGCACGATCGAGTCGCCGTCGCTGGAGCAGCGGATCGCCGAGCAGGCGCGCACGCGCCAGGTATCGACCGATACCGTGCGCCAGGCATTCGTCGCGCGCCAGCCGATGGGGCGCATCGGCACCGCGGACGAAGTGGCCGCGCTCGCGCTGTATCTCGCGTCCGACGAAGCGTCGTTCACCACCGGCGCGATTCACCTGATCGACGGCGGCTGGTCAAACTGACCGTGTCTAGCCGACCGCGTCAAACTGACCGCGCCGCTTCATTCACTTTCCGTTCATACGACATGAAACTGCTGAGATTTGGCGACAAACACCATGAAAAGCCGGGCCTGCTCGATGCGCAGGGCAAGATTCGCGACCTGTCGGGCGTGCTCGACGACGTCGCCGGTGACGCGCTGACACCGGCGTCGCTCGCGCGGCTGCGCGACATCGCCCCGTCGTCGCTGCCGCTCGTCGCCGGCACGCCGCGGCTCGGCGCCTGTGTCGGCCGTGTCGGCAAGTTCATCTGCATCGGGCTCAACTATTCCGACCACGCGGCCGAATCGGGCATGGACGTGCCGAAGGAGCCGGTCGTGTTCGGCAAGTGGACGAGCGCGATCTCGGGGCCGAACGACGACGTCGAGATTCCGCGCGGGTCGGAAAAGACCGACTGGGAAGTCGAGCTCGGCGTGGTGATCGGCCAGGGCGGCCGCTATATCGACGAAGCCGATGCGCTGTCGCACGTCGCGGGCTACTGCGTCGTCAACGACGTATCGGAGCGCGAATACCAGCTCGAACGCGGCGGCACGTGGGACAAGGGCAAGGGCAACGACACGTTCGGCCCGCTCGGCCCGTGGCTCGTGACGGCGGATGAAGTGCCGGATCCGCACGCGCTGCGGCTGTGGCTCGAGGTCGACGGCCATCGCTATCAGAACGGCACCACCGCGACGATGGTGTTCCGCGTGCCGCACCTGATCAGCTACCTGAGCCGCTTCATGAGCCTGCAGCCGGGCGACGTGATCTCGACCGGCACGCCGCCGGGCGTCGGCCTCGGCCAGAAGCCGCCCGTCTATCTGCGCGCCGGGCAGGTCATCACGCTCGGCATCGACGGGCTCGGCGAGCAGCGCCAGCGCACCGTGCAGGCCTGAAACCTTTTCCCGGATGGTTCGTCATGCCTATCATTAAAGCGATGCGCGTCCTCGACGTGCGCTTCCCGACCTCGCGCCAGCTCGACGGCTCCGATGCGATGAATCCGGATCCCGACTATTCGGCCGCGTACGTCGTGCTCGAAACCGACCACGACGGGCTCGAAGGTCACGGGCTCACGTTTACCATCGGGCGCGGCAACGAAATCTGCTGCGCGGCGATCGACGCGATGCGTCACCTCGTCGTCGGTCTCGACCTCGACTGGATTCGCGAGGACATGGGCCGCTTCTGGCGGCACGTGACGTCGGACAGCCAGTTGCGTTGGATCGGCCCCGACAAGGGTGCGATCCACCTGGCGACGGGCGCCGTCGTCAATGCGGTGTGGGACCTGTGGGCGAAGGCGGTGGGCAAGCCGCTGTGGCGGCTCGTCGCCGACATGAGCCCCGAGGAAATCGTGCGGGCGGTCGATTTCCGCTACCTGACCGACTGCCTGACGCCGAACGAGGCGCTCGAACTGCTGCGCCGGCAGGCGCCGGGCAAGGCTGCGCGGATCGCGGCGCTCGAGCGTGACGGCTACCCGTGCTACACGACGTCGGCTGGCTGGCTCGGCTACAGCGACGACAAGCTGCGCCGCTTGTGCCGCGAGGCCGTGGACGCCGGTTTCGACTACGTGAAGCTGAAGGTCGGCGCGAACCTGGAGGACGACATCCGCCGCGTGACGATCGCGCGCGAGGTGATCGGCCCGGATCGCAAGCTGATGATCGACGCGAACCAGGTGTGGGAAGTCGACGAGGCGATCGACTGGGTGCGCGAGCTCGCGTTCGCGAAGCCGTGGTTCATCGAGGAGCCGACGAGCCCCGACGACGTCGAAGGGCATCGCAAGATCCGCGAGGCGATCGCGCCGGTGCAGGTCGCGACCGGCGAGATGTGCCAGAACCGCGTGCTGTTCAAGCAGTTCATCGAGCGCGGCGCGATCGACGTCGTGCAGATCGATGCGTGCCGGCTCGGCGGCGTGAACGAGATTCTCGCGGTGCTGCTGCTGGCCGCGAAGTTCGGGTTGCCGGTGTGTCCGCATGCGGGCGGCGTCGGGTTGTGCGAGTACGTGCAGCATCTGTCGATGATCGACTACGTGTGCATTTCCGGCACGAAGGAAGGGCGCGTGACCGAATACGTCGATCACCTGCACGAGCATTTCGTCGAACCGTGCGTCGTGCGCGGCGCGGCCTACATGCCGCCGACGGCGCCCGGTTTCTCGATCGAGATGAAGCCGGAATCGCTGGAGCAGTACCGGTTTCGCGGCTGAAGCAAGTGCACCCCGCGCACGGCCTGTGCGGCGACACCATGAACGACGGAGACGCGAAGTGGATTTGAATCTGCAAGACAAGGTCGTGATCGTGACCGGCGGCGCGTCGGGCATCGGCGCCGCGATCTCGATGCGGCTGGCCGGCGAAGGCGCGATTCCGGTGGTGTTCGCGCGCCACGCGCCCGACGATGATTTCTGGCGCGCCATCACGCAGAAGCAGCCGCGTGCCGCGTGCGTGCACGTCGAGCTGCAGGACGATGCGCAGTGCCGTGAGGCGGTCGCGCAGACCGTCGCTCGCTTCGGCCGCATCGACGGCCTCGTCAACAACGCGGGCATCAACGACGGCATCGGGCTCGACGCCGGGCGCGACGCGTTCGTCGCATCGCTCGAACGCAACCTGATCCACTACTACGTGATGGCGCATTACTGCGTGCCGCACCTGAAGGCGACGCGCGGCGCGATCGTCAACATCTCGTCGAAGACGGCCGTCACCGGGCAGGGCAACACGAGCGGCTATTGCGCGTCGAAGGGCGCGCAACTCGCGCTGACGCGCGAATGGGCGGTCGCACTGCGCAACGACGGCGTGCGCGTGAACGCGGTGATCCCGGCCGAAGTGATGACACCGCTCTACCAGAACTGGATCGCCGGCTTCGACGACCCGGATGCGAAGGTCGCGGAAATCGCCGCAAAGGTACCGCTCGGCCAGCGCTTCACGACGGCCGACGAGATTGCCGACACGACCGTGTTCCTGCTGTCGGCGCGCGCATCGCACACGACGGGCCAGTGGCTGTTCGTCGATGGCGGCTATACGCATCTCGATCGCGCGATCGGCTGAGGACGGCGAGCCATGCAACCCGACCTGAACCCGACGACCGCCGCCCCCGCCGCTGCCGCGCTGATTGCGTTGACCGGCGTCAGCAAGCGCTTTCCGGGCGTGCAGGCGCTCGACGATTGCCGGTTCGACCTGCGCGCCGGCGAAGTGCATGCGCTGATGGGCGAGAACGGCGCCGGCAAATCCACGTTGATGAAGATTCTCGCCGGCGTCTACCCGCGCGATGGCGGCGAGATCCGCATGGATGGCCGCGCGGTGGAGATCGCCGATCCGCGCGCCGCGCAGGCGCTCGGCATCGGCATCATCCATCAGGAGCTGAACCTGATGAACCACCTGAGCGTCGCGCAGAACATCTTCATCGGGCGCGAGCCGCGCGGCCGCTTCGGCGTGTTCGTCGACGAAGAAAAACTCAACCGCGACGCGGCCGCGATCTTCGCGCGGATGCGGCTCGATCTCGATCCGCGCACGCCGGTCGGCCGGCTGACGGTCGCGAAGCAGCAGATGGTCGAGATCGCGAAGGCGTTGTCGTTCGATTCGCGCGTGCTGATCATGGACGAGCCGACCGCCGCGCTGAACAACGCCGAGATCGCCGAGTTGTTCCGCATCATCGGCGACTTGCGCGCGCACGGCGTCGGCATCGTCTACATCTCGCACAAGATGGACGAGCTGCGCCAGATCGCCGATCGCGTGACGGTGATGCGCGACGGCAAGTATGTCGCGACCGTGCCGATGGCCGACACGTCGATGGACGCGATCATCGCGATGATGGTTGGCCGGCAGCTCGATACGGCGTTCCGCACGCCGCCCGATACGTCGAACAACGACATCGCGCTCGAAGTGCGCGGCCTGTCGCGCGGCCGCGCGATCCGCGACGTCGGCTTCACGCTGCGGCGCGGCGAGATTCTCGGCTTCGCGGGGCTGATGGGCGCGGGCCGCACCGAGGTCGCGCGTGCGGTGTTCGGCGCGGATCCGGTCGACGCGGGCGAGATCCGCGTGCACGGCAGGACCGTGACGATCCGCACGCCGGCCGACGCGGTGAAGCACGGCATCGGCTACCTGTCCGAGGATCGCAAGCACTTCGGGCTCGCGGTCGGGATGGACGTGCAGAACAACATCGCGCTGTCGAGCATGCGGCGTTTCGTGCGCCGCGGCGTGTTCCTCGACGCGCGCGCGATGCGCGACACCGCGCAGTCGTACGTGCGGCAGCTCGCGATTCGCACGCCGTCGGTCGCGCAGCCGGCGCGGCTGCTGTCGGGCGGCAACCAGCAGAAGATCGTGATCGCGAAGTGGCTGCTGCGCGACTGCGACATCCTGTTCTTCGACGAGCCGACCCGCGGCATCGACGTCGGCGCGAAAAGCGAGATCTACAAGCTGCTCGATGCGCTCGCCGCCGACGGCAAGGCGATCGTGATGATCTCGTCGGAATTGCCCGAGGTGCTGCGCATGAGCCACCGGATTCTCGTGATGTGCGAAGGGCGCGTGACCGGCGAATTGCGCGCGGCCGACGCCACGCAGGAAAAGATCATGCAGCTCGCGACGCAGCGCGAGTCGACCGTATTGTCCTGATAGCCCCGATTCAGACGCTGACCCGACCATGTCCAACGATACGCATCCCGTTCCGCCCCTGGCCACCGGCGACACGCCGGCCGCCGCATCGCGCCTGAAGTCGCGCTTCTTCAACCCGGCCGCGCGGCAGAAGCTGCTCGCGTTCGCGAGCCTCGTGCTGCTGATCGTGTTCTTCAGCGTCGCGTCGCCGAACTTCCTCGAAGTCGACAACCTGGTCTCGATCCTGCAGGCCACCGCCGTGAACGGCGTGCTGGCCGTCGCCTGCACGTACGTGATCATCACGTCGGGCATCGACCTCTCGGTCGGCACGCTGATGACGTTCTGCGCGGTGATGGCCGGCGTCGTGCTGACGAAGTGGGGGATGCCGCTGCCGCTCGGGATCCTGGCCGCGCTGGGCTTCGGCGCGTTGTCGGGCAGCGTGTCGGGCTTCGTGATCGCGAAGATGAAGGTGCCGCCGTTCATCGCGACGCTCGGCATGATGATGCTGCTCAAGGGGCTGTCGCTCGTGATCTCGGGCACGCGGCCGATCTACTTCAACGACACGCCGGGCTTCACGTCGATCGCGCAGGATTCGCTGATCGGCAACCTGATTCCCGCGCTGCCGATTCCGAACGCGGTGCTGATCCTGTTCCTCGTCGCGATCGGCGCGTCGATCGTGCTGAACCGCACGCTCTTCGGCCGCTACACGTTCGCGCTCGGCAGCAACGAGGAAGCGTTGCGGCTGTCCGGCGTGAACGTCGATGCGTGGAAGATCGCCGTCTACACGTTCAGCGGCGCGGTGTGCGGGATCGCCGGGCTGCTGATCGCGTCGCGGCTGAACTCCGCGCAGCCCGCGCTCGGCCAGGGCTACGAGCTCGATGCGATCGCGGCCGTCGTGATCGGCGGCACGTCGCTGTCGGGCGGCGCGGGCAGCATCGTCGGCACCATCATCGGCGCGTTCATCATGAGCGTGCTGACCAACGGCCTGCGCATCATGTCGGTCGCGCAGGAATGGCAGACGGTCGTGACGGGCGTGATCATCATCCTCGCCGTCTACGTGGACATCCTGCGCCGGCGCCGCCGCTGACGCACGCAAGCACGCAAGCACGAACACAGGCACACAGGCGCTTCACCGCCGGCCGGGCCGGCATTTCAGTCGATACCAACCAAGGAGACGCGAAGTGATCAGGAGCAAGGTGTTGAACGCGATCGTCGGGCTGACGTTCGCCGTCGGCGTGACGGCCGGCGCGCAGGCGCAGGAGACCTATATCCCGCTGATCTCGAAGGGCTTCCAGCATCAGTTCTGGCAGGCCGTGAAATCCGGCGCGATGCAGGCCGCGAAAGACTACAAGGTGAAGGTGACGTTCGAAGGCCCCGAAACCGAGGCGATGGTCGACAAGCAGATCGACATGCTGTCCGCCGCGATCGCGAAGAGGCCGGCCGCGCTCGGCTTCGCGGCGCTCGACAGCAAGGCCGCGCTGCCGCTCCTGAAGAAGGCGCAGGCCGAGAAGATCCCGGTGATCGCGTTCGACTCGGGCGTCGACAGCGACATCCCGGTGACCACCGCCGCGACCAACAACAAGGCTGCCGCGTCGCTCGCCGCCGACAAGCTCGCCGCGCTGATCGGCGACGAAGGCGAGGTCGCCGTGGTCGCGCACGACCAGACGAGCCGCACCGGCATCGATCGACGCGACGGTTTTCTCGAACGGATGAAGTCCGCGCACCCGAAGGTGCAGGTCGTGACCGTGCAGTACGGCGAGGGCGATCAACTGAAGTCGACCGAGGTGACGAAGTCGATCCTGCAGGCGTATCCGAAGCTCAAGGGCCTGTTCGGCACCAACGAAGGCTCGGCGATCGGCGTGGTCAACGGCGTGCGCGAGATGAAGCGCAAGGTCGTGATCGTCGGTTACGATTCCGGCAAGCAGCAGAAGGACGCGATCCGCAGCGGGCTGATGGCCGGCGCGATCACGCAGAACCCGATCGGGATCGGCTACAAGACCGTTGAAGCGGCCGTGAAGGCGATCAAGGGCGAGAAGCTGCCGAAGGTCATCGATACCGGTTTCTATTGGTACGACAAGACCAACATCGACGACCCGAAGATCGCGGCCGTGTTGTACGACTGAGCGTGGCGACACGTGACGCGGCGGACGGCGGCGGCTGACGGCTGATGACGGCGAACCACGAGGACACCATGGGCGCAGTGCGTATCGATTCCCATCAGCACTTCTGGCGTTACCGTGCGGCCGACTATCCGTGGATCGGCCCGGGGATGGGCGTGCTTGCCCGCGACTACCTGCCCGACGCGCTGTGGCCGCAGATGCATGCGCAGGCGCTCGGCGCATCGATCGCGGTGCAGGCGCGTAGCGGTCGCGACGAGACCGCGTTCCTGCTCGAGCTCGCTCGCGACGACGCGCACATCGCGGCCGTGGTCGGCTGGGAGGATCTCGGTGCGCCGGCACTGGCCGAGCGCATCGCGGAATGGGGCAGCCCGAAGCTGCGCGGCTTTCGTCACCAGGTGCAGGACGAGCCCGACGTCGGCGCGTTCGTCGCGGATCCCGCGTTCAATCGCGGTGTCGCGTGGCTGCAGGCGAACGGCTATGTGTACGACGTGCTCGTGCTCGAGCGTCAGTTGCCGGACGTGCGTGCGTTCTGCGCGCGGCACGATGCGCACTGGCTCGTGCTCGATCATGCGGGCAAGCCCGCGCTTGCCGCGTTCGACCGCGACGCAACCGCGCTCGCACGCTGGCGTGCCGGGCTGCGCGAACTGGGCGCGCTGCCGCATGTCGTGTGCAAGCTGTCGGGGCTCGTGACCGAGACGGACTGGCGGCGCGGCCTGCGCGGGCAGGATCTCCGGCACATCGAGCAATGCCTCGATGCGGCGCTCGACGCATTCGGCCCGCAGCGGCTGATGTTCGGGTCGGACTGGCCCGTGTGCCTGCTCGCGGCGTCGTACGACGAAGTCGCGTCGCTGGTCGAGCGCTGGGCCGAAGCGCGTTTGTCGGCCGCCGAGCGCACCGCGTTGTGGGGTGGCACGGCCGCACGTTGCTATGCGGTGCCGGGCGATTCGAAGCCCGGCATATAAAATAGGCGCGAACGGCCTGACGTGTTCGCTTCATTGGTCAGGCCGTCCGCAACGCAACTGCTTACCCGTATCGACGTATGTCCATCCAGCCGATTCAGAACCGCCGCCTCTACCAGCAGATCGCCGACAAGCTCAGCGCGATGATCGAGTCCGGCGACTTCCCGCCGGGCAGCTATCTGCCGCCCGAGCGCGAACTGGCCGAACGCTTCGGCGTGTCGCGCACGTCGGTGCGCGAGGCGCTGATCGCGCTCGAAGTGAACGGGCTCGTCAGCGTGCGTGTCGGCGACGGCGTGAAGGTGCGCCAGCCCGAGGCGGCTGCCGCGCCGGCGCCGCGGATCGACACGACGGTTGCGCCGTTCTCGATCGTCGAGATCGATCCCGAGCTCGGCATCGCGCTCGACCTCGATACCGAAATCCCGCCGTTCGCGCTGTTGCAGGCGCGCCGGCTGATCGAGCCGGAAGCCGCGTCGCTCGCCGCGAAACACGGCTCGGACGCGCAGATCGAAGGCATTCACGAGGCGTTCCTGCGCAACCAGGACGACAACCGCAGCGGCTCGCTCACGCATCCGGGCGACCGGCTGTTTCATATCCGTATCGCGGAAGCGAGCGACAACCCGGCTTATGCGCTGATGATCAAGCAGTTGCTCGCGCACAAGTACGATCTGATGTTCCAGCGGTTGCAGTCGCTGTACATGCCGAACGACATGCCGCACCGGTCGGAGCGCGAACACCGCGCGATCCTCGACGCGATCCGTGCGCGCGACCCCGAGGCCGCGCGTCGCGCGATGGCCGAGCATCTCGACGAAGTGATCGAGATCTTCGGTCGCGCGCTCGACTGAGCGCGGGCGAACGGGCGTTCCGACGTTCCGATGTTCAGGCGTTCGGCATCAGAAGCGGTCGGCGCGGTAGGGTGTGGGATCGGTGAACGGCGTCTCGCCCGTCATCATTTCGGCCAGCAGGCGGCCGGAGACGGGGCCGAGCGTGAGCCCGTGATGGTTGTGCCCGAACGAGAACCATAGCCCGCGATGGGCGGGCGCGGGGCCGATTACCGGCCGCATGTCCGGCGTGCACGGCCGGAAGCCGAGCCACGGCTGCGGATCGAGCCGCTCGCCGAAGCCGAACACCGGGCGCGCGACGCGTTCCGCACGATCGAGCTGCACGCCCGTCGGCGGCAGGCCGCGCCGCGCGATCTCGACGCCGGTCGTCAGCCGCAAGCCGCGCCGCATCGGCGCGATCACGTAGCCGTATTCGCGATCGACGATCGGTGCCGACGGTGTGCCGCGCTCGGACGGCGCGTAGTGCATGTGATAGCCGCGTTTCTCGCGCAGCGGAATCTTGTAGCCGAACTTGCCGAACACCGTGTCGGACCACGGGCCGAGCGCGACGACCACGGACGGCGCGGCGATCTTGCCGTCGTCCGTCGTGACCTGCCAGCCGGGCGACAGCGCCTCGAGGCTCGCGGCATCGCCGGTGAGCAGCGTGCCGCCGCCTTCCACGAACAGGTGCGCGTAGGTTTTGACGAGCGCGGACGGATCGACGACGCTTTTCGGATCGAGCCAGTGCAGCGCGCCGCAGAAGCCGGGCGCGAGGCTCGGTTCCTGCGCGCGGAGTGCCGCGGCATCGAGCGGCGTGATGCCGAGCCCGTGGCGGCGCGCGGTGAGTCCGGCATCGGCGGCCGCACGTTCGAACGCGGCCGGCGTGCGGAACGCTTCCATCCAGCCGCTCGCGCGCACCAGTTCGCCTGCGCCGGCGCGGGCGATCAGTGCGTCGTGCTCGACGATGCAGCGCTCGATCAGCGGCAGCATGTCGCGCGAGGCCGCGGCGTGGCGCATCGGTGCCGATTCCCACCAGAAACGCGCGAGCCACGGCGCGAACGCGGGCAGCGACGTGCTGTGCCAGTAGAGATCGGTGGAGCGGTTCAGCGCGTAGCGCATCAGCGTGAACGGGCTACGCGGGAACGGATACGGTTCGATCGACGAGCGCTCGATCAACCCCGCGTTGCCGAAGCTCGTGCCTTCGCCGGGTGCGCCGCGGTCGACGAGGGCGACCTTGCGGCCGCGATCCTGCAGGTGCAGCGCGGCGGAGACGCCGACGATGCCTGCGCCCAGAACGATTACGTCGAAGTCCATCGTGTAAGTGGCCATTGGCGGGGCGCTTGGCCGCGGTGCGGGCGCCCAGGTTGGAGAGACTCGAACCGCAAGCATACTCGCGGTGACGCGGCTCACCAAGGGGGCGCCGTTAGCGGGGCAGGTTGCCCCAGGCGGCAGAGAATTGCCGCGCGGCGTCGAAGCACATCGCCTCGGCTTGCGGTGCACCGATCAACTGCACCCCGACCGGCAGTTCGCCCGACACGAAACACGGCGCGCTGACGACCGGCAGCCCCGCGAACGAAATCGGCTGCGTGAGCAGGCCGAGCGTCTTCGCGGGTTCGAGCGCGACGCCGTTGACGTCGACGCTCGCGTCGGAGACGCGCGGCGCGGCACAAGGCGTCGCGGCCGCGAGCAGCACGTCGTAGCGCGCGAACAGCGCTTCGGTGCGCGCGCGCCAGGCGTCACGGCAGGCAAGCGCTTCCCGATAGGCGGCGTCGGATGTTGCGAGGCCGGTTGCGATGCGTGACCGCAGGCGTTCGGAGACGAGCACCGCCGGCGCGTCGAGCAGCCCGCGGTGGGTGTGGGCCAGCTCCACATTCGAGACCGCGATCGCCGCTTCACGCACGTGTGCGACTTCGTCGCTGTCGACCTGCACCGCATCGCCCGCATGCAGACAGACCGCCGCGCGCCGGACCGCGCGTTGCGCATCCGCATCCGCGTGACGTTCGAAATCGCCCGTGAGCACGGCGACGCGAAGCGGGGCGGCCGAATCGCGAATCGGTTGCGAGCGCAATGAATTCGGTTCGCACAGTGTGTCATACAGCATGGCAAGGTCGTCGATATCGTTCGCGAATCCGCCGACCGTGTCGAGCGATTCGGCATAGGGCAGGCAGCCGGCTCGCGACAGCCGCCCATCGCTTGGGCGAAACCCCCACACGCCGCACAGCGCCGCCGGGGCGCGGATCGAGCCGTTGGTGTCGCTGCCGAGTGCGAGCGGTACGTATCCCGCGGCGACCGCGGCGGCCGAGCCGCCCGACGACCCGCCCGTCATGCGCGCCGGGTCGGCCGGCAGGCGCACCGCGCCATAGTGCGGATTGACGCCGGTGGCGCCGCACGCGAGTTCGTCCATATGCGTTGCGCCGACCGGCACAGCGCCGGCCGCGCACAGGCGCGCGACCGCTGACGCATCGGTGGCGGCCGCCGGCAATGCGGCGCGCGCGGGCGATCCCGCGACCGTCGTGTAGCCCGCCACGTCGAAATTCCACTTCACGAGAAACGGCACGCCCGCCAACGGGCCTGGGTCACGTCCGTTCCGCACGAGGCCGTCGATCCGCCGCGCGTCGTGCAGTGCCCGCTCGTCGAAGGTTTGTGCGCAGGCATGGATCGCGCCGTCGCGCGCGGCGATATCGGCGAGCACGGTTTGCATGAGCGATACGGCACTCACGCGTCCCGCGCGAACCTCGGCCGCCAGCGCGAGCGCGCCGCGCATCGAAGGTGCCGCGCTCACGCGCGCACCATGAGTCGGCGCGGAATCGACAGGATCAGCGTAGCGGCGGCGAACAGCGTGAAGGCGAGCAGCGCGACGCCGAGCTCGGTGCTGCCCGTCCATCCCGTCGCGTAGCCCATCAGCGTCGGGCCGACGAACCCGGCGACGGCCGCGCCGATGTTGACGAGCCCCGCGCCACCCGCGGCGGCCTCGCCGGCGAGAATCCGCGATGGCAGGCTCCAGAACATCGCGAGCGTGCTCATGATGCCCGCCACGCCCGCGGTCAGGCACATGACGGCAAGCACCGGATGCGCGCGCATGCCGAGGCTCGCGAGCAGTGCGACGCCGCCGATCGCGACGGGCAGCGCCGTATGCCAGCGGCGCTCGCCGGTTCGTACCGAATGCTGCGCGTTCGCGACCATCGCGACCGACGCGACCAGGTACGGGATCGCGCTGACGAGGCCGATCCCCAGGTTGCTCAGCGAACCGAGTGCCTTGATCATCGTCGGCATCCAGAACACCAGCCCGTAGTTGCCGACGTTGTAGAGGAACGAAGTCGCGAACAGCAGCCACAGCGTCGGTTCGCGCAGCGCGGCGCCGAGGCGGGTGCGCTTGCCGGCCGCTTCCTGGGCCATCTCCGCGCGAATCGTCCGTTTTTCCGTGTCGGTCAACCAGGTCGCGTCGTCGATCCGCTCCGTCACGCGCACGAGCAGGACCACGCCGAGCACGACGGCCGGCAGGCCTTCGATCAGGAACATCCACTGCCAGCCGCGCAGCCCGAAGCCGCCATGCGTCGCGTCCATGATCCAGCCTGACAGTGGGCCGCCGACGATCACGCCCAGCGGCATCGCGAGAAACAGGAAAGCCATCACCTTGGCGAGCCGGTGCGACGGAAACCACACGCTGAAGTAGGCGATCACGGCCGGAAAGAAGCTCGCCTCCGTTACGCCGAGCAGGAAGCGCAGCGCATAGAAGCTCGCCGTGTCCCGCGTTGCGAGCGTCGCGACAGACACGATGCCCCACGTCAGCATCGAGCCGGCGAGACAACGCTTCACGCCTATCCGTCGCACGAGCCAGCCGGCCGGCACCTGCAGCAGCAGGTAGCCGACGAAGAACAGACCGGCGCCGACGCCGTAGGCTGCATCCGTAAGGTGCAGGTCCGTCACCATCTGCAGCTTCGCGAAGCCGACGTTGACGCGGTCGAGATAGCCGAAGAAATAGCAGACCAGGATCAGCGGGATGATGCGTCGACTCACGCGCGTGTACAGCGCGTCGATGCCGGGCGCGGCGGTATCCGCATGCGGGTCCGAGCCGGTTTGCATGCCGCGCGGCGTGGGGATGCCGTTGGAATTCGTCATGGTGACTCCGTGCAGGTTGACTCCAGTGCGGCGGCCGCGCGAGCGGCGGCTTCCGCGACAGCGCAAAAGCGCGCCATGGGCCGGCCGATCCTAGCTTGTGCGGCGCAGCGCCCGGCCGGGGCGCGTGCCGGTGTGTCGGCCGTGTGCGAGCACGGCACGCCCGTTGACGAACACGTGTTCGATGCCTTCAGGGCGCAGCGTCGGGTTCGCGAACGTCGCGCGGTCGATCACGCGCGCGGGATCGAACACGACCAGATCGGCGTAGTGACCGACCGAGAGTCGCCCGCGCTCCGCGATGCCGAATTGTTCGGCGGTGAGTCCCGTCATCTTGCGTACGGCGGTTTCGAGCGGGAACAGGTCGCGCTCGCGGGAGAATTCGCCGAGCACGCGCGGGAACGTACCCCACAACCGCGGGTGCGGGCGCATGTCGTTGGGCAGGCCGTCGGAGCCGACCATCGTCAGTTCGTGACCCATGATGCGCTCGACGTCCGCTTCGTCCATCACGAAGTAGATCGCGCCGGCGGGGCGCAGTGCGTCGATCGCCGCATCGATGGAGTCGCCGAACAGCGGCAGCAGTTCGGCGAATTCGCGCCCCGAGAGTTCGGGATGCGGCTTCGACCACGCGAGGATCACGCGTGACGACTGGCGGATGCGATCCGCGCGCAGCATCGTCGACGTCGCGGGATACGGATGGCAGTCGATGCACAGCGGTTGTCGTGTGCGCTGCGCGTCGATATGCGCGAGCGTTTCGACCGAGCGGCCGTGGTTGGCCTTGCCGGCCACCTTGTGATGCGACAGCACGACGCGCACGTCGAGCGCGCGCCCGATCGAGAACGCTTCGTCGAGCGACGTGATGATCGCATCGGTTTCGTCGCGCAGGTGCGTCGCGAACACGCCACCCGTCTCGCGCAGCGGCGCGCACACGTCGATCAGCTCGGCGGTCGTCGCGGCCGCTGCAGGCGGGTAGAAGGTGCCCGTCGAGACGCCGAATGCGCCGGCCGCCATCGCTTCGCGCACGTCGGCCGCCATCGCCGCGATCTCCGCCGGGTCGGCCGCGCGTCCGAGATCGGCCATGTGCCGCACGCGCAGCGTCGAGTGGCCGACCAGCGCCGCCGTGTTGACGGCAGCCGGCGTGGCATCGAGCGCGCCGAGATAGGCGCGAAAGGACGGAAAGCGAAACGACTGCCATGCGCCCAGCAGGTCGAGCGGTTGCGGCACGTCGCGTTCGGCGAGCAACGGCGCGAGACTGATCCCGCAATTGCCGGCGATCACCGTGGTGACGCCTTGCGCAACTTTCGGTTCGACGTCGGGGTCGGTCAGCACGAACGCATCGTCGTGCGTGTGGCTGTCGATGAAGCCCGGCGCGACGACCAGGCCGCTTGCGTCGAGCGTGTGCACGGCAGTCGCGCCGCTCAGGTCGCCGATCGCGGCGATGCGCTCGCCGGTCACGCCGAGATCGGCCTCGAAGCGCGCGGCCCCGGTACCGTCGATCAGCTCGCCACGGCGCAGGATCACGTCGAAATGCATGGTGGCTCCTCCAGAATCCGCCCGGATCCGGGGTGCTGCCCGGGTCCGTCGTTCATGTTCGCCACCATCGTCACCAGCCATTTTTCGGGCGTCCAATGCCGTTCGGCTCGCCATTCATGCGAAACCGTCATCAATGCGGCGACGCCGCACGGTCCGCGGCGTTACGCGAACGCCGCCTTCACCAGCGCGTGGAGGTCGCTCGCGAAGCTGGACATCGAGATGGTGCGATGCCGCACGATGCCGACCGTGCGGTCGATCGTCGGGCTGGCGATCGGCACGGCGCGTACCGAGGGCGAGCCGTACGCACGCAACGCGCTCTCGGGCAGGATCGCGCAGCCGACGCCGGCTGCCACGAGCGCGGCGACGCACGAGATGTGCTCGACTTCGTAGAACCACCGGGTGCGCACCGCCTCCTGGCCCATCAGCATTTCGAGCAGCAGACGGTTGCCGCTATCGCGACCGCCGATGATCAGCTTCGCGTGCCGCAATTCGCCGAGCGTGACGGCGTCGGCACGTGCGAGCGGATCGCCCTCGTGGGCCGCGAGCACGTAACGGTCGGTGAACAGCGGTTCGAACACCAGATCGTCGTCGACGCCGGGGTGCAGACTCACGCCGAACTCGGCGATGCCCGCGCGTACCTGCGACAGCACGAAATCGTGATTGCCATCGAGGATCTGCACGGCGACCTGCGGATACTTTTCCGAAAAGCGACGCAGCACGTCGGGCAGCGTTTGCGCGACGACGGTCGGGATCGACGAGAGCCGCACCTTGCCGTAGCGCTTTTGCGCGATTTCCTGGATCGACGACAGCATCATCCCGAGCTGAGCGATCTGCTCGCGCGCCATCGGCAGGAACTGACGGCCGACGCCCGTTAGCGTCACGCTGCGGGTGGTGCGCTGGAACAGCTCGACGCCGAGCGTCTGTTCGAGCTTCTGGATCCGGCGCGACAGCCCCGGCTGGGTCAGGTGCAGCTTTTCCGCCGCGCGATGGAACGTGCCGAGTTCAGCGACGGCGACGAACGCTTCGAGTTCCGAGTTTTCTATTTTCATGGCGCTCCAATGTGCGGGCCCGCTCCGGCATTCCGGCGCGTGGCGGCAGGACTCACGCACGAATATTCTCGACGATGTTGATTCATGGTCTGCCGTATTGTCCGGTATGGCCGTTGAGCGTACACGCATTGCCGATCGCGACGGGCGCAAGCGATGCGTTCAAAAGCTCGAGTGTGCCGCGATCGATAGCGTGACTGACGCGACCGGGCGTCCAATCCACTGATCAATCATTTTCCGGCGTCGAGACTGGAGCGAAGTCGGCGAACACGTTCGCCCGTATCGTCGCGCGAAGCACCGATTCAACATACTTTTCACCGTTATTCGCGGGTGTATCCCACTGGTTTGGGATGCGAATTTTTACCTAAGATGGAGGGAATCGTGCGTGTGATACGGTGCCGGCATGCGCATGGCAGGTAGGGAGTCGCACCGGGAACGACCGCAGCAGATGTTTTCATCATGGATGCGAGTGTGTGCGCGGCGGCTGCGAGTCTTGCAGTCGCATCGACGCCAGCGTGCGCGGCGGCAATCGTCGCGAAGGCGTCCGGCCGACAGGGCCGCGTCGCCACATTTCGCCACGCGCTCGCCGCAATCGTTTGCGTTCTGAGCGTTGCCCCTGCCGCACTCGCCGGGGCGCACGCCGATCCGATCGACACGCTGCAACTCACCGCCACCACGATCCCCGCTAATCCGACCAGTCCCGCCTTTTCGTCACACGACTCCGCCGTGCGTCAGGTCGTGCTCGGCATCGTCAGTTTCACGCGCTGGCCGACCACGCCCGTTCGCCTGCATCTGTGCGTGACGGGCCGCCCCGACTACGCGGGCGACCTGACCGACACGATGCAGGCCGGCTCGACCGTGCTCGACGTGCAGCGCGTCCGCTTCGACGATCCCGCGCTCGGCATCGCGTGCGACGTCGTCTATCTCGGCAACCTCGGCAACGACGAGCGTGCGCGGGTGAGGGGGACGCTTGCGGGCCGCCCGGTGCTGACGATCGCCGAACACGATGTGACCTGCACCGCGGGCGCGATGTTCTGCCTCACCGTCGAAGGCGAGCGCGTGACGTTCGACATCAATCTCGACGCCGTCGCGCGCAGCGGCGTGCGCGTGCATCCGAATGTGCTCAATCTCGCGCGGCGGGCGCTGATGCCATGACACGCTCCGCGCCCTCCCTCTCGTCTTCACGCGTGCCGCGCCCGACGCTGCAAAGCGTGCTGCGCCGCGCGCATTTGCGTCTTGCGTTCGTCGCGGTCGCGATGGCGGCCGTGTCGCTGATCGTCGTCGCCGTGATCGCGTTGCGCGCGTATGCCGGCAACAACCTGAACCTGCTGGCCCGCTCGCTCGGTTACACCGTCGAGGCGGCGCTCGTATTCGGCGACCACGTCGCGGCGAACGAGGCGATCGCAACCATCGCCAACGACGAGGACGTCGCGCAGGTAGTCGTCACCGATGGCAAGGGCCAGCTGTTCGCGACCTGGAAGCTGCCCGCCGGCGGCGGGATCGCCCGGCTCGAACGCGGCGTCGCCGATCTCGCGCTGCCCGGGCCCGTGACCGTCCCGGTGATCCACGATGGCATCGTCGTCGGCCAGGTCATCGTGCGTGGCCGCGGGCATCAGTTCTTCGGGTTCCTGGTCGGCGGCGTCGGCGGCATTCTCGGCTGTCTTGTCGTCAGCGTGTTCGGGGCTTATATCAGTTCGAAGCGCCTGCTGCGCAACATCGTTGCGCCGCTGCGCGCACTTGCCGGTGTCGCGCATGCCGTGCGGCGCGAACGGGCGTTCGCGCGACGCGTCGAGCCTGCGGTGATCGCCGAACTGAACCAGCTCGGCGACGACTTCAACGCGCTGCTCGATGAATTCGAAGACTGGCAGAACACGCTGCGCGACGAGAACGCGTCGCTCGAACACAAGGCGACGCACGATGCGCTCACCGGGTTGCCGAACCGCGTGCAGTTCGAGTCGCGTCTGTCGCTTGCGCTTTGCGACGCCGTGGTGACGGGGCAGCGGGTCGCGATCCTGTATCTCGATTGCGACCGCTTCAAGGAGATCAACGATTGTCTCGGGCACGACGCAGGCGATGCGGTGCTGGTGGGCGTCGCGGCGCGGTTGCGCACGCAGGTGCGCGAGACCGATCTGGTCGCACGCCTCGGCGGCGATGAATTTGCGGTGATGCTGGCGGCGGTGCGCGAAGCGGACAGCGTGTGCCTGATCGCCGACGCGATTTTGTCCGGGATGGTGCCGTCGATCGAGCTGTCCGACGGACGCATGGTGGCCACCATGATGAGTGCCGGCATTGCGCTGTATCCCGACCACGCGTCCGACGCGATCGGCTTGCTGCGGGCGGCGGATGCCGCGATGTACCGCGCCAAGCGTGCGCGGCCGGGGTCGTGGCAATTGGCGGAAGGCGTTGCCGGACCGGTTTGAGGTCTATCGTTTCGCGCCGCGGGCGAGGCCGCGGCGGCGGGATAAGAAGCGCTCGCGATGCGGGTGCGTACGAAGGGGACGATTATGAAAAGCTCGTTGCCTGTGAGCATTGGGCGGATGTGCGCCGGGAGCGCGGTGCTGCTGTGCCTGCTGCTCGCCGGATGCCAGACGCCGCCGCTTCATCGGGGGCTCACGCAGACGCAGGTCACGGCGCTGACGTCGGCCGGGTTTCAGGAGACCGGGCAGGGGTTCGAGTTCGGGGCGACCGGGCCGATCCTGTTCGACTTCGATCGGTATAACCTGAAGCCGGATGTGAGGCGGATTGTCGAGCGGATAGGCAAGACGTTGAAGTCGGCGGGGATCAATGGCGTGCGGGTTTATGGGTACTCGGATGATGAGGGGATCGCTGCTTACGACCTCGAATTGTCGAGGCGGCGCGCGGAGGTGGTGGCGATCGAGCTGGTGGATGTGGGGCTGGACGGGAAGCGGATCGCGATCGTCGGGAAGGGCAAGAGCGATCCGGTCGGGGATAACCGGACGCCAGTCGGGAGAATGCAGAATCGGCGGGCGGCGATTGTGGTTTCGCCTAGGTGAGGCGTCGTGCAGTAGTTCACTGATGCCGTTTGCGCGCCGTGTCCCGGTCGCTTGCGGTTGTTTTGCTGCAGGCGAACCGGGCACGTCGACGTTGCGATCCTGTCGGTGGCTTTTCATCCGGCCCACGCTTTTGGGAGCGTGGGCTTTCGTTTTTCTAGATCTCGACCGCGAATGCTTTAAGGAGATCACTGATCTGTGGCATCGACCGGTTGAATCCGCCGCAAGTTTCAGACGGTCGCCCATGTGAATTTTATGACCCGTGTGGGCCACGATAGAGTCGATTTGCACCGGACGACTGAGCGCCGATCATTGAGCCAGGCGCGAGCAGCGGCCGGGGTCAACAGTTCAGCAATAAGGTCTTGGCTAAGTGGATGCGTTGAACGACAATTGCATCGAGTTGCATTCGCTTTGTTAGCCATCAAGGAGGGTGCGAAGTGCCTGCCATGGCTTCTTTTTCTTAATCAAGGAGTTCGCCATTGAATGATCTTATCCTCCAAAGCTATGTCGACGATTACGCGACCCGATATGACCATGCGGATCAGGCGGAGCATTTAAAGTTCGAATATTTTTCTGCACATTGTTTGGTTGCAGAAGACTATGAGGGGCACTTCGATGCTGAGGAATTATCCGTTGGCGATGCAAACGGCATAGATTCCGTTGCGATATTCATCAACGACACACTTGTTCAGTCAAGCACCGCTGTCGAAAGCCTAGCCAGACAGAATATGGAGGCGCGCTTCCTCTTTGTTCAAACAAAAACCTCTGCATCCCTAGATCAAGGGGCAGTGCTGAAATTCACTCGCGCAGTGCGGTATTTTTTCTCCAAGGATGCAAAGCCCGCAGATTATTCGCTCGGGGAATGGCACAAGATCAAAGATGCAATATATAAGAATGCCATAAAATTTGCAGAAAACCCCTCGGTCGAACTTCGCTACGTTAGCACCAGCACCTCCCCGCCAAACAGGCTTATGCTGGAAACGGTGGACGGAGAGTTGAACCTCCTAAGCGGCACCAATCTTTTCTCGACTGTAAATCTTGAATTTGTTAATCCAGAGAAGCTGAAGGCGCTGTATCGCCGCCTATCAAACAAAATAACAAAGCAAATAAATTTTGAAAAGCACACAGTGCTGCCGAAGATTCAAGGCGTTAAGCGGGCGTACATTGGAATTCTTCCCTGCAAGGAATATCTGGAGCTTATTTGCGACGAAAGCGGAAAATTACTAAGAAACGTTTTCTATGACAACGTGAGAGACTATCAGGGCGAGAATTCGGTAAATAGGGAGATACTGGCAACCCTCACCGCGGACGACGCGAGTAGGCAGGCTTTTGTCCTGCTGAATAATGGTGTGACGATTGTCTGCAAATCAATCAATCCCGTTGGCTCTGAGTTTACAGTTCGCGATTTTCAGGTGGTGAACGGGTGCCAAACAAGTCACGTCTTGCACAAAAATTCTGACTTGCTGACGGACAGTGAGTTTGTGACCGTTAAGCTGATTGAGACGGAAAACGTTGAAATCGCAAACAAGATTACAAAGGCAACGAATAGGCAGACCGAGGTAAAACTTGAGGCATTTGCTGGCTTGCAATCCTTCCACAAAGAATTGGAGGCTTTCTATGCAGGCACTCCTATTCTGCAGCGTTTATATTATGAGCGTAGGCCCGGGCAATACGACTCAGATGGCTCAATAAAGCAAACAAAAGTTGTAACGATACCGGCGCAAATTCAATCGTTCGTATCGATTTTTTTGGAAGAGCCACAAAAGATTCATTTTTATTACGGGCAATTGCTAAAGGACTATAACGAAGGTAACGAATCGGTCCTCTTCAATGAGACTCATGATCCATATCCGTACTTCATGAGCAGCCGCCTTATCTATTTGACCAATGAGAGAATTCGGCGGGGAGGGAAAAAATTCGCTAAATGGCGTTTTCATATGGCAACCATGATCAGAATGCTGATTGGCGGTCCTTTCAACAAAAATCGCCTGAGTGATCCAGTCTACTGCAAGCGCTACTGCGACTCCATGAACACCTCTTTAGTGGATTTTGATGCCAATTTCGATATCGCCACTGGAATGCTAGACAAATTATTGAATGAAATCCCGCAATCTGGATCTTTGCGCGATCTGCCGCAAGACAAGAAGCTTGCGGATGATCTAATCGATGAGTGTAAGAGGATTTATCTTTCCATGAATGCAACGTCAAATGAAGGAGCGCAACAGGATTTAGGTGCATTCGACTCGGTCTTCGTTGGTGCGGTGGATCAGCTCATTCCGGAGAAGAAATTTGGATTTATCTTGTACGGACAGAGAAGATTTTTCTTCTCGAATCCATCTGCATCTCTAGTCGCGAAGCAGCGGGTTCGATTTAAAGTTAGAAAAAGTGGTGACACAGTTGAGGCGTATGATGTTGATCCGATAAGATAGCATTCTCAGTGTTGAGGAATTGACAAGCTCGGTTGGCCAAGATACCAAATGCCCGGTTGCTGACCATCGATGCTAGGATCGAAAGCGGACGCTGATCTGGCGTTGGATGAACGTCCGCTTCTTCGCTAACCTAGATGCGCTATTCGAAGCCGGCCTCATCACGTTTGACGATGAAGGTCTCTTCGCCATTTCGGATCGGCTCGATGCTGACGGGCGGAAAAGTCGAGGAATCCACGCACAGATGCGTCTATGTCGCACGCCATCTTCAATGCAGCGAACCTACCTACAGAAGCATCGCGTGCGAACCTGTGTCATCTGTCAAACCGATGATAGCGGCTCTTGAACTACGGGAGCTGACAAGCTCTCACATCAATCTAATTTCATGCGTCGGGTCGCCGGTTGTAGGTATGATGGCTTGGTCACGGGGCAGCTTTCGCGTCTGTATCGAAATGTGCTCTTGCAACGAGTCCAATTCGTCCGAAGTGTTTCGAATCGTCGCTTTCCGAGGCCGATCTACATCCGCCTTGGCTCACGTTTTCCGTTCGCATCAGCGCATGCAATGGCCCGGCGGGAGCCGACGAAATTGCATGCCTAGGCCTAATGGCTAACGTTCGCGCAAGCCGCAAATATTTGACGTTAGCGATGATCTAATAGGAGTGTCCAATGATGATCGCGTGTGCGTCGCGCGCGAATGGACGTGAGGCGGGTGGTAAGCCCCGTCGAATCACAGCTTCATCGAAGCAGTAACAAGGGAGGAAATCAAAGCATCAAAGCACCGCAGTAAACGAGCGCGGGCCGCAAGTGCTACCAACACTCACGACCCGCTAACCACAGCCAACTATCTAGGAGTTGCCCATGGCTAAGGCGAATGATAAAGCACGTCCCCCGATTACGGAACGCTTTGTGACGGTCCAGGAAATCTGGGGTTTTCCGAAAAACATGAGCGCCAGGCCCAAGACGTTTTATCCGTATATGAAGATTGGCGGAATGTGACTCATCAACGACGCGGGTTTTGAGCCGGGAAAGAAGGTGCGGATAGCTGTCGAGCCGGGAAGGCTGGTCATCACGGCGATGTGAGACGCGGCCGCCGCGCTGCATATCGGCGCGATTCGTCTGGAGGCGAATCGGCCGATCGGTTAGTGTGGCGCGAACAACGACATCCCGCCCGTGATCGCCGTTGAACCGGCGATAGAAAAGGCCGCGCAGACAGGGCGGTTTCTAGAGTCAAGTGCAACGTTTTGCTAACCCCTCGGCTGCCAGTTCCATGGCCATGGCTTCCTCGGGCGTTTTCCAACCGAGCGTCTGGCGAGGACGTCCATTGAGCAGCTTGGCGATATCGTTCAATTGCGTCTGCGTGACGCCCGAGAGGTCCATGCCCTTTGGCAAGAACTGGCGTAGCAGGCCGTTTGTGTTCTCGTTGCTGCCGCGCTGCCACGGAGCGTATGGATCCGCGAACCAGATATCGAGGTTCAGTCGCTCGGCAAGCTCGACATGACAGGTCATCTCCGATCCACGGTCGTACGTCAGGCTCTCACGCAGGAAGGCCGGCACCTTCTTCATCTGGCGCGTGAAGCCCTCGAGTGCGTCTTGGGCGGTACAGCCGTCCATGCGGCACAGCACGACGAACCGTGTTTTACGCTCGACCAGCGTTCCAACGCAGGATCGATTGAACGCGCCTTTGACGAGGTCGCCCTCCCAATGTCCCGGCCATTGCCGCGTTTCAATCTGCTCAGGCCGATGAATGATGCGCAATTCATCCGGCACGAAGCTCTTGCGCGCAAGGGTTCGACGGGTGGTGCCGCGCGCAGGCTTCTCTTGGCGAAGCGCCTCGATCATCGCCTGCTTGAGTCCACCTCGGGGATGGGTATAGATCGCGGCGTAAATCGTTTCGTGGCTGACGCGCTGGTCAGGATTGTCTGGATGCATGTCGCGGAGTCTGGCAGCAATTTGCTGCGGCGACCAGCGTCGATAGACCAGTTGATGATGCACATGCCAGTACAGCGTACTGCCTTCGCTCAACTTACGACGCCGTACGCAGCGCCGACGGCGAAGCCGATAGGACGAGGCCGCCTGGGTTGCTTCGTAGCGCGGCGTTGCCGCATTCCGATTACGAGCCAGTTCGCGAGAAACCGTCGAAGCGCTGCGCCCCAATCGCCGTGCGATCTCTCGCATGCTGGTTCCCCGCTGACGTTCGATCATGATTGCCGCGCGGTCCTCCGCGCTCAGATGCTGGTACTTCTTCATCACAACACCTTACTTGATTCAAGGTGTTGCACTTGGAACTAGAGATTAAG